>SFGA01000043.1 GCA_004556705.1 Ruminococcus sp. | reverse complement strand
TCTAGTATTACCTTTTATGTCCATTAAAGTTATTGCTTTTAATTCTCTATCTTTTAAATTAACTAAATCTAATACTAAATTCAATGTAACTCTAGAGGGACAATTTAAAATCTTTTTAATATCTTTATTGGTCATCATTTCTTTTTAAAAATTATCTTTTTCCTTTCAACTACTACTTTCCCCATGAATCAGCACCTCCAGTATTAATGGAATTGTTATTACCTTTTATGCTATTATATTGAGCGTCAGTCCCTTCTATAGTAACAGTTTCTTTAACTGCGTTAGATTCAAAATTAAAATTAGAAATAAAATAAATAAAGAATCCTACAACAAAAGTGAAGAAAATGGTCATAATTAGATTTGCTATTAAAGAAAAATATAATACTTTCTCTTTCCTTCTGTTCCTTCTGTCATCTTCAAATTTCCTGTCGCTTATACCTTCCATTACCTTTTGTGTTAATTCTAAAGCTTTTTCATATTCTTTTAAGTCCAAAACGCACACTCCTAACTATTTCATTAATAGATATCCTATAAAGCTAACAACTCCCGCAACTGTAGCTGTAATAAAAGCATTAATGAAAGTTTGAACCATTCTGTTTGGTTTTTTGTTCAATTCTGCTAATTCTCTTTTATTTTCTTCACATATCTTCATTATTTGTTCAAATCTTAAAGCATTTACGCTATTATCTCTCTCTATAATGGTTAATCTTTTTTGATGATCTTTAACTTGCTCTCTTAATTCTTCTATTACAGCATCTTTATTGCAACAGTTGTCACAGTTCATATGCTATTTTTCTTCTTCTAAAGGATGAAACCCTTTAGTATTTGGATTGTTCATTATTCCTAAGACAACTAAAATTGAGCAAATTATAACCATTGTATTATTTAACCATTCATTATTAACATCTATGCCAAACTGCATTAATAACATTCCTACTTGGAGTACTAAAAAAATTGTTATTTGAGGATTTTTAAGTTTGTTTAATATATTTTTAAAATTCACCTAATCACATCCTATTCTCTATATTCTAAAAAGCTCGGAATACCTTTGTTTCTTAACATTTCTTGCATATCAATAGCGTTTTGTTTTTCTTGATAACTACCAGCAATAACTCTATAAAAACCTTTCTTATCATTAGTTTGTTGATTATTAGGATATTTAAAATCTTTTCCTACTTGAGAAAGACAAGCTTTAGTTATAGCTATTGCTATTTCTTCAAATTTAGAATCAAATATTTTATTGTCTTCATCATTATCTATAAATCCTAGTTCTATTAAAACAGCGGAACAATTTGTTTTTCTTAAAACATAAAAATTAGAAGTTTTAACTCCTCTGTTGTAGAATATTTCTTTAAGATTATTCTGTATTTTCAAAGCCAATTCTCTACCAGCACCAACGGAAGATAATGAGTAAGTTTCAACACCTTTAGCTTTATTAGGTTGAAAAGCGTTTCTATGAAAAGATACGAAGTAATTGTAATTTCCTCTATTTTCAATATTTGTTCTATCTGACAATTCTAAAAAAGTATCTGTATTTCTAGTTAAATCGAATTTTTCTCCATTGAATTCCATTAACTCTTTAACTCTTTTAGAAATTCTTAACACGTCTTCACTTTCTTTTCTGCCTTTATTAGTAGCTCCTGGGTCTTTTCCGCCGTGTCCTCCATCTCCTAACCAATTTGCCATAAATTACCTCCTAAATAGAAAAAATTACAGACTGGAAACAATCTGTAATTATATTATACAATACTTTTTTAATTTAATCAAATCTAAGAATAGAACATATCTATATTATCTATAGTTAATATATTGTCCTTTTCTTCTTTACTTTTCATAAATTCATAATATTTATCTAAATCTATAAATCTAATACCCTCTTCTGATATATATATCCACAACTCTTCATCTATAGTTATAAAATTAAAATCTAATTCATGCTTATTAAATAATTCGTTTGAATAAAATCCCATTATTTCATTTTTGAAAATTCTAGCATAAAAAATTTTTTCATACATTAACAAATACCTCCTTTAATATCCTATTGCTCGCCAAAACAATTTAAAGGTCCAAGCTCCATCGCTTTTAAATTTAGCGTATATTTTAAAACTTTCATTCGGTCTAGAGTTTTCTCCTAAATCATCTATAACACAAATATTTGTAAATTTGCCTGTATCATATTTATTAACCATTAAAGTAAGTTGAATATTTAATAAGGAATTAGGGAAAGCGGTAGGAAATCTTTCCTCTATGTTTATTTCTCCTTCTTGATAAGTTCCGTCAAACAAAATCATACCCCATTGTTCTAGCATTCCGTTAAGAGAGGCATTAAATCCTTTTTGGTTTTTATTATTTCCTCCGGCTGCAACAGATTTCCATTTATTTGATGAGTTCCCTAAGTCTATTATTAAATTTTTCTCAGGGTTAACATTTGTATTATTTACATAAATTCCGTCATTATCACCAGAATTTCTCCCTCTTAAAAAAATACTTCCATCAGTCCTAGAAAACCCAACGCCTTTTATTTGAATACCTCCGCTTCCTTGAATGTATCCTCCATTTTTTTTAAAATTAATCCAATCATCAGAATTGTTTTTTATTTGTTTTATATTGCCATTTTCTATATTTTGAGATAAAGTGTTATTTATTGTTTTAGCATCTTCTATTTTTGAAGATAATTCATTTTTAGATATATTACTTTCTGTTATTTTTGATAACAATTCATTTTTTAAAGTATTGCCATCTGTTATTTTTGATGTTAAGTTATTTTTTAAATCATTTCCTTCATTTATTTTTGTTGATAATTCATTCTTTAAAATATTTCCTTCGTTTATTTTTGATGTTAAGTTATTTTTTAAGGTATTTCCCTCTGTTATTTTAGATTTAAGTTCATTGTTTAAGTTGTTTCCTTTTAGTATTTCGTTCTTTATTTCTTCTAGAACAGATATATATATTTCTTGTTCTTCTGAATCTTCTGATATAGCACCTTCATAAACTTCAAATGGAATTTTAAAAGTTGTTTTTTTATAACCATTTTTAACTATAGAAACATCTATGAAATGCTTACCTTTTATACTAGTAAATTTATTAGATAAAGAACAAACAAAATTGTTTTTGTTTTTTATAATTTCTGCGTTTTGGATATTAAATTTACCATTATCTAGACCTTGTTCTATTAATATATCAAAGGATTCTATATCAAAAGGAGTGTCATTTACTAAAACGTCTATATCCAATTCTAAAGTGTCTCCTATCAAGCATTGTATTTTAGAGTAATTTCTTTTCATTAAATCTATTATTAATTTTTCTTTAAACATAATTATTCTCCTATTTTAGAATTTATATTTTCTATTTGTTTTTTCAAGTCTGAAATGTCGGATTTTAATTGTTCTATTTCTAAATCTTTTATATATAATTCATGCAACAAATTGATAGGCTTAGAATCTAATTTTTCTGATAAATTTCTATAAACTGCATTAGATTGTATATCTCCTGTGACTAATAAACTAGCATTACAAACAACATTTCCTAAATTATTAGTATATAATTTGTCGCAAATACTAAATCTTCTGTCTGCTGTAACATTAAAATAGTTATAACCACTGCTCGAAACTGATGTTGTCCTTTCTGTATTAGCCGTAAATAAATAGTAATCATCATTGCTTACAGATATGCCGCTAGCAGAACTTAATTCTATGCAGTTTCTAGAATTATTCTTTATTATATAAGCGTCGTCTGCTTGCCCTAACCATAGTCCGTATTTCATAGAAGGTCTAGCTGAGAAAGTTGAATAGTCTTTAAAATCTACTCCTTCTTGAAACGCTATTGGTTTGTAAGTTGTTATCTCTCTTGCTTTTGTATTTTCTTCATCAGAAGCTGAAAGAACCTTAGGCATTACATTATTTATATCAAAATCTATATAACTGCTATAATTACCATTATCATTCTTATAAGCAAAAGTCATATAACTATTTTTCTCGTTTGCTAATAGTATACCAGGAATCTTTCTTTGAGTATTATTGTTAACTATTCTAACAGATGCTAAAGTTCCTACAGGATCAGTTCTACTAGTTCCTTCCCAATCATAAAATTTCATTTCGCTTCCATTAAGATTTACCGCTACATGATTATTTCTTTTAAAGTTTATACCATTAGTATTACCTAGGTCTATTTGAAGACTTCCATCAGCGTTTTGTATTAAAACAGTAGATAGAACTCCAGTAGCTATAAGACTAGCATTTATTTTCCCGTCTATCGTAAATCCGTAAGTATAATTCCCGTAATATCCAGTAGTGGAAAACCCTAGACCATTTTTGTTATATCTAGTTACATTTTTAGCGGTGTTTATATCCTTAGAATCCATTATTAATAATTCATTAGGTTTTAAAACAACATAGCTATCTTTAATTCCACTTTCTAATATAGCGGTTATATAATCAGATAGGTTATCTCCTTTAGAGGTTATCTTTTCTAATTCAGCTATCAAATTACTTACAGTTGGAGGATTAGGAACTACTTTAACATTAGATAGTTCTGTAGAAATTCTACTTTTCTTTAAAACATCATAAGTTCTGCTTATTATTCTAGAATTAACTTTTATATCAAAATCTTTTTCATGAACAGTTATAGAATCTCCTAATTCTAAAGTTTGAGTGGATATAAAATCTTTGTATTCTTTAGTTCTTGATAAATCTATATAATTTATGGTATATTCAGCTTGAATTACATCTATGTGATTTTCTGAAAATTCAATTTCAGCCAACCTTATCAATTCATCTATGCCCTCTTGTTCTGTTTCAAACCCTTCATCCGGATTGTTTTCATCTTTAACTTTAACAAATTCATACTTAAATTCTTTAATTATAGGAGAAGGATAATTATTTACTAAGGGGCTATATTGAATAGGAGCTTTTAAATATCCATAACCTTTAGGGACTATCCCCGTACACAGACTATCTAAATTAGTTCTGCTTTCAAAACCAGTTAAGTCTTTTCTGCTTTCTATTATTACATCTGTATCTATACCCCTTCTTTTGTTTATAGATAAATTGTAACCGTTCCTAGTTATTTCTCCTCCCCATTTATTCAAAAAAGAGTTATCTAAGTCTGTAAAAGCTTGGTGAACCTTGACATTTTCGTAATACGCTGTATTTATTTCTTGAATATCTGAGCTTACAAACAAATCTTTTTTTCCTATTGAATTTTTATAGATATAATCAATAGCTGAAGAACCAGTTAATTCAGTAGGTTTAACATTTTCAAGCCATAAATTTACTGTATCGGTTATAGTTATATGTCTACATACAACATCAATATATTTTTTGTATTTCCTAACGCTTATTATTCTGAATACTTCTTCAGAACTTTCATCAGTAATTCTTAGTATAGATAATTCGTTCATCATATCATAAAGTTCTTTAGGAAATTCGTTATTCAAAATAAAAGTTCCTTCTGCTATAAAATCACCGTTTAAACCTTCTTTGATAACCATTTTAGTGCATATATTGTCTAATATATAATCCCCGTTGGTTGTTAAAACTTCTTCTCTTGAAGAAAATCTATCAAATAAGCAAATCATTTAATCACCCCTTGTAGATTGTATTTTTTAGCATTTCAAATTTGTTTATTTCGCCTTCCCACGAAATGTTATTAACTCCTGGTATGAGAATTGGAAAGTTTCCTATCATCTTTTTTCCTAAGCTCTGTTTATTTTCGTTAATTATTATACTTCTAGAACTATCTATAACAACATATCCTTCTATTCCTTTAAGTTGAAATTCATTTTCTCCTATAGTTACAGAAAGATTCCTTTCGCCCTCTCCTAAATCCAGGTTTATAATTGGATATCCTTCCAAATCACCATCGTAATATATATTAGAATTGTTAGATATAATTGTTGGAAATTCTTCGTTTTTATATATATATGGGAAAAGATTAAAAACAACAGTGAAATCAGCACTATTGAAATGAACATCTTTTATGTTATTGATAGAACAATATTTAACTTTATAACACTTTTCTCTATAATCTTCAAAAAATAATCTAGAATCTTCTATATTAGATAACCAAAAGTTTATATCTCTCATTCTATTTTTATAATTATCCATTTTGATTAACCTAAAAGTTACGCTGATTGACAGATCTTCATATTCTTCATTTTCTATTGTTAAAGTGCCATTTCTATTTCCTTCTACATATACTGTTTCTATTTTTTTTGTGACAAATGGATATTCTATAGCGTTAACAATTATCAAGTCGTAATCTTCTAACGCGCTTTTTTTATTAAAATATAAATTGTTCACCTAAACACCTCCTTATTAAATTATAACATAAAATAAAGAAGGGATAAACCCTTCCTATTTTAGTATGAAAATCTAACATTATGACTTCTGTCATATTCTGATTCTATAATTTTAAATGGCTCTATTATAGCTCTTGCGATTTCAACTCCATCTAAGTTCAACGGAACTTCTATCACAGTGTTTTTGAAATTATTAGAATTGTTAGATTGATTGTTTTCGTTAGATACCTTAGGAATCGGAACATTAACATTAGATAAATTATTAAATTCATCTTGAACAGTCTCGTTTAATTTAGGCATTTCTCTTTTAATACCTACTTCAACTCCTGCTGGTATCCATTTTCCAACTTCATCCCTCATCTCTCTAGAAGGAGAGTGTATTCCTAACGCAGCTTTTGCTCCATCTACTATTCCTCCAAAGAAAGATTTAACGTTATTCATAAAAGTATTTTTCATATTAACTATACCTTGCCATACACCTCTAACTATATCTCTTCCGATAGTCATCATTTGGTTAGGCAAATTTTGCAATGATGTTTTTAACCAGTTACCGAATTCTCTTCCTGTATCTTTTGCTTTTTGTATCATATTGTTTTTAAATTCATTGGCTTTTTGAATAGTGTTATCAAACCAAGCTTTAATCTTTCCAGGAAGTTGTTGGAACCATGTTGTTATAGAGTTTATAAATTTAGTTCCTAACTCAACGGCTTTGTTCCTCATATTTGTATCAAATTCAACTGCTTTTTGATAAGCTTGTTTGAACCAATTGTTTATTCTTTCAGGCAATTGATTGAACCAATTAACTATATTGTTTATAAAGTTAGTTCCAGTTTCGATAGCTTTTTTGCCCATATCATAAACCCACGCAGCAGCATAACCTAATCCATAAGCTAACCAATAATTAATTTTTTCAGGAAGCTGCTGGAACCAAGTTACTATGTTATTTATAAAATTAGCCCCAGTTTCTGTGGCTTTGTTCCGCATATTTGTAGCCCATTCGCTTGTTTTAATTATAGTTTGTTGCAACCATTCTGAAATCATATTAGGTAAATTTTGAAACCATTGCATCATTGAATTTATAGATTCTGGGATTGTAACGATAAAAAAGTTCTTAATAGCTTCTATAGCATTTCCGGTAAACTCCTTTATATTATTCCACATGTTGATCCAAAAATTCCTGAATCCATCACTAGTGTTCCATAGATACACAAAAGCAGCAACCAATGCCCCTATAGCTCCTACAACTAATCCTATCGGGTTGGCCATAAGTGTAGCATTTAATATAGCCATAGCACCACTAAAAGATTTAACCATGCTAACTGCATTAAACAAAGCTTTTCCTATTCCTATTACACTTGTTGCTATTGCATATCCTTTCATAATACCCATATAAGTAATTATTCCAGCTAATGCAGAGCCTATTGCGATTAAAGTCTTATCTAACTTACCTTCGTTGAAAGCTTTAATTAATTTTTGAATTGCAGTGGCTGCCCCATTGACAGCTTCAGTTAAAGGTCCTTTGAACTTTTCATAAATAGCAATTCCCATACCTTCCAAAGCAGAATTTAACGTTGTTATTGCACCTTTCAAGTTCATATTCATTGTCTTAGCTGTTTCTTCTGCGGCACCCGCACTATCTTCTATTGCTCCACTCAATTCATCGAAACGCCCTCCACAATTAGCTATCATAGTTTCAACTGCTTTTAAATCAGTTTTGTTGAATATCTTAGTGAAAGCTTGGTTCTTGGCAGATTCACTCAAATTATTTGTACTTTTGTGTAAATCAATGAAAATATCATCTAAACTTCTAAAGTTACCATTAGTATCATAAGCACTAACTCCTAGTTTTTTCAATTCTTTGGCTGCAGTATCCGTTGGAGCCGCTAAAGATAATATAATGTTTCTTAATGCAGTTCCAGCTTCAGAACCTTTTGTTCCTTCGTCTGCTAATATACCTAATGCGGTAGTTAATTCAACAGTCCCACCTTTAAGCTTCTTTGCAGTTCCACCAACTGTTAATATCGCCTCTCCTAATTGTCCCATAGAAGTGTTCGATTTCTGAGAAGTCTTTGTTAATTGATCAACAAATGTAGTAGTATCTTTCGTTTCTAACCCTAAGGCACTCATACTGTCTGTAATTAAATCTGATGCATAACCTAAATCAAGTCCTCCAGCAGCGGCTGCGTTAAGAACTGTAGGTAATAAACTCACAGATGTTTGTGCGTCATTTCCGGCTAGCGCAAGGTAATTAAGTGCTTCGGCTGATTGAGTTGCGCTAAATTGTGTACTGCTTCCTGCTTCTTTGGCAGCATCTGATAAAAGCTTAAAATCTCCTTCATTTCTCCTTACAGCATCAGAACTTATACCCATAGTAGCAGCCACTTGAGACATACCTGCCTCGAAATCCTGACCTACTCCAATTGCGGCCTTACCTATGCCGGCAACCGCAGTCCCTATACCTAATTTAGTTATTGTACTTTTTAAACTTCCTACTTTCTTTTCGGCAGTATCTATCCCTCTATCATAATCAGTAGAGTCCATAGCTAGCACTGCCTTTAAATTAAAAAGATTCATAACAGTCACTCCTTTCTAATAAAAAAAGAGATTAGTTTATCCTAATCCCTTTTAAATAAGCTTAATACCTCTTTTTCTATCTCTTCATCCGTTCTTTCATCTTCTTGAATGAAAACTCCTTCTAATTTGCTTCTTATTTCTGTCCACGGTTTCAAGACATTATTAGGAATACCCTTTCCGTTATTAACTTTAGCATAAGCTATATTAGCTTGGAAATAGAGTGTGTTAGAATTGTAATCTTGTTGAAGTTTAATTCTTAACTCTTCCTCTATCTCTTCACTTATAAATTTAATTATATTTTTAATACTTAATTTTATTCTGATTTTGTTTGCATATTTTGAAACGCTTCTATTTTTGTTTGTAATTGTGATGGCAATAAGGCTAAAAAATCTTTGTCACCGAATAACTCTTTTGTTTTTTGCATTGTTACAACAGGATTCCATGTCTTAACGACTTCTAAATCTTCTTGATTTACTAAGGCTAATATAGTAAATAAGCAATTTCTTTTTTCTTTCATTATATATCCTAATATTTTAGTGTAATTACCAAAAGTTTTAACATTAACCATCATAGCAGAAATAGTGCCTTTTTCAAAATCTTCTCTCTTGTAAACATTCGAAAGCATTTTTTCTATTTCTTTGTCCTCACATAATTCAGCTATTTCGTAACATAAATCTCCAAAAATGTCCATTAATTTATCATTTTGCATATCTGCTAACTTCATAATTTACAACCTCTTTTCTTTCTTAATATTCTTCAACAAATTCAGCCATACTCATTGTTCTTCCTTGTTTAGGGAAGTAAATATTGAACGGAACTTCATCAGGTTTAGATAAATCGAAGTGTGCTTTTAATTCTAATTCTACACTACCACTTCCTTTATCTTCCGCAGTAAATGAAATACCGTTAGTATTCATTACATTCTTTAATTCAATTATCATAGGCTCTGAAGAACCGTTCATAGTTCCTAACCAACAAATGTTATCTATATAGTCAGTTGATTTAACTTCCATTCTAGGAGTTAATACATCAAACTTATCATTATCACTCTTTATATCAGCAGTTGCCATTGCTAATTGTAAGTTCTTAGCTGTCATTTCCTTAACTGTTGCTGTTAAAGTTATTTCCCAGTTATCAATAACATTTCCGTCTTTGTAATTTCCTTTTGCTCCGTCTATTCCTTCGAATATATTTCTCATTTCCGGAGTTGCTGAGAAACTAGCTCCGCCAGATGTAGCTCCTAACTTCTTCTCATCTGCTATAGTTCCATTGAAATTTAGTATGTCTGTTAATCCTCTTACTAATAATCCAGCATCTAATTGCATGTTTTTAGCTGTATTCTTAGTGAAAGCGCTTAATATAGCCATATTATACCTCCTTAATATTTGTAAATGTTATAAGTTATATTTATAATTGTTGATTTCACGTTTTCATCTTCGTCAGGAACAAATTGCCAAAGCGGACTTCCTTTTTTAAGAACAATAGTACCTCCATTAGGTATATCTTCTGCTACACCATAACCAATTCTATCTATTAAAGCATCAGTCAACTCAGTTACTTTCATCATAGAACTAGATTTGGTCCATATCCTAACTTGCATATTCCCATCAATAAACCAGTCTTCATAACTCAAAGAATAAGTTATATACGGAAATGGAGTTCCGCTAGGCACTGTACCCTCTAAAAAAGAAGGTGCGATAGGGCTAAAAAAACCATATAAACACTTCGCAAGGTCACTTGCCTTTCCCATCTTTTCACCTCCTCACAAAATCTATTATATATTATTCTATTGGAATTGTAAAGTTCTCAGCGGTTACCTGTATTATATCCATCTCTGAAACCATAGGAGAAATCATATCTTCACCATTACTTGTTATCTTGTAATACGAATCACCTCTTTTTCTTTTAATAATATCTCCAAATTCTAACATACAATCTTTGCTTGTTGTTATAGTGTATATAGATTTAACTCCTTGTTGCTCTCCTATTCTAGCTTCCATACTTTGGTCTGTGTTAATTCCAGCTTTAAATGGAACAGTTTCAACATATTCATTTATAAAACCACCCATACCATCAGATTGTTTTCTCTTTTCCACAAAGACGAATTCTTCATAAAAATCTTCTATAGCCATTTTATAACCTCCAATCCCTCTCTATCATCAAACATGCATCTATATTGATTCAAATCTTCTTTAAAGACATCTTTCCATGTAACTACGTTTCCTTTTGAATTGGTAGCCCAGCTTCTCGAATAATTACCGAAACTTTCAGAAGTATATACACTAGGTTTGTTGTTAACTTTGAATTCTTCTATCGCTTCTTTTAATTTAATTACAGGTCTAGGAACTGCCAAAGCCAATATCAAGCATCTAAACTCACCTTCAACAAAGTCAACCGAATCAGTAGTAATTGTAATACTATCTCCATTATCTCTTATTGAAATTATTTTAAATATACCATCGTTGATTGTAGTTTCTTCTATCTTTATATATTGTCCTTTATAAAAATTCTTTTTAAGTTTAGAGATAGTGAAACTCTTTCCATCTTCTTCGAAAGTAACATTTGTCATTAAAGCATAACTATAAAAATAATTGTTTAAATAATTTAATATTTCTTCCATTTAATCACCTCCAATTAAATTATAACACAAAAAAGAGAGGTGTTAAACCTCTCTTGAAATTATTTAGAAACCTTAACTCTTCCCCTCATTGCAGGATTTTTGATTTTTATATTAGTTAAAACTCCAGCTTTTTTAGTGTCTTTGATAACAATACCCATTATTGCTTCAATTTCTCCTTCTCTCATAACTCCTGTGTCTGTAACATCTTTTCCGTAAGTTCTTATAAGTTTGTTACCTTGAGGAGAAATGCCGTGAACTCCATTTTCACCGAAAGATATAGCATAAAGAGAAGTTGTTCCATCTTCTTTTATTTCTACAACATCTTTTGCTTGACCTCCTCTATCATAAACTCCTAAGTCAACTAACTCTATTCCGTCGTATCTATCTATAGTTCTTCCGAAAGAATCTTCTGATTGACTGAAATAACCTAATCTTCTAGCAACAGATTTTATTTTTCCTATTAATTTACTGTTTCCTATTAACATATCAGGCTTAACCTTTAAAGTTGATAAGAAATCGTCTAATACATCTATAAAATAATCCTTGTTTTGTTCTATAGCTGCTTCTGAAGATAAATCAGAACTATCTCCATTTATGAAGTTATAATTGAATAAGTTTATAGCTCCTTCAATTTTCTCTTGCATTTGGAAATTCATTTCTCTTAATGCTCCGCTTGTGTCATCAATAACTCTATCAATCTTCCAAGCTCCTCCAAATATCTTACATTGAGCTGTTTTAGCCTCTCTAACAGCCATATTAGGAGTGTATTCTTCGTTTATATTTCTAAACGCTGCTGATGATGGAGTTTTCAAAACTGAATAGCCATAAGTTAGAGTTGAACCACTTCCACCACAAGCTACGGCAGGATCAAAAGGCATAACATCTAATATTCTGCTTCCTTTTTGAAATTCTGAAATAACTCCTTGCTCTATAGCTGTTTGTTGTGCTGCTTTAGCTTCTGCTAAAGTTAATAATGTATTTGACATATAATCTCTCCTTTAATTTTAAATATTATTTTTGCATTGCTTTTATGGCATCTGCTAAAGAATTTATTTCAACTTTTGCATCTGTATGAGTATTTTGAGGCGGATTAGCTGATTTATGAGAACCTTCTGTTATAGTAGTTTTGAAAGAACCAAATATATTATCAACCTCAGAAATATCTAATCCTTTTATTCCCTCATCAGTTAACTCAATAGAGTTCAAATCAAAAGTCTTAGAAATAGAATTTAGTATTTTCTCATCTGTATAATTAGCTTTCTTTAATTCTTCTTTTATTTTAGCTAATTTATTTGAGTTTAATTCTTTTGTTTTATATTGTTCTATTTCTTGTTTAGCTGAATTATATAATTCCTCAAATTTATTAGGCTCCTCTTTCTTAGCTTCATAATCATTTAATTGTTCTTGAAGAGAATCAATAATATTCACTTTTTTATTGTATTGCTCTTTCTTTACAAAATGTTTAGGTAGTTCGCTGTTTATAGCCTGTGCGACTTGAGTGGCTAACCCTTCATCTATACCGTTATTTTGTAGTATTTGCTTTATATCCATTTTAAAACCTCCTATTAGCTTTTTATAGTTGGTAACTATCAACTAAGCATATTATATCATTTAAAATAAAAAAAAGCAAGCAGACACCATTCTGCTCACTTTAATCATTATTCTTTTCCTTGTTCTACACATTTATTAATCTTATCTAATTGTAATGCAAAATAATTTACGCATTCTTCATTGTGAAAATAATATCCGAACTCTATACCACTTTCATAAAGCATAGCATGTATTATTTCGTGTTTTAAAGTTTCATTCCTCATATTATTATTTCTGTCTATGTGTATCTCTTTTGTTTCGTAATCGCAATAGCCGCAAACTTTATTCCCGTTAGAATATGTTTCTTCTTCGTATATTATCTTATATTCCTCACCTAACACATTTATCATCTTCATTACCATAACCCCCAAAACATTAAATATAATCCAAATAATATACATAGATACAAGCTGCTTATTATAGATTTTATCATATCTACCTTTTTCCAAGTGCAATATAACCACAAATACATTTGAGATATTAAAAATATTATCACTTCAAAGTTCATTATTTAACCTCCTTTATTTACCTTCTTAAATTCCTCTTCTTTATCTTTTCATATTTAAAAGCTAATATTATCATATAAAATATATCAACAAGAGCCGCAAAGAATAACGGAATGAACATAAAACTTCCAATCAAACTAATGAAAAATACTAAAGCAGATATAGCTAATTTATTTTGAATGCTTTCCCATTCTTTTTTCTTAGATTTATCGTTTCTAACTATTTCATCTACCATTCCTATTTCTGCTACATTTCTAATTCTTTTTTCTCTTTTAGTTTTCTTTTGTTCTATTTTTCTTTTCTTTCTATCTCTTCTATAATCATTTATTTCTCCTGCAACCCAAACTTTTGTTATAAATTTTAACATATTAACAACCACCTTTTATTTATTTTCTTCAACCTTGTGTCTTTATTATATACACTTAATTATTTTGTGTCAACACTTTTTTTTAAAATTCTTTATATAAATTTTCGTAAACCTCTATAAACCCAGCATCTTTAAACATTTTAATTATATCTAAATAGTTCAATCCTAAGAAGTTAACGCTGCTCTCACTATGAAAATCATATCCCAATTCTATACCTGATTCATAGAAGAGGCAATGAAACAATTCATGAGCTAAAGTTGTTTCTATATCATAAGGATCCAAACTCTCATCTATAAATATAGTTTTAATTTTATAATCACTAACTCCTAAGCATCTATCTCCATTCAAAAACAAATTGTGGTCATTATGATTCACAAATATCACTGAATATATTTCATCTTTAATTCTTACTTCCATTTCTTAATTCCTCCTTGAATTTAGTCTTCCAATTTATTAAATTATTTATTTCTTTTAAATCTTTCTCTTTTAATTCATTCTTATAACATTCTCTAATATGTTTTCTAATTTTTCTAAATTTAATTCTAAGATTTAATTCTGGAGACATAAACATTCTTTGTTTTGTTAATTTGTTTACTTTCTTTTGAAACCTATTCATCTTATTTCCTCCTATAATCAATTCTGCGCGGCGCGGCGGTACCTTTATATATTTTATCCTTTGATTAATTATATCACGCGTATGCGGCTTATATCAAGTTTAAAAGATATATCTATTTAGTCTTTAGTAATGTTGTTGTTTTCTTTAAATTAAAAAGCCTACACAATTAAGTGTAAGCCTTGTTGTTAGAAATATAATAGTTGTATAAATCTATCTGTAAATATAAACTTAACTTTGTCTTCTATTTCAATTACATCTTCAAATACAATTACTTCTTCTTTAACATTGTATTCATCATCTAATAGCTTTATAGGTTGTCTAAGTTTCTTGTTTCCAAAAACTCTTTCTCTCAATTCCTTTTCTGAATACTTCTTTGAATTAGTTCTATTCTTCATTTCATACTTACTAAGTGTAACTTCCTTAGCGTTCATATCATCCATTCTGATATTAGTTATATCATATACTAACTCATAAAATAATTTTGATTGTACTGCTCCATATGGTTTATTTGCCATTAATATATCTGTATTTATCAATAATAATCTTTCCATTATTAACCCTCCTATTAATACATTCCATTATAAAAATCTTCCATGCTAACTCCATCTATAGATGACACACTATTTATTATCTTATTATTATTATACTTATTATTATTAGAGTGTGTTTTATGAATATCTTGAAGTGTGAAATTCGGAATTCCGGAAGTGTGATTTTCGTACTTCCTAGTATTTTCAGTGCCTGCGTCGTATTTTTTAGGTACATTTACGTATATAATATTAGGTTTATTTAATCCTTGTCTAACCTCTTCTATAAGATTAAACTTAATTAATTCTTTCTTTAACTTGATAGCCTTTTGGTTTTTTACATCTAAACTATCACATATAGCTTCTATTGAGAAATATATATAAATATCACCATTACTATCTATCCAATTATTAGATATAGAAATCTTATTCCTATCGTACATTAGCATATATAAATATCTAGCTTCAACTGATAATCCTTTATACTCTTCATTAAATTGAATTGATTTAGGGAGCTGAAAGAAAACAAACTCCCCCATATTATTGTTTATATTATATCTCATGCTTACGTTCTTTCTCCTTTCTTAATTCTTCTATTAATAACATTCTTAAATAAGCTGATAGTGTTAAACCTTTCTCTCTAGCTAGCTTATGCCCTGCCTCTCTTAATTCCTCTTCTATTCTAATATTAAAGTTTCTTGACTTCATTTAAATCACTCCTTTTCTTTTCTATGGTTTAATTATATACCTATGTGTTTATACTGTCAATATAAAATTCTACTAAAATTATTATAAAATTATTCTACTTTTTTTATAATGTGACTTTGTCATATGGTTTATAATAGTTTTATAAAAGGTTTATAAAAGGTTTATCGACTCTCGGAAGCAAGGCTGTGACTGCTCTAACAGAATAACGTTGCACCCTTTTGTGGAGATATTGCACCCTTTTGTGGAGATATTGCACCCTTTTGTGGAAATACTTCAAAATCACTATTCCGGCATTTTTTTAATTGTGTCAAAAAAAGTAGTAGAAAATTATAAAAAAGTATAAAAAAAGAAGAGGTTTCCCTCTCCTAATATTAATCTTATTTAAACTCCCTTAATTTTTCAACATATTGATTTAATAAATCCCATTCAG
>SFGA01000042.1 GCA_004556705.1 Ruminococcus sp. | reverse complement strand
GGGAGCTGTTGAGCGTAGCGAAACTGAGGGAGAGAAAGCAATAAAAATCAAATTTTCGTTATCTCTCCCTCAGTCATTTTTCTGCGAAAAACGACAGCTCCCTCGTCAGAGAGAGCCTTTGTTTCATCAAATTTGAAAATTTATGCGACCGTAGGGACAGGGCTCGCCCCTGTCCGCAACAAATTACATATTAAATCAAATTCACGGACAACCGCAAGGGTTGTCCCTACGGGTTGTGGGTATATTTTAATATCATATCATCCGTGAATTATCATATATCAGCAACAATCTAACGGCGGCAGCAAGCCACCGCCCTACCGTGTGGAATATAAATTCACATTCACGGACAACCGCATTTTTATTGCTTTTCTGTGATATACCTCACTTCGTTCGGCGTGATATTTTTGCTTTCGCAAAAGTGATATTGTGCCGCCGGCACAGTGATATTATATCCGCCTTTTCAACTGACGCCGGCAATATCACTCGGCTGAAAGCCGAATATCACTGCGTAGCAATAGAACTCGCCGTTAGGCGAATATAACTGAAAAGCACTTGTTCAAAAGAACAAGTGCTTTTCTCTGGCGCGCTGCAAGGGATTCGAACCCCTGACCTTTTGGTTCGTAGCCAAACACTCTATCCAGCTGAGCTAGCAGCGCATATTTTTTTGTGCCCGATTATATTATCACTATTTTAACAAAAAGTCAACCGAATTTCGAAAATATTATGTAATAAAAATAATTTATTTTTTTGTTTTTTTATGTTATATTATATACGGTTAAAATTATAGCTAAAATTGATAAGTGTAAAAGAGATGTTTTTACTTATGGAAAAAAGATATGATGTTCTTATCGTGGGCAGCGGAGTCGGCGGACTTTATACCGCACTTTCTCTCCCCGAGGATACTTCGGTGCTTGTCCTTTCCAAAAAATCGGACACGCTCTCAAACAGTAATTTGGCGCAGGGCGGTGTTGCTGCCGTTTTGAGCTTTGAGAATGACAGCTTTGACCTTCACTACGAGGACACTATGATTGCAGGCAGCCGTGAAAACGACCCCGACGCAGTCAATGTACTTGTGCACGAAGGTCCCGATGATGTTCGCAAAATTATGCAATACGGCGTTGATTTCGACAAAAATCCCGACGGCACGGTGCAGAAAACTCTTGAGGGCGGTCATTGCCGCAGGAGAATTGTGCATCACAAGGACACAACGGGCGCTGAAATTGTCAAAAAGCTGCTTGAAGAGGTACACAGAAGAAAAAATATTACGCAAGTTCCGAACACGCTTGTTTATAAGCTTGAAAAGGTTAAAAGCGGTTTTTGTGCGGATATTCTCGATGAAAACGGAAAGCCTTTCAGCGTATTTGCGGATTACTGCGTGCTTGCGACGGGCGGTATAGGCAGAGTTTACAAGTACACCACCAACCCTGCCGTTGCAACGGGTGACGGAATACGCCTTGCGTATGAATTGGGTGCTGCGATAAAGCATTTGAGCTATGTTCAGTTCCACCCGACAGCCTTCAACGGACCCGACAGGGAGCAATTCCTTATAAGCGAGGCTGTCAGAGGCGAGGGCGCATATCTTCTCAACTGCAATAAGGAGAGATTTATGCACCGCTATGACGACCGTCTTGAATTAGCGCCGAGAGATGTCGTTTCAAGGGCGATTATCCTTGAAAGCAGAAAGACGGGAAGCAATAACTTCTATCTCGATATAACATATAAGGACAGTGATTTTGTCAGAAACCGTTTCCCCGGAATTTACGCAGGCTGTCTTGAGCACGGCGTTGATATTACAAAGGATTTAATTCCGATATTCCCCTGCCAGCACTATCTTATGGGCGGTATCGACGTTTCACTTGAGGCGAGAACAACCGTTTCAAGGCTCTATGCCGTCGGCGAATGCTCACACACGGGAGTTCACGGCAAAAACAGGCTTGCAAGCAACTCCTTGCTTGAGGCTTTGGTTTTCGGCAGACGTGCCGCAGAGGATATTACAAAATGCATCAACGGCGGTTATTCTCACGTTGTGGTTGAGGACAAGCAGCTTGATGTTTCCGGTGCACCGATGCCAAAGGGACTTCGTACCGAGATACGCTCGATTATGCAGAGGGCATATTTCGTTATTCCCGATATGGACGCTGTTCACACGGGGCTTAAAAAGGTTGACAAAATTCTTGCCCGCCTTAAAAACGGCAAGTTTGCGATTACCCCCGACTATTGTGAGGCATTGAGCCTTGCAAGCGTAGCTCACATAATATTGAAGGAGGTTGACGAGGGATGAACATTCCGCAGTTTTACATTGATGAAATAATCCTTTCGGCTCTTAAAGAGGATATTAACTATATTGACGTTGCGACGGATTATCTTATTGACGAAAATCAGCGCAACGACGCATATTTTGTTTCAAAGGCAGACGGCGTGCTTTGCGGACTTGAGGTTGCAATGAGAGTTTTTGAGCTTCTTGACGACACGTTTGAATGCAAGACTTATTTCAAGGACGGCGACGAAATCAAAAAGGGCGACCTAATCGCAGAATTTTCGGGCAAAACCGTTCTTTTGTTAAAGGGCGAGCGCACAGCATTAAATCTTCTTCAGCACATGTCGGGAATTGCAACTGCCACGAACAGACTTGTTAAGCTCTGCGAGGGCACAAACGCTCAAATTACGGATACAAGAAAAACCTTGCCGTCCATCAGAGCACTTCAGAAATATGCGGTTACCTGCGGCGGAGGCAAAAATCATCGCTTCAATCTTTCCGACTGCGCTATGCTCAAGGACAATCACATTGACGCAGGCGGCGGAATTATAAACGCTGTCAACACGCTCAAGAGTAAAATCGGTCACACCACAAAGATTGAGGTCGAAACGAGAAATCTTGACGAGGTTCGCCAAGCGGTTGAGGTCGGTGCAGATATTATTATGCTCGACAATATGACAAACGATATGATGCGTGAGGCTGTCAAGATTATTGACGGCAGAGCGAAAACCGAGGCTTCGGGCGGAATTACCGACGAGACAATCAGAGGCGTTGCCCAAACGGGCGTTGATATAATTTCTGTCGGTGCAATCACTCACTCGGTCAAGGCGTTTGATATTTCAATGAAAATGAAATAATTAAAAAGCAAAAAATTTGAGCCTTTCGGAATTTCCGAAAGGCTCTTTTAGTTTGTTAAACAATATTATTTTTTAGCTTCTTTCTTAGCTTCTTTTTTTGCCTTCTTTTCAGCCTTGAGCTTAGCGGTCAAAGCGTCCTCTTCGGCTTTAAGACGCTCAAGCTCTGCCTTGTCGTTAGCAAGCTTTGCTTCATGACGAGCCTTAGCCTCATCATATATGGATTCAATTTCCTCAAGATGAGTGTAATTTTCCTGCTGGCTTACAAGCTTTTCAGCATAGATATAGGGCTTCGCAGCTCTGCCGTAGCGAGCGTGCATATCCATCTCGATTTTTTCTTTCTTGAGGATAATCTTTTTCTCAGCCAAAACAGCCTTGATTTCGCCCTTAATTTTCTTAACCTCGTCGCTGTCCTTGTTCTTCTTAGCCTCTGTGAGCATTTCGTTGAGCTCACGAAGCTTCATCTCACAAGCGTCCTCTCTCTCGAACAATTCGTCAAGAGTTGTGAAATCGGGAGCCTCAAGAACCTCGCCGTTTGAGTAATATTCCTTGATAGCTCTGCAAGAGTCAATTCTCTTCTTGGCAATTTCAATAGCGAACTTGCGGTATTCTCTCTCCTCGTGAGTGCTCTTGGGCATTGCCTTAGCCTGACGGAGTTCCTTCTTTACGCTGTCGAAATCCTGCTCAAGCAAAGCGGAAAGTCCGCCGTCAAGAACGGCTCTGTTTGCCTCAAGCTGCATTTTGTAGAACGGAGTTTCAAACTTGTCAAGCTCTGCGCAAACAAGCTTTGAAATTTCGATTTCCTCATTGCGTTTAAGAACATCCTTATACGCCTTTTTAGCGGCTTTTTTCTGTTCCTTGTCCTTAATCGACTTGTAATCACGCTTAGCCTCCTGCGGCTTCTCGTTAACAAGTGCCTTAGCGTCTCTGATTATATCAACCGCTTCAACAAGGTTGCCGTCGTCAAGCACGCCGTTTGCGTAGTCCTCGAACAAGGCTCTGATTTTAAGAATACGAACGATAGCCTTCTGATGTCTCTCATCGAGGTCATAGAAGAAATAGGGAACAACGTTCATAAATGCGCCGACAGCAGCCATGATAATCATAACGGTCATCATTTCATAGAGAAGTCCGGGTTTTCCCGTATCAACGTCAAGAATATCAAACGGCTTTGCATAACCGTTGTTGTCGTGAACACCGTAAGCCTTCTGAATGAACGGAACAATAGAAGATGTGAGAAGCGTTACGATATTACCGATTGTTGTAACCGCAGCGAACATACCGTCGATTCTCTCGCCCGAACGGTACTGCTGATAGTCACGAATATCCGCCTGAATAGCCGGAGTTGTAATCTGCTCAAACGCACCGACAAGCCAGTTGAGGTAAACGCAGGCGAACAGCCACCAAATGTTATGCATACCCATAAGCATTGCCGCAATGAACAATACGTTGAACATATTTACGCCGATAAGTACCTTCTTCTTACCCCATTTTCTGATACAGATCGGAGCAAGCAGCATTCCCCAAAGGGAAGCGTTACCGGTAAGCGTACTGATAAGTGCGTATGTAGCACCGTTACAGGTATGACCGTATGTATATGACCACTGGAGGATTGCGCCGTAAGAACTCTCCAAGAAGCCGAGCCAGCCTGCGCAAGCGATGATCCAGAAATATTTGTTCTTTGCAACCTCACGGAGTGAATCCATAAAGCTGATTTGAATTGTATGTGTTTTAGCCTGTACGATTTTCTCCTCGGTATTTGCATAAACGATAATTGTAAGAGCGATACCGATAAGTGCGAATACGGGATAAGAATATCTGTAAACTCTGATGTCATAAAGGTTGTCGTTTGAAACAACCTGTGCAATAATCGGAAGCACGATATTAACAATTGACGGAGCAAGTGAATAAATAACCGATTTGATTGCAAGTACGTCCGTTCTCTCCTGAGTGTTCGGAGAAAGAACGTGAATAAGGTTTGTATATGCGTCGTTGAAGAAGTTGAAGAAGAACTGCAACAGCAAGCTGAACAGCAATACCATTGCGCACTTGATTACATAGCCCGCTTCTTTTCCGAAAAGCATATTCGGGAAAAGGTTGTACATAGCTTCGTACGGGAACCAGACATATGCTATTGCAATCAATGCCGTGGGAATACCCATTGAAAGAATGTACGGTCTGTACTTACCGCCCTTACCTCTTGTGTTGTCGATAATATTCGCTCTGATACCCGTCAAAGGGATATTTGCAAGAGTTGAAATCAAGTAGAGTATGTACATATCCGTAGGAGATACGCCGATAGCTCCGCCGACAACCATGTTCTGAGTTGTAACAAGAAGTGTTGAACCGAGCGTGATAATGAAATACGCACCGATACCTCCGCCTGCGTAAGCGGCAATTTCCTTGTAGGTCATATAGTGACCTAATTTCGGGACTTTCCAGTAGGTCTTAACGTCACTTACTGCTCCCTTTACTTTCTGAGACAAATCCATTTTTTAATATTGGCCCCCTATACTATAATAGTGTCTTACGTTTTGCTTTGCTTTCCCAACAAGACGATGACGTTAATATTATATCATAAACGGACAAGCTTTACAATCAAACATATTTTACATATTTTTCATTAAATATATGTTTGATTTGCACAGTAAAGTCGGTTATACTGTTGTTTAATGAACAAACAAATCTTTCAACGAGGAGAAAAGGAGAGCAAAATATGATTTTTTACGCAAAGGATTTCTCCATACTTCCCGACTCGGAAACAGCAAAAAGCTCGACACGGTATTTTCAGAGATGGCGAAAACGGGCGATAAAAAACAATAAAATCATCTCTTCAAAAAAGAAAAATCACTTTGTAAAGTCAGTAAATTGCAAAAATCTTGTGATTGAGCAATAAAATTTACAAAAAATTCGTATATTTCTTTTTTTCAAAGGTTTATAATAAACTGAATTTTTTTAGGAGAGGAACTTTTATATGCCTAAAAAGCAGCAGATGAAAAAGACAAGCACGACCCATTTCGGAATTCAGCGTAAAATCGTAGCTAATATGACGGCGGAGAGCTGGGAGACAATACCGCACGTAACCTATAACTATGAGCCCGACGTGACGGAATTTATGATTGAGTATCAAAGACTCAACGAGAACTGCGCTCCCGAGGACAAGATAACGCTTAATACTCTTATGCTCAAAATTATAGTAGAAGGTCTAAAGGCAGATCCTGCCATGAATGCGCATATTGACTTTGACCGCAAGCTTGTCAGGGGCGAAATACACACCTTTGAGGATATAAATATTTCAATGCCGATGGTGCTTCCGAACGGCGAAATGATGACAATAAATCTCCACAACTTTGAAAATAAGAATTTGAATCAGATGGCGGACTACATCAAGGACGTCAACCGCCGTGTCGCAAACACAAATCTTAACGAGGTTATGTTCGACGTTTCGCTCGACAACACCCTCACGGCATTGAAGCACGGAAAAATCAAGCAAACTATCTACCGTCTTATCGGCTCAAAAACGGGTAAGCACAAGGTCAAAACTCTTTCGGGCAAGGCTAAAAAGGAATACGAGGCTATCCCCGAAAAGGACAGGCTTACAAAGAGAGACATTGAGCAGGGCACAATTACCGTTTCAAATATCGGCTCGACCTACCGTCAGCAGAGAGGCGAAACATGCTTGCTTGAAATCGTACCGCCGCAGGTTTGTGCCATTGCACTCGGTGCTGTTCAGGATAAGCCCGTTGTCATCGTAAACGAAAACGGCGAAAAGGAAATCGCTATACGTCAGGTTATGCCGCTTTGCATTGCCTTTGACCACAGGGCACTTGACTTCGGAGAGATTGTTCCGTTCATAAAGCGACTTGACGAAATCTTTGAAGCACCCGAAATCATACACACCTGGAGAGACGGCGGAACAGACGATATAGATATGGAAGAAATCAAGGTTGAGCGTGAAGAGCGTGAGGCTAAATACGAGCAGTCCAAGGAGCGTGAAAAGGCTCGCAAGGAAGCAGAGGACAAGGCGAGAAAGGCTCAGCGTGAGGCTGAAAAGGCGGAGCGTGATGCCGAAAAAGCACAAAAAGAGGCTGCCGAAAAGGCACTCAAGGCTCAAAAAGATGCCGAAGAAAAGGCTCGCAAGGAAGCCGAAAAGGCACAGAAAGAGGCTGAAAAAGCCGAGGAAAGAGCAAGAAAAGAAGCCGAAAGGGCTCAAAAGGACGCTGAAAAGGAAGCTAAAATACAGCTCGAAATCGAAAAGGCTAAAAAGGATGCCGAGGAAGCCGTTAAAAGAGCAGAGGAAGCTAAAAAGAAGGCTCTTGAAGCGAAAAAGAATGCCGAAAATATCAAATGATAAAACGCACATAAAAAACAGCTACTCATTTTATACAATGTGAGTGGCTGCTTCCATTTGATTTAACAATATTTTTATTCCGCTGTCCTTTCGTGACGGTTGTTATATACAAACATTAACACGGCTGCAAGGATTATCACGGCATAACCGACGAAGCTTAACAAATCGGGGACTTGATTAAACACGAAATAGCCGATAGCCGAGGTAAAAAGTATCTGCGAATAATCGTAAACCGATATTTCCCTTGCAGGCGCATAGGAGTATGCCGCAGTTATTGTAAACTGACCGCCTGCCGCACCGACACCGGCAAGAATGAGATAAATCCATTGCTTAACGCTCATAGGCTCGTAATCGGCAATGAAAAACGGCAGCAGAACGACCACCGAAAACGCCGAAAAGAAGAAAACAATGAACGGCCCTTTCGCACCCTTTTCACTTGCTTTTCTGACAAAGGCATAGGCAGCGCCCGCACCTATTCCGCCCAACAAACCCATAAGCGACGGGAAAAGCTCTGAATTACCCATTGAGGGCTTGACTATCAGCATACTTCCCAAAAACGCTGTGGTTATTGCTCCCAGCTGAAACGGAGTTGCCTTTTCCTTTAGCACAAGAATACTGAATATAATCGCAAAAAACGGCGACATTTTATTGAGTATCGAAGCGTCGGCAAGCACAAGGCGGTCTATCGCATAGAAGTTGCAAACAAGTCCGATTGTTCCTGCGACAGAGCGAAGCAGCAAATATTTATATGACCGCTTCGGCGCTTTGAACATACTCGGGTCTTTCAATAAAACGGCGAGTGCAAACAGCATTGCGACGGCGTTTCTGAAAAATGCTTTTTGAAATGTGGGCAAATCCCCTGCAAGATGCACAAAGGTCATCATAAGTGCAAACGAGAATGCCGACGTTATCATAAGTAAAATACCCTTATACTTATTTTTCAAAATATCACCGCCTTTATCGAAATTTTTAATATAGCTGTCCGATGCTGTTATATATATCTTTATATATCCAAAAGAAGCTCAACGGGACAATGGTCGCTTCCGAAAATTTCCTGATGAATAGAAGCGCCGACAAGATTTTTTTCAAGCTTTTTCGAAGCTATGAAATAGTCGATACGCCACCCTACGTTCTTATCTCTTGCGTGAAAACGGTATGACCACCAAGAGTATTCGTTCTCCGCATCGGGATAAAAATATCTGAACGTGTCGATAAATCCGCAGTCGAGCATCGTTGTCATTTTTTCTCTTTCCTCGGGGGTAAAGCCGGGATTTTTCGTGTTTGTTTTCGGATTTTTAAGGTCTATTTCCTTATGAGCCACATTCAAGTCGCCGCAGAAAACAACAGGCTTTTTCTTTTCAAGCTCTAACACATATTCTCTGAATTTATCTTCCCACGACATACGGTATTCAAGCCTTTTGAGCCCGTCCTGCGAGTTCGGAGTGTAGCAGGTTATAAAATAAAATTTTTCAAATTCAAGCGTTATAACTCTGCCCTCGTTATCGTAAAACGGCTGTTTAATTCCGTATTCTACGCCGATAGGCTCGTCCTTTGAAAATATCGCCGTACCCGAATAGCCTTTCTTCTCTGCATAGTTCCAATAGCAATGATAGCCCTCGGGCGCAAAATCGATTTGTCCCGACTGAACCTTTGTCTCCTGCAAGCAAAATATATCTGCGTCAAGGCTGTTGAACGCCGTCATAAAATCCTTGTTCATAACCGCCCTTATTCCGTTTACATTCCAAGAAATAAATTTTTTCATATAATTTTCTCCCGTATTTTTTCTACCGTAAAAGTATATCATATTATTCTGATTTGCTCAACAAAATATATTGTTATTTTATTGACATTAAAGTATAAAGAAGGTAAAATACAGAATGTTCGCAAATAAACACGCATAGTTTATGAAAAGAGCGTTATTATGAATAATAAAACAAATACCGCCGCAAGCGTTGAAGCCGACAGATCCTTATGGAGCATATTTGCAAAAGCCGTCGGCTTAATTATGGGCGTGGCGATAGCGTATATTGTGCTTTATATGGCATATAAGGACGGCACTACTTATTATCAAACCCCGTCCTACACCAATCCGAGTATGGACGCATTTGCGCCTGCGCTTGTTCCCTCGACGTCTCCGAGCAGCCCGAACGGCACCGTTGTTCCGAGCGACGAAAACGATATACCGCATATCGATTTGACGAAAATGCCTCAAACCAAAGAGGAAATTGTCGAATACTATAAGTCTGCAAATCACAAGGTCAAAACGCAGGCAAAGAGCGTTACAAGGACATATAATAAAGTTTCAAACTACAACAATGTACTTGAAACGGGCGGCAATCCCATTCTTTCAAGGATAGGCAAGGCTGTTATGGGAAAATTTCTTACGGAAAACCTTGAGCCGAAAACCTTTACGGGACAAGCAGAAATAGCAGGTGCTTTTCCGCCGCCGAATGCGGTATGCGGACTTAATGCAAATGAGGTAGAGTCTGCAATATGCACCGACAAGGGCAATTTTTTTGAGCTTAAAATATATATGCTCCCCGAGGTTGACCCCGTAAACGGCAAGGGCACGGGTGCGGTAAGCACTATAATCACAAAAAAGGAAATTACCGACGCAGTTGAGGGATATGTTGAAATATCCGATATTCGCTGCGAATATGAAAACGTATATTTGATTGCAAACGTCGATAAAAGCACGGGCGATATTACAGAGCTTTATGTAAATATGCCGTTGTATCTCAACCTGTCGGCTCTCGGCATGGACTGTAAGGTCGGCTTATGCTTTGAGGACAAATATACGGTTGAATGGTAAAAGAGAGGACTTAGAAATGAGCAAAAATCCTTTGTTTGATAAAATCAAATATTTTATTATAGATATGGACGGCACGTTTTATCTTGACGGCAACCTTATTGACGGCTCGCTTGATTTTCTTGAAAGGGTAAAGAGCGTCGGAAAGGATTTCTGCTTTTTCACAAACAATTCGTCAAACAACGTCGAGGTCTGCAAGGCAAAGCTTCACAATATGGGTTGCGAGGCTACGGACGATAAAATCGTAATTTCCTCACACGTTACAATTTCCCACCTTAAAAAGAATTATCCGAATGCTTCTGTCTATCTTTTGGGCAACGAAAGACTGACGGCAGATTTTGAAAATGCAGGCATAAAGCTTGTCGACGAAAACCCCGATATTGTGGTTTTGGGATTTGACACAACCCTCACTTATGAGAAAATCAGAAAAGCCTGCAAATTTATCGCAGAGGGCAAAAGGTACATTGCCACGCACCCCGATTTTAACTGTCCGACGGCAGACGGCTTTATGCCCGACACAGGCTCGATGATGGCTATGTTCAAGGCTTCGACGGGAAAAGACCCCGAGGTTATGGGCAAGCCGCACGCTCACACGGTCGAATATCTTACGGAAAAGCTCGGCTGTGAAAAATATGAGCTTTGCTTTATCGGCGACAGGCTTGAAACCGACATTGCAATAGGTATGGACAACGGCGTAACCTCGGTGCTTGTTCTCACGGGCGTTACCGATTTGGCTTCTTATGAAAAGAGCGATATAAAAGCCTCGTTTGTCGCAAAATCCTTAAAGGCATTATCGGAAGAATTATAAAAATTACGGAGATACTCATTTTATTGAGCGTCTCCGTTTTTGTTTTATTCAAGAGGGATTTTTTTAATTTCCGTGCCTGTGTAATAGTGCGTTAAAATCGTCTTGTAATCACTGCCGTTTCGTGCCATATAATCAGCTCCGTACTGGCTCATTCCGATAAGATGACCGTATCCCGAAACATTAAAAGTGAAATTACCGTTTGAGTATTCTACAGAAAAAGCAGGACTTCTCAATGAAAACAGCTTGCGAGCGTTTGCACCCGTCAGCGTTTTTGAGCCTATTGTAATATTTTTTACCGCACCCGCCTCGGTTCTTTCGATATTCCCTATCCAAGCGGACGGATCGTCGCCGAGCTGTATATCTCCTTCGCCCGAAAGAGCCTGCCGAAACTGCTCCGTGCTCAAAACGACGGTTGACGAACAATCGGGAGAGAGCTTATCCCCCGAGGACACGACCGACACAAGATACGGCAGCTCCCCTCCCCATATATCGGCGGCGTTCTCGGTTTTTCCCGTGCTTATCGCACAATATGCCGCCACAATCGGCTCGGAATTATACGTTACCGCCTCGCCTGCCACCTCGCTTACGGCAGATAAGATTTTTTCGTGGTAACGCTCGTATTTGTCGCCCCATTTTTCCTTTTGCTGCTCCTCGTTCAAATACCCCTGATGCTTTTTCGGGTCGTCCGAAATATCTGCACCGCCGAGCGAGGAATCGGGATTTTTTCGAAGCCTTACAAGGTTTGTGTATGCCGCAACCGCCTGCGCCTTCAATGCCTCCTCGTGATATGTGGCAGGCATTTCACTCGCAACACAGCCGACAAGGTATTCCGTGACGGAAGCGGTCATAATATTTCCGTCAGCCTTTGCCATAACCTTTACCGTGTCCGAATTTTCGGCGTTCGGCTCTTCGCTTTTTTCAAAAATCGGTGTTGAAAATGTGTTCTTGACGTTCTTTGTCGAAAACTCCGACAAGTCGAGCGCCGCCACAGGAACAACTATCATTGCAAGCAGTAATACAAGTACAAAAATCACAGTTTTTTTCATTTAATTCCCTCCGTTTATAATTCTTTGGTTTGTATGTGTTAAAATGATGTGACCCAAAAAGAAAGAGAAGTAACTTCAAAATATGGTATAATGAGATTGCAACAAAACATTAACCAAGAAAGAAGTACT
>SFGA01000041.1 GCA_004556705.1 Ruminococcus sp. | reverse complement strand
TTACTGTTTGTACTAAGTAGTACTTCTTCTATTCCTCTTTCAAGGAATTTCAGGGTTTCCTTTTTCTTAAGTCGTTGTTTAATTTTCAAGGTCCGGTGCGCTCTGTTTCAGCGTTTCGGTTTTGCCCTCTCGCCTTAGCGCTTGAATATAATAACAAAACGAGCGACAAATGTCAACACTTATTTTCAAAAAATATCACCTTTTTATAAACGCTTCCGGGTGTTCGCTTTTGCTTTGGCTTTTATGTATAAAAACTTGCAAGTTTACCCGTTTTTTATATATACATTTTCCCTTCAAAGGCCTATTTTTGACAAGCGTATTGAAAATTGCTATATTTAGTATTATAATATACAAAAATAAAAGATTTTAAGAAGGGCAGTTTTTATGCTTTCGAATGATAATTCCGCAATACGCAAAATGCGTGACTTTTTCAATACGGAAAAGTTTATGCTCATCGTTTTTGCGATTGCCTGCCTGATAACGTTATTTAAGATAGAGGTTATCGGCGTTCTTATTTTTATTCTTATAATATCATTCTTGCTTGTTGTGTGCGACGACCTTATGCCGACCACGCTGCCGTTTTTGCTGCTTTGCGAGACGGTAATTAAGCTCTATGACTCCTACAACATATTCATAAAGCTTTTATGGTTTGCAGCTCCCGTCGTTTCGGCGCTGATTTTTCACTTTATATATTATAAAAGAAAAATCGTAATCGGCTCCGCCTTCAAGTCAATGTTGTTCGTTTCGGCTGCGGTAACGCTCGGCGGCTGCGGTTTTATTTCGAAGGAAGCATATTTCAGCCTTGTTTCCTTTTATTATGTATTCGGCTTGGGCTTCGGTATGCTTTTCATTTACGTTCTCTTATGCACATATCTCAACACGGAGCGTACATATTCGTTAAAAGATAAGCTGTCCGACACAATGATTTATATGGGACTTTTCGCAGTATATATGATTATTGAGTTCTATCTTGCGAACATTCCCGAAGTTATGCAGACTAAGGGCATTATTTATATGCAGTGGAGAAATAACATTTCCACATATTTAATGCTTGCAATGCCGTTTGTTGCGTTCAAGGCGATCAAGCGGCCGTCCTACATTTTCCTTGCGCTGCTTTTCTATTGCTGTATATTGCTTGCAGGCTCAAGAGGCGGTCTTGTATTCGGCGGAATTGAATTGCTGATGACAATGAGTATTCTCATAGGTCTTGACAAGCGTCACCGTTGGACCTTTATTTCGATCGGCTTGGGTATCGTGCTTGCGATTGCGCTGTTCTTTGAAGATTTTTACGGCTTCTTCGGTGCGACGTTCGATAGACTTATAATGGGTATATCGGGCGCCGAAAAGGAAGTAAGACTTCAATTATTTGAAAGAGCGTTCCAGGACTTTAACAACAATCCGATATTCGGAACAGGTCTTGCCTATATGGGCAACAGAGACATACACCCGTCGGCGAAGTTTGCACTTTGTTGGTATCATTGCGAGCCGCTTCAGATTATGGGAAGCCTCGGCGTTGTCGGAATAATCGCCTATGTAAATCAGCTTTTCGAGAGGTTTGTTATTCTTCTTAAAAAGAAAACTATATTCAGCGTCACGGTTCTTGTATCTTATGTTGGACTTGAAATGATGTCGCTTGTAAACCCCGGCATTTTCTGTCCGCTGCCGTATCTGTTCCTTATTATTCTTATGCTTGCGATTGTTGAGCAGGTGAACAAAACGGAAAGCGTTAAATCCCTTGAAAACGATATTCAGTTAAATCAAGTTACGGCGGAAAGCACCGACGAAGAGGACTTGATTTACGAGGACAGATAATTTTAAGCATAAAAAACGGCTTGGAGATTGAATTGATTTCCAAGCCGTTATATTTTTGCTCTTAATCAAGGAAGTCCTTGAGCTTTTTGCTTCTTGACGGATGACGAAGCTTGCGCAAAGCCTTAGCCTCAATCTGACGAATACGCTCACGGGTTACTCCGAAGGTGCTTCCGACCTCCTCAAGAGTTCTCGGGTGTCCGTCCTCAAGGCCGAAGCGAAGCCTTAAAACCATAGCTTCTCTGTCCGTAAGGGTGTTGAGAACCTCCTCAAGCTGTTCTTTAAGAAGAAGCATCGAAGCGGCATCAGCGGGTGCGAGTGCGTCATCATCGGGAATGAAGTCTCCGAGGTGGCTGTCCTCCTCCTCGCCTATCGGGGTTTCAAGAGAAACGGGCTCCTGTGCGACACGGAGAATTTCTCTAACCTTTTCAACGGGCATATTGAGAACGTCTGCAATTTCCTCCGCACTCGGGTCTCTGCCGTTTTGGTGGAGAAGCTGACTGTTTGTCTTTTTAACCTTGTTGATAGTTTCAACCATGTGAACGGGGATACGGATAGTTCTTGCCTGATCCGCAATGGCCCTTGTGATAGCCTGTCTTATCCACCAAGTAGCGTAGGTCGAAAACTTAAAGCCCTTTGTATAGTCGAATTTTTCAACAGCCTTGATAAGACCGAGGTTGCCCTCCTGAATCAAATCGAGGAACTGCATACCTCTGCCGACATATCTCTTTGCAATGCTGACAACAAGACGAAGGTTAGCCTCGGCAAGTCTTTGCTTTGCACGGGTGTCGTCGTCCGCAATTCTCATAGCAAGGTCAATTTCCTCCTCGGGTGTGAGAAGCGGAACACGGCCTATTTCTTTAAGATAAACCTTTACCGGATCGTCGATTGCAGCGACAGCGGCATCAACAGTTTCGGTAGCCTCCTGTCCCTTAGGAAGCGAAACGTCAAAATCAGCCGAGTCAAGCTCAAGGTCAAAGTCATCGATAATCTCAATGTTGAGAGCCTCAAGATTTTCATAAACCTTTTCAAGCTCCTCCATATCGAGATCGCTTTCGATCATAGCGGCATCGATTTCCTGAGTTGTAACCTTACCTGCGATTTTACCCTTTTCGATAAGCTCGGCTATCGGATTCTTCTTCTCTGTTGTGTTTTCCATAATTTCTCCTTCACTTTTACACATCATTATTAGATTTTGTTCTATCCTTAAAAATATTAAGAAAATCTTTGTCTGACAGCTCCGACGGATTTGAATATGCCGATTTGTCCTTTTCCTGCTTGATTACCCTTATACAGTCAAGGCACTCATTCACACAATTACTCAAATTCTGCGTAATGGTTGCAATTCTTGCAACAGCGGACATCTCATCATCGGAAAAATACGGGGTCAAAAACGATAAATCTATCGGCTTGCCCTCGGAAAGTCTTTCCGTTAAAACGGAAAACACCTTTCTGTTAAAGTCCGTGACAAAATCGTCTTTGGACACCTCGTCCTTAAGCTGTTTATAATAACTCGGATTGTTAATAAGCGAAGCTATCAAAGTTTCTTCGGCAGACGCCGCATGGAGATTGTCCGGTCTTTGTGCATTCACTATATTTATAACATCCTTGCGATTATCAAGTGATTTTTGTACCTCTTTCATCTGCTCGGTCTTTTTTATGCGTGAAAGAGCCTTTCTGTTTTTCGTAATTTCGCTCATAATTGCTTCTTTCCTTACGGAAAGCTCGTCGGCAAGCTTCGAGGCGTAAATATCGACCTCAATCGGGCTCGATACCCTTGCCAAAACCTTTGCGGCATCCTGCATAAAGCCGACCTTGCCGTCTGCGGTTGATAGAGAGTATTTCTCCCTTTGCCGCATAAGCTTGTATTCGGTATCGTTGGACGCTTTTTCGATAAGCTCACGAAAACGCTCCGGTCCGAATTTTTTGATTATTTCGTCGGGGTCTTTTCCGCCCTGCATATTTATAACCTTTGTTTTAAGTGTCGTGTTCGCAAAAATTCCGAGTGCCTTTTGCACCGCCTTTTGACCTGCCTCGTCGGAGTCATAGCAAATGAGTATCTCACTCGCATAGCGTGACAAAGCTTGTGCCTGATCCTGCGTTAAAGCCGTACCCAAAGCCGCAACGGCATTTGTAAAGCCTGCCTGATGAAGCATTACAACGTCGATATTGCCCTCGCAGAGTATCAGTGTATCGGTGTTGGTTTTTCTCGCATGGTTTAGAGCGAATATTTCCCTGCCCTTTTTGTAAACAAGCGTATCGGCAGAGTTTACGTATTTCGCCTTATCCTCTTCGTTCAAGCGTCTGCCCGAAAAGGCGACAACATTGCCTCTGACGTCGATAATCGGGAACATAAGGCGGTTTACAAACCTATCGTAATAATTCCCTTTTTGACTTTTTCCGAGCAAATTTGCCTCGTAAAGCTCCATATCGGAAAAGCCCAATTGATTAAGGTGCTCACGCAAGGCACTCCAGCCCTCGGGTGCATAACCAATGCCGAACTTTTTAACCGTTTCCTTTGTAAGCTGTCTGTAATTGCAATATTCTCTTGCAATCTTGCCCTCGTTTGAAAAGAGCATTTTATAATAAAACCTTGCCGCCTCACGGTTAGCTTCATACATTCTCATTCTGCGGTGTGAAAGTCCGTTGTCATAATTATCTTCGGGCAAGGACATTCCGCATTTATCGCATAAAAATTTAACCGCTTCGACATAATCGAGATTTTCGATATTTTTAATAAAAGTAACTACATCTCCGCCGTTTCCGCAACCGAAGCAATAATAAGACTGCGTTTCGGGATAGACATAGAAAGATGGCGTTTTCTCATTGTGGAACGGACAGAGTCCACCGAGAAGCTTACCCTTTCTTTTAAGCGTTACATAGGAGGAAACTATACTTTCAATATCACATCTCTGACGAAGTTCTGAAAGAAAAGCGTCATCAAAAGCCAAATAAATTCCTCCTTTTTACAAATTCAATATATCTTAATACATCCAAGCGGTCGGTATGAACAATTCATTGTATATCTTCAGCACATAGCCGTCTGACATACTTGCAACATAGTCGCAAGCCGCACGCTCTCTCCCCTCTGACTCAACAACCTTTTTGTAAAGCTCGGGAAGTGAATCGGGGTTTTCAACAAAATAGCCGTAAAGATTTTTGATAAGAGCCTCCGCCTTATGCTCCTCGCCCTTACACTTTACGTTGGTATAAACATTCTTAAACATAAATTTATGAAGCTCGTCAAACGGCTGCTTGATTTCGGGTGCAAGCCTTAAATCGTCCGAGCTGTTTTCAATTGCCGACACGACAAGGGTGTTTATCCTTTTCGACTTGCTGTCGCCCAATACGTCGGTAATATCCTTAGGAATATCGCTTTCGGATAAAACTCCCGCACGGATAGCATCGTCAATGTCGTGATTTATATAGGCAATTCTGTCGGCTAATTTTACAATTCTGCCCTCAAGCGTATCAGCCTCTTTGCCGATTGTGTGGCAGAGAATACCATCTCTGACCTCGTATGTAAGATTGAGCCCGTCGCCGTTTTTTTCGAGCTTATCGACAACTCGCAAGCTCTGCTCAAAATGGCGAAAGCCCGTGGGGAAAACGTCGTTCAAAGCCCCGAGCGCAATAGCCTCCGTCAAATCCTCATTGAGTCTCAACGCCCTTGAAATAGTCCTCGCAATCTGCGAAACCTCAAGAGTATGGGTAAGGCGTGTCCTGTAATGGTCGCCCTCGGGAGAAAGAAATACCTGTGTTTTATGCTTCAAGCGTCTGAAAGAGTTTGAGTGGATTATCCTGTCCCTGTCACGCTGGAAGCAGGTTCTTATATCACATTCCTTAATAGGCGTAATTCTGCCCTTGCTATTTTCGGAAAGCGCGGCATACTCACTCAAGGTTTGCTTCTCAACAAGCTGTGTATGTTCCCTTATAAGCACGGTTTTTCTCCTCTCCAAAAATACTCACTAAAGCTTTATACGCACAAAAAATGCAAATTCCCCTGTTTTACTCGAAAATTTTTACTAAACGGCTGAAAATTTTTCGCCAAGCCTCTGCGGCATAACCTTTCCGTTTGTCGCTTCGAAAATTGCGGAGGATAATTTTTCCTCGGTTTTTCCGACAATCGTATAGTAAACCTCAACCTTATCGGTAAACTGCGTATCGGTTATTTTTCCGCCGTTAGCCGCTATAATCGGGGTAATTTTCCCGTAAAGCGTATAGTCGCACTCGGCTTTCATTTCACTGCAAAGCGACATTGTGATAATCTCGCCTGCATCAAGTGCAATTTTCGCACCGTGAGAATAAGCACGGACAAGTCCGCCTCCGCCCAAGAGTATTCCGCCGAAATACCTTGTTACGACGACGCAAACATCAACCGTTTGGCTCTTTTCAAGCACGTCGAGCACGGGTATTCCTGCCGTTCCCTGCGGCTCGCCGTCGTCGGAATAGCGTTTAATACCGCCGTCCTTTAATATGTAGGCGTAAACATTATGCTTTGCGTCCCAATGCTTCTGTTTTATCCTTGAAATAAAAGCGTTTGCCTCATCAACCGTCTTGACGGGACAGGCATAGCCGATAAACCTTGATCGCTTTTCGGTAAACTCATTATAAGCTTCCTTATGTACCGTTTTATACTCATTCATATTTACGCCTCCTGTCTTATATAAAAATATAAATCAAAAAGCGGCACCGTAAGTACCGCTTTCTAATGATATCAGTCTTATTTGTTGTTAAGATTATATCTCTTATTGAATCTGTCAACTCGTCCGCCTGTATCAACAAGCTTCTGCTTGCCTGTAAAGAACGGATGACAATTTGAGCAAATATCAACACGAATGTCTTCCTTAGTTGAAGAAGTTTCAAATGTAGCACCGCAAGCGCACTTTACTGTTGTGGGCTTGTATTCGGGATGAATTCCGTCTTTCATTAACTGTCACCTCTTTCGATTACCTAAAGTACTTAATGCATAGCGTATGAAATGATAACACAAAGCGTACAAAATTGCAAGTGGTTTTTTGAAAAAAACGCAAAATCAGATAATTTTTTCTTCTCCGAGGCAGAAAGAGTAAATTGCAAGCTCCTTAACTTCGGTAGAAAAGGTCTGTTCCGCCGCCGTTTTATACACCTCAAGCTGCTTTCTGTAACGCTCGCAAAGCTCGTCCATATTGTCAACCCTGTCGGTCTTATAGTCGAGCACGACAAGCTTTCCGTCCTCAAAGAACGCACAGTCGATAACGCCCTGAATTAAAACACGCTCCTGCTTGTATACAGCCTCTTCGCTGTCCGAAACAACGTCAAGCGGCAGGAAAACGGTAAATTTCTGTTCTCTTAAAACCCTGTCGGATTTTTCTATACGCTTATACAGGTCGCCGTCAAAGAAGCGTGCAAGCGTTTTTCTGTCAAGCGACTGTGCCTGCTCGGGCGTCAAAAGCTTATTTCCGACAAGACGGTCGCATTCCGAGTCAATATCGTTCTTTGCCGCCTTGAAATCGCAAACCTCCATAAAGCGGTGCATTGCTGTTCCTTTTTCGGCGGCGGTCAATTTTCCGTTCTTCGCAAACGACGGCTTATCGGTAATATAAAACTCCGTTTCATTTTGCGCTCTGTTAAGCTCGGAAGCAGACATTTTGGTTGAAAAGTCGGCAAGCGGCACAAATTCGTATTCGTACTCGGCACGTCTTTTAATCTCGGCAACCGTTTCGCCGTCAGGCTTTGCCGTGCGCTTGATTTTCTCGTGCTCCTGCTCCTGCGCTTGCTCCTTTGGCTCGGTTACAATATCAAAGTTGAGCTTGAAATCGACTCCGACGTCAAAACCACCCTTATAGCCCACGTAATTACGCAGCTTTCCGGCGTTGGGATGGCGGAAGAAGCCCATAAGCAAATATTTCAAGAAGCCCGAATTCTTTTCGGTTGCAACGCTGTCGATTTTTTCTTCAAAACAATTTGCGCTTAAAGCGGTTGCGGCTTTTGTAAGATTGCCGACAGTACCCGTTATGATAAGACGTTCCTTTGCCCTTGTCATTGCAACGTAGAGCGCACGCAGAGACTCCGAGCAATCGTCAAGCGACTGTATGTATTTTGTCGCCTCATACTGAATAGTGGAATACTTACGGTAGGTTGACCTGTCGTAAAATTTAAGTCCAATTCCCGTCTGCCTGTTTACGGCAAGCTCGTTGTTATTGTTAGGAAGCAACGCCCCTGTATCCGCAAGAATTACAATCGGAAATTCAAGTCCCTTACTCTTATGCACGGACATAATTCTTACAACATTTGCGTTTTCGCTCACGTTCGTTGCAGGCTTGAAATCGGACTCGCTTTTTTTCATTCGTTCGATAAATCGCATAAATCCGGGGAGACCGCTGTTGCCGTTCTCGTCATAGCTCTGCGCATACTCCGTCAAGAGCATCAAATTAAGCTTTCGCATTTCTCCGTTGCTCATTGCGCTGACAACAGAGAGATAGCCCGTACGCTCATATATCGTTCTTATTAAATCGCCGACGCTTAAAACTGTGCTGAGTTTCTTGTAATCGTCATACTCCTTAACGAAATTCTTACACTTCTCGTCCTCGGATTTTCTTATAAGCTTATAGAAATCTCCTTTTCTGTCCGTAATTCTGAGCTTTGCAATATCGTCTGCGGTAAAGCCGAAAATCGGAGACATCAAAGAGCTTAAAAGCGGCACGTCCTGCAAGGGATTGTCTATAATCGACAAAAGCGAAAGTATTACCGATACCTCTGTATTTTTAAAAAAGCCCGAGTCGCTTTCAAAATACGCCGATATTCCCCTGCTTCTGAGCTCTCTGACAATTACAGGTCCCTGCTTGTTTTTTCGCAAAAGAATACAAATATCCTTTTTTTCGGCACGCCGCATACTCTTGCTGTCAGGGTCATAAACCTCTCCGGAGCTAAGCAATTCTTCTATCTTATCGGCAACAAAGTCTATTTCCGAGGTCTCTTTTTTGCCTATTTTCTCCTTGTCGAGAACATACATTTCCACCTTCGGAATATCTGTTTCGGGATAAGTCGCCCCTGCCTTCAACGATTCCTTTTCGTCATAGATAATATTTCCCGTATGCTCGTTCATAAGCTTTCTGAAAATATAGTTTGAACCCTCAAGGACTTCTTTTCTGCTTCTGAAATTTTTATCAAGATTTACAAAAATCTTTTTAGGGTCTGTCGATTGCTTTTGCTTTTTAATTCTGTTAAGAAAGATTTCGGGCATCGCAAGACGGAAGCCGTAAATCGACTGCTTCACGTCGCCGACAACGAACAGGTTTGTTTCGTCCTTTGAAAGAGCCGAAAAGATTGTGTCCTGCGTGGAGTTAGTGTCCTGATACTCGTCAATTAAAATTTCGTCGTATTTTTCACGAAGCTCCCTTGCAATATCTGTATACTCGCCGTTTTCAACAAGCAAATTGAGTGCAAGGTGCGTTACGTCATCAAAGCAGAGCGCATTTATCTCCGCCTTTTTTTGAGCATAACGCTCTCGGTACGCCATAATAATTTTTATAAGCTCCGGTACAACCACCGAAAACTCCGCAATGTCATTTATAAAGTCATTTTCGTCTGCGCATATACACGAAGCAACATCCGTAATAATATCCTTTGCGCTGTCCCTGAGAGCCTTTGCATAAATGCGTTCGTACATACCATCCGTGTCCTTTGGAAATGAGGACGGATATCTTGCGAATTTTAACGTTCGGGAAAGAGTGTACAGCTCATGCCACGCCTTTTTCTCGGCTGCATCCTTAATGCTTTGTGCCTGTACCTCTTCTTCCGAAAGCAATGGCAAAAGCTTGTCAAGCTCGGGAATATCCCTGACCAAATCAATGCCGTAATTCAACTGCTTTATTGCATAAGAGCTGTATCTTACCGCCTTTTCAAGCAATATTTCGCCGAACACGGTATCCTGCGGCTTTTTTTCCTGCGTATAGCTCTGCGATATTTCCTCAAGCCATTTTTCGGGATAAGGATACGAATTTGCATACTTATTAAGCTTTTTTATGCTCTGCGAAAGCGTTTTATCGTCCTTTTCGCAGCCAAGAACCTTCAAAAGACGGTCAAACAATTCTCTTTCGCCCTCATAGGCCTCCTCAATCACCTCATCGAGAGCCTCGTCGGAAAGCATATCCGCCTCGCTTTCGTCAAGCATACGAAAATCGGGCGTGATTTTCAATCTGTGGAAATTATCCTTGACAAGAGAGTTGAAATATTGGTCCATTGTGCAAATTTCGGCAAGAGGCAGCATTGCCTGCTGACGTTGGAGGAAAACGTTTGTAGGGTCCTCTGCGATTTTCTTTTCGAGTGCAACGCCGAGCCTTTGGCGCATCTCATTGGCAGCCGCCCTTGTAAACGTTACAATTAAAAGCCTGTCAACCGAAACGGGGTTGTCCTCACGCAAAAGCTTGTTTATAATACGCTCGACAAGCACAAAGGTTTTTCCCGAGCCTGCCGCCGCAGAAACGATAAGGCTGCCGTCGGTTTCAATCGCCTTTTTCTGTTCGGGCGTTAAAGTTTTATCAGCCATTTTCTTCCTCCTCGTTTCTCAAAATCTCAATTATCTCATTATCCTTGCCCTCAGCGATTTCACGGTAGCTGTCGCCGTCCTCAAAGCCGCAAACAGACGAGTAATCGCAATACTTGCACACGTCTTCTTTAGCCGGCAAAACAGGAATTTCGCCTTTGTGGAGATTTAGCGCCATTTGTTTTAATATCATATCTATTTTTCTTTTAAGTCTAACAAAATCTTCAGCCTTTATAAGCTTGCTGCGTTTGCTAAACGCACCGCTTTTTGTTAAAGTTACAGGGATAAACCGGCCGTTTACGTCGTGCTCCATACCCTTGATAATATCAATATCGTCTACGATTATGCCACTCATTCGGTTGGATTCAAGCACCTTATCGGTAATATCCTGCTCGCTTGCGTATCTGTCAAGATCCGCTTCCGCAGCCTTAGCAGGCATATAGAGTACACCGCTCGGAATAATATCGCCGTATTTTTCCTTTCCGTTTTTTTCGATAGCGAAAAGATATATAAGCATCTGCGTACTCAAGCCGCTTACAACATCGCTCAGGTTGAACGTCTTGCCGCCCGATTTGTAATCGACTACACGAAGATATTTTTTGCCGTTTTTCTCCATTATGTCAACTCTGTCAACGCTTCCGCTTACGCTGAGCGTTCCTCCGTCGGAAAGAGGTAATTCATAAGGCTCAATATCTGCACCGTAGTTTATGGGAAGCTCAAAATCGGCAGGTGCAAAATCGCTGACCTTGAATTCCTCAACCATCTTTGACAGGGCAAAAAATATCTGCTCTGAAATTGAATTGTACTGCTTCATAAAGCGTTTTGACTTCGACTGCGCACCGCCCATTTTTTCCTCGAGATAATCGTCCATAATTTCGGAAATTCTCTTTTTCAACACTTCCGGCGATGCTTCAATCAACTTCTGCTTTGGAAATTCATCGAGAATTATCTCAAACACCTTATGTATAAGGCTTCCGCTTATGGCAGGGTCTACCTGTGCTTCTTTTCGAGGCTTTGCATAAATGCCGTACTTGCAGAAATATTGGAACGGGCATTTGTAATAGACCTCCGTCTTTGAAGCGGAAAGGTGCATATTCTTCCCGAAAAGCTCGGTTGCGATTTTGCCGCTGTCAATTCTCTCATCTCGTTTATCGGCAGAATTTTCAAGCGTTTGAAGCCTTCCCCTGTTTACGTCGTCGGATTGCAAATACTCCCGAAGCGACGCCGTAAGCTCCGTGTCCTCGTTGTAGCCTTTTGCGTATATTTCAAACGCCGAAGCCTCGCTTTCGATTTTTTCAAGCGGAGGGATATTTTCATATTCCTCAATCTCTGCCGACGGGAATATCCTACAAATTTCACGCACGATTTGCGACGGTGCCATACTCGCCCCCATATAATCGGCGTCGCAATAGGACACAAAAAGTCCCTCGCTCGCCGTTATCATGGAACGGTAGGCTATATATTTTTCTTCGGTTAATTTGTAATCGGCTGTTTCGGCAAGCTCAATGCCCGACAGTTTAAGCTCCGTTCTGTCCTTATCACTCAAAAGTCCCTGCGTAGGAGGATTAAGCGGAAATTCGCCGTCGTTTGCGCCAACGATAAACACATATTTTTTCTGCGGCATTCTCGCCCTGTCCGCCGCCGAAAGCGTAACTGCGTCGATAGCCTTAGGAACGCTGCCGAAGTCGCTGACACTTAACAATATATTGAAAAGCTCATAAAAACGCTTGTCGGAAATATTGCTTTGCTTACAGGTGTTCCAAAGCTTATCAAGCATATCGATAACAAGTCGCCACACCGCATCCTGCTCTTGGGAAAGTGCGGTTTTTCCGTCTTTCAACAGTTCATCGGAAAGGTGTTTTAGTTTTTTATCAATAGAATTTTTTATAAGATAGTCGTATATTACCTCGGCTTTTTTCTCGTTTTCAGCCTGTGAAAAATCATCCTTAAAGGCAAGAACGGGTGCTACCGCCTTTTCCCTTAAAGAATTAAGATAACGAAGCGTATTCCTGTCAAAATCACTTAGCTTATAGCCGAATCCGCTTGGATTTTCGGTGAAATCCTTACGCCATTGCGCCGAGCTTATGCGCCAAACAAACGCATAGTTTTCAAGTTTGGATATTTCATCTGCGGTAAGGCATGAAAGTCCCGTCTTCAAGTGTCTCATAAGAACATCGGTGTTCAAGCCGTTGCAGGCAATCTCCAAAAGAGACGTGAGATATACCGCCAGCGGCTCGTTTGCAACAGCCTGACGTGCATCCTCATAAAACGGCACGCCGTATCTCTTGAACGCCGAGGAAAGCTCCTTGTCATAAGAGCCCTCTGACCTTTGTAGCACCGCAATATCACGGCAACGAATATTTTTTTCACGCATAAGGCGTTTAATGCTCATTGCGACAAATTCACATTCATCAGCCTTGTTAGGTGCGGAAACAATTTTAATTTTACCGTCGCAAGGCACGTCCGACACGGTAAATTCAGGAGAAAAAGCACCGTCTGAAAGGCTTTTGAAAACATCATTATCAACAAAATCCGCTTCAACATATTTAATCGGAGCGATTTTCACAGAGCTTTTATTGGCAAGGCTTTTGAGCAGCTCGACCTGTCTGTTGTTGTTGGCAAAGAGAGAATAATCGTCTTTACCGCCGTCCGAATCAAAGGTTATGTAGGTCTGCAAGGACTGTGAAAGAATTTTCTCCACGACGGCGTATTCCTGCTTTGTAAAACGTGTAAAGCCGTCTATCGCCACAATCTTATCCTCAAAATATCGGCACTCCGAAAGCACCGAGGAAAGACGTGTAAGCTTATCGTCGGTGTTATAGTAGGATTTTTCAAGCATTGTGTTGTAAAGCGAAAGAATCATAACAAGCTCGTCAAGCTTTGATTTAAGCGACGAAGCTTTTGCGTTTTTTGAAAACTCGTCAAGGCTGTCAACGGAGACAGTCCATTGCTTTAATTCCGTCGCAAAGGACACAAGCTCCGCTATAAGCTGCGGTCTTGAGGTGTATTTTCTGTAAATTTGAAGCTTATCTCCGAGGCTTTCAAGAGCAAGGCTCATTGTCATCATTTTAACGCCGTCATCAGCCTCGGGCTTTTCCTCGGGGTCTGCGTGCTCGGAAAGTATCAGCTGTGCAAGTCTCGTCATACTCAAAACGTCAACAAAAAGCATATTTTGAGCACCGACCAAATCAAGCATTGACTTTTCGGTTTCATAAGAAAACTGCTCGGGGACAATGATTATGCACCTTTCCCCGTTTTTTGCCATTTCGGCAACAAGCTGTCTGACATATTCCGTTTTAACAAACGGTGTCTTGCCGAGAATAAGATTTAACATTTTTAATTTCCTTTGCTTAATAAAGCTCGTATATTTTTGCTCCGTGCGGATTTACCGTAACGGTCAGCTTATTATTAACCCTGCCGACATTTTCCTTTTTCCATAAATCACGAAGCGTATGCTCACCCGATATGCCCAATTCCTCTAAGTCTACGGCAATTTCACGCTCTGCTTTGTCGGCATTAAACACGGCTATAACGGGGTTTTCCCTCGCCGATATCGACTGCCAAACAATCGTTTTTCCGTCGTCAAAAACAGGTTTTGCGGAATGTGAATTTTGATTTATGTCAAGTATTTCCTCGTTGGTTATCAAAGAGAGCGTCCACTCGTCATTGTTTCGCATTTCTCCTCCGAACATAAGCGGAGAACGGAAGATGCTCCAAAGCGTCATAAGGGTAATTTGCTCGTCCTTGGTAAACTGCGTGTATCTGTTCTGCGGACCGTGACAGGTGCCGTTTACCGAAATATTGCCAAGCGGCAGCATATCGCAGTCGGGCCAACAGCCCTCGCCGACATACGGATACCATTTTTCGGTCTTTTCAAACATTTCATAGAGCTTGTCCCAAACGTCCCAAAAGTCGCCCGTCATACGCCACATATTTGCGTTTTTCATAAGGTGGTCGGCAACCTCAACCTGTGCAGGTCCGGGAGAAAGGCTCAAAACCATATCTCTGCCGCAGGAGTCTATCGCACGTCTTATCATTTCAATTTCTTCCCTTGCGGAATAAGGCTCATTGGGCTTGAACTCCGTGTTTGCAATATCGTCAGCCTTGACGAAATCTACTCCCCATTCGGCATAGAGCTTGAAAAGAGAATTATAGTATTCCTGCGCTCCCTTTACCCGTGTATCCACGCCGTACATATCCGTATTCCACGGGCAAACAGAAAAATGATGAGCAATCTGCCTTGCGGTTATATCCGTGCCTAAAATTTTCGTATTATTATGAACTGCCTGACGAGGTATGCCACGCATTATATGTATGCCGAATTTAAGCCCCATACCGTGAATACGGTCGGCTATATTCTTAAAGCCCACACCGTTTTTCGAGGACGGAAAGCGATTTTCGGCAGGGATAAGTCTTGAATACTCATCCATACAAAGCTCGGTAAAGTTGTTGTAATCGGTATTTTTAGCCTTTGGCTCATACCATTGAATGTCACAGACAACGTATTCCCAGCCGTATTTCTTGAGGTTGTCCCTCATATACTCGGCGTTTCCGATAAGCTGTTCTTCGTTTACGGCAGCACCGTAGCAGTCCCAGCTGTTCCAACCCATTGGCGGTTTTTTTGCAACGTCGTTTTTATTTTTCATAGCATTTTTCCTCATATTCGGGATATAAAAATCTTATCACAAAACAAAGTGAATTTCAATTGTGATTTACGGTTTTACTACCATTATCGGTACTTATAAAAAAAGCGTCATGGAAATTAACCCATAACGCTTTATATTATCCTGAAATTATTCCTTCGTTTCCTTTTTAACCGCATCAAAGGTATCGGTTATGCTCTTTTCGGGAGCAGGCGTGAGAAGGCTTACGGCGATTATAAATATAAGTCCTACAATGAACGCCGGAAGAAGCTCATAGATGTTGAAAATCGTATCTGCGAATTTAACACGAACAACGAATTTCCAAATGAATATCGTAGCGCCGCCTGTTATCATACCTGCAAGCGCACCCCACTTGTTTGTACGCTTCCAGAAAAGTGCGCACAATACAACTGGACCGAACACCGCACCAAAGCCTGCCCAAGCGAACGAAACAATTCTGAAAACCGAGCTGTTCGGGTCTCTTGCAAGGAACACGGCAATTACCGAGATAACGACAACGGAAAGTCTTGCAAGGAGCATTGACTTTTTCTGCGACATTTTAACACCGAAGGTCTCCTGTACTATATTCTGCGAAATTGCGGAAGCAGCGGCAAGAAGCTGTGAATCGGCAGTTGACATTGTTGAAGCGAGAATACCTGCCAAGATAATTCCGCCGACAAAAGCAGGAACATAGCCGTAGCTTGAAATGAGTTTAGCAATATCGACGATAATCGTTTCAGCCGCCGAGCTGTTTGCGTAAGTGGGGATTAAGCCTGCTTTCATAAGGGAATAGCCGATAACGCCTATCAAAATAGCAACGCCCATTGAAATAACAACCCAAACGGAAGCGATACGACGGGAAAGCTTTAACTTGTTTTTGTCCTCAATCGCCATAAAGCGAAGAAGAATGTGCGGCATACCGAAATAGCCGAGTCCCCAAGCAAGAGTTGAGAAAACGGGCAATGCGCCGAAGCTGCCTGTTGTTCCCGTTGAAACGTCAAAGCCCTTGAACAAATCAAGGTAGCCCGTAAGGCTCTGTACGTTGTGGAACACATTGTCAAAGCCTCTGACAGCACCCTCACCGAAGCCGATAACAACGAAAAGTGCAACCGTCATAACAATACTCTGAACAAAGTCCGTGGTGGAGGCTGCAAGGAAGCCGCCGAGTGTGCAATAAACAACGATTACTATTGCGCTGATAATCATTGCGGTCAAATAATCCATTCCGAAAAGCGTTGAGAAAAGCTTGCCGCAAGCGGAGAAGCCCGACGCCGTATAGGGAACAAAGAAAATGATAATCATAACAGCCGCAACCACGGTCAAAGCCTTTGATTTATCGTTAAAGCGTCTTGCAAAGAAATCGGGAATTGTGAAAGCGTCAATCTTATGGCTGTAAACACGAAGTCTTTTTGCGACAAAGAGCCAGTTCAAATATGTGCCTGCCGCAAGACCGATTGCAGTCCAAGAAGCCTCGGGAAGTCCGCCCATTAAAGCGACTGCGGGAAGTCCCATAAGAAGCCAGCCGCTCATATCCGAAGCCTCGGCGCTCATTGCGGTAACAAAAGGTCCGAGAGTTCTGCCGCCGAGGAAAAAGTCGCCCGACGTTTTATTTTTATCGGCAACCGCAAATCCGATGCCTACCATTACCGCCATATAAATTATAATGGCAATCAAAATAACGATACTTGATGTTGTCATAAACACCCTCCTAAAAATCAATGAGAGTATTTTATCACAAACAGGATTAGAATGGAATAGAGAACAAAGTATAGACTAAACTATAAAACAAGCAAAGCCTTGACCTGCAAATTCACCGCAAAATCAAGGCTTTTATATTAGACTGTAGTATAGACGAAAAAACGGGATAAAAATAAATTTTCAGTCTTTTTTCAAATATCCGTTCAAAAGCATTTTCAACATACCGTTACTGTAATTGCTCAGCGAATACTCGCCGTTGCTCAAGCACCAATCATACATCATTGCACGCTCAAATAAGGCGTAGGCTTTTACAATGTCATTTACCGAATAGCTGTCGGAGAGCTCTCCCCTCTGCTGTCCCTCAAGCACGATTGAACGAAGAAGCTTGTAATAAGTTCTGTTCCTGTCAAGAAGGTGCTTTTCGTTTTTAGTAACAAGCTGTGAGGACAAAAGCTGCGCCAAAAGGTCGATCGATACGCTGTCCTCAATCATACGGAAAAGCTCGGTATTGAGATAGAGCAATTTATCAAGGCACGGCATATTTTCGTCCATTGTGGGCATAAGCTCGTCATACTTATCGTCAAACAAATATGAAAGCGAGGACAAAAGCGCATCCTTGCCGCTGAAATAATGGTAAAATGAGCCCTTTGATGTGCCGGACTCAAGGACTATGTCGTCAACGGTCGTGTCGTCGTAGCCCTGCTCATAAAAAAGCTTCCACGCCGCCGAAACTATTTTCTTTTTCGTTGCGGAAGAATTTTTCTTTCCCATATCGCACCTCTTTCGTCAATACTGATATTTTACCACATTTAATAAAAAAATCAACGGCTCAAAAAGAGAACTGCACCATATTGTGCGGACAGTACAAAAAGAGCCTACTTGATGTAAGAAATTAAATTTTAAGCAACAAACTGATTTCGTTTTTCAAGCGGAGTCAGTTTTGGTATTGCGGTATATACCTTGTCTTCGTAATTGCTTAAGCGTTGATAACTTCTTGGAATTAAAAATCCCTCCTGATGTATATTTGAAGCGCCCCCTGTCAAGTAGACATACGAAAAAACAAAAATATATTTAGTTGAATGAATTCCACCCTGCTGCGCAGCAGGGTGGAATTTTTCACGC
>SFGA01000040.1 GCA_004556705.1 Ruminococcus sp. | reverse complement strand
ATTGTAAGGTTGATTTTATATGATTTTGTAAAATCCCTCAGTCATTTTTTGTTTCCAAAAAACGACAGCTCTCTCGGAGAGGGAGACTTTGGCGGACAGGGGCGAGCCCTGTCCCTACGGCTTTCATCAAATGAAAACGCTCGCAGAATAAAGCCTTCCTCTGACGAGGAAGGTGGCACGCCGCAGGCGTGACGGAAGGAGAGATAACGAAAATTTGCTGTTTATTGTTTTCTCTCCCTCAGTCATTTTTCTGCGAAAAACGACAGCTCCCTCGTCAGAGGGAGCCTGAACACACGGATTGAAAAATATATAGAACCGTAGGGACAACCCTTGCGGTTGTCCGTGAATTTGATTTAATATGTAATTTGTTGCGGACAGGGGCTCGCCCTGTCCCTACGGTACGTATAAAATTTCACGCCCCGAACAGCTTTGTTCGGGGCGTGGTTTGTTATTATTATATTTTACGCTCTTTTTGCCATTTCGTTATCGTGGGCAAGAGCCTTTTGGCGAGCCTCCTCAAGCATCATTGACTTGACCTTCATAAGCCTTGTCGTTGAGCTTCTCTCGTTCTCGTCAAGCTTCATTGTAATATACTTGATTGTGTCCTCGTATCTCGGAATCATAACATGCTCAAGAGCATTTACCCTACGGCGTGTTTTCTCGATTTCCACAGACATAAGCTGACACGATTTTTCAACCTCCGCAAGTCTCAACATAAGCGGCATAATATCGGAAAGTGATTTTACCGCTTCGTCAAGGTCTGTCGAGGTGAACGCAAAGCCGTATGAGTATATATCGGACTCGTCCGCCGTTTTGAATTTCGCATCAAACACGGGAAGCCTTACGCTCATTACATTTTTCTCGTCAACCTCAAGAGACATCTCCTGCATAGGAAGCATAAGCGCAACATTCAATGCCGAGTCGCTCATTACCGAGCGTGCAACCGACATGTGAGCGTTTGCCTGCTTGATACCGTCCTCAACCTGCTTTCTCAATTCCTTGTTTTCCCTTACAAGCTCGAGAAATCGGCGCATTAACTCGTCTCTTTTATCTTTGAGAAGTTTATGTCCCCTTCTTGCCGTAACAAGCTTACGTTTTAAGTTCGTAAGCTCCATACGGGTAGGGTTTACATTCATTACTGCCATAATATCAAATCCTCAAGATTTATACGCTTACTTCTTATCGTAATACTCGTCAAGAAGCTCGTCGCTGACACGCTTTAACTCGCTTCTCGGGAATATTCTCAAAAGACGCCAGCCAATATCAAGTGTTTCCTCGATAGTTCTGTCCGTTTCAAAGCTCTGATTTACATATTCCTTTTCGAATTCGTCGGCAAACTTTGCATAAAGCTTATCCATATCCGTCAAAGCCGCTTCGCCGAGGACTACCATAAGCTCTTTTGCGTCCTTACCTCTTGCATAAGCCGAGAAAAGCTGGTTCATTGTGTTTGAGTGGTCTTTTCTCGTTTTGCCCTCGCCGATACCCTTGTCTTTAAGTCTTGAAAGCGACGGAAGAACGTCAATCGGCGGCATAATTCCACGGCGGTAAAGGTCACGGGAAAGGATAATCTGTCCCTCTGTGATATATCCTGTAAGGTCGGGAATGGGGTGAGTTTTATCATCCTCGGGCATTGAGAGAATCGGTATCATTGTGATACTGCCGTCCTTGCCCTTTTGTCTGCCTGCACGCTCATAGATGGACGCAAGGTCTGTGTACATATAACCGGGATAGCCACGTCTGCCGGGAACTTCCTTTCTTGCGGCGGAAACCTCACGCAACGCATCTGCGTAGTTTGTAATGTCCGTCATAATAACAAGGACGTGCATACCCTTGTCAAATGCAAGGTATTCTGCGGCTGTGAGCGCCATTCTCGGTGTGGCAATTCTTTCGATTGCAGGGTCGTTTGCAAGGTTTGAGAACATAACCGTTCTATCGATTGCACCCGTTTCCTTAAATGAACGGATAAAGAAGTTTGACTCCTCGAAGGTGATACCCATTGCGGCAAATACAACGGCGAATTTCTCGTCCTTGCCTCTAACCTTTGCCTGCCTTGCTATCTGTGCGGCAAGCTGTGCGTGAGGAAGTCCCGAAGCTGAGAAAATCGGAAGCTTCTGACCTCTTACAAGCGTGTTAAGTCCGTCGATTGCGGAAACGCCTGTCTGTATGAACTCCTGCGGATAAGCTCTCGCAGCAGGGTTCATCGGAAGTCCGTTTACATTCATTCTCTTTTCGGGGATGATTTCGGGACCGCCGTCAATAGGTCTGCCCAAGCCGTCAAAGACTCTGCCGAGCATATCCTCAGACACGCCGAGTTCCATCATTCTGCCCAAAAATCTAACCTTACTGTTTGAAAGGTTGATACCCGTTGAGGGCTCAAACAACTGAACAAGTGCGTCCGTGCCGTTTATTTCAAGCACCTTGCAACGTCTTGTCTCGCCGTTTGCAAGCTCGATTTCTCCAAGTTCGTCATACTTGACGTTTTCAACCTCACGAACAAGCATAAGAGGACCTGTTACTTCTTCGACTGTTCTGTATTCTTTCGGCATCAGAATTCCTCCTTTGCATTGATAACGTCAGCGATTTCCTTTGCCAAGCGTTCAAGAATCTGCTTGTATTCGCTGTCGATATTTTCTTCTTTTACATACTTAAATCTGCCTATTGCCTCTCTTACGGGGATTGCGACAAGTCTTTCAATGTCTGCGCCCTTTGTGAGAGCCTCGTTTGAAGCGTCAAAATACGAAAGCACAAGGCTCATCATATAATACTGCTTTTTAAGTGAGGAATATGTGTCAACCTCGTGGAAAGCAAGCTGATGGAGGAAGTCCTCACGAATACTTCTTGCCGCTTCCATTTTAAGTCTGTCGGAGGGAGAAAGTGCGTCCATACCGACAAGCTTAACGATTTCGTCAAGCGAAGCCTCGTCCGAAAGTATGCCCATCATTCTTGTTCTGAGCTTCATCCACTCGGGATTAACATTCTTGTTAAACCATGCGCCGAGGTCATCTGCATAAAGCGAATATGACGTAAGCCAGTTTATTGCAGGGAAATGACGCTTGTAAGCAAGTGCCGAATCAAGTCCCCAGAACACCTTGACAATTCTCAATGTTGCCTGCGAAACAGGCTCTGAAATATCACCGCCGGGAGGCGATACCGCACCGATTACCGAAAGTGCGCCCTCCTGCTCGGTTGAGCCGAGTACCTCTACCCTGCCTGCACGCTCATAGAACTGCGCAAGTCTTGAGCCGAGGTACGCGGGGTAGCCCTCCTCGCCGGGCATTTCCTCAAGTCGTCCCGACATTTCACGAAGAGCCTCCGCCCAACGTGAGGTCGAGTCAGCCATAAGTGCTACCGAATATCCCATATCTCTGAAATATTCTGCGATTGTGATACCTGTATAAATAGATGCCTCACGGGCAGCAACGGGCATATCCGAGGTGTTTGCGATAAGCACGGTTCTCTCCATAAGAGATTTTCCCGTGTGCGGATCGATAAGCTCTGGGAACTCGTTAAGAACGTCCGTCATTTCGTTTCCACGCTCGCCGCAGCCGATATATACAACTATATCAGCCTCCGCCCACTTTGCAAGCTGATGCTGTGTAACGGTTTTACCGCTTCCAAACGGACCGGGGATAGCCGCAACACCGCCCTTTGCTATCGGGAAAAGTGTATCGACAACTCTCTGTCCCGTGATAAGCGGCATATCGGGAGGAAGTTTTTTCTTGTACGGTCTGCCTCGTCTTACAGGCCATTTCTGCATAAGTTTAAGCGAAACGGTTGTGCCGTTTTCGGTTTCGATTGCACCGATTTTTTCCTCAACTGTGTAGTCGCCCTCTTTTATGGACTTAATTTTGCCCTCAACGCCGAACGGAACCATTATTTTATGTCTTACAATATCTGTTTCCTGAACATATCCGACCTCGTCGCCTGCACGAACCTCGTCGCCTGCCGAAATAGTCGGGAAGAAATGCCATTTAACATCTCTTGGAAGCGACGGAACCTCGATACCTCTTGTAAGACTGTTGCCTGCAATTTCCATTATCTTTTCAAGCGGTCTTTGAATACCGTCGAATATACCTTTAATAAGTCCCGGTCCCAATTCAACGCTCAAGGGCTCGTTGGTTGACTCGACAGGCTCGCCCGTTCCAAGTCCTGCGGTGTCCTCATATACCTGAATTGAAGCCTTATCGCCGTGCATTTCGATAATCTCGCCGATGAGTCTGTGCTCGCTTACACGAACAACGTCGAACATATTGGCGTCTCTCATATTCTCAGCCACGACAAGCGGACCCGATACTTTTAAGATTGTACCTTTACTCATTTTATTTTTTACCACCCTTCAAGGTTTGGTTTACTTTACAATATCAGAGCCTACTGCTCTTTCGACAAAGCTGCTGACCTGCTTCATTCCTATACCCGTGTTTCCGTAAACGCCGGGTATGGGAATAATTGCCGGTAACGGTTTGTCCTTATATCTTTCGATTTCCGCATCAATCTGCGAATAGACGGCTTCGGTTATAAAGATAACCGCATATCCGCCGTCTGCAAGGCGACGAAGCGTTTTAACCGTTGCGGTCAAATCATCGTCGGTCGGGAAAATATCAACTCCGATGCTTGCGAAGCCGTAAATACTGTCCCTGTCGCCCATTGCGCCGATTTTATACATACAGCTCACGCATCCTTTCCCTTATAACCTCATCCGAAGCCTCACTCAATTTTGCCGAAAGAATAATCCTCAAGCACTTAATCTCGGTTTCGTTTGCAACATAATAGCCTGCAAGCGGACTTATACCGAACACTGTCATTTTCGCCTGCTTCATCGTCTTTATAAGCTCGTCGTCGCAGAGCTTTTCGAACGCAGATGTGCCTTTTTCAAAAGCCGCAGCGTATTTTGAAAGTCCGTTTGAATTTAGATATTCGGAAAAATCATTCTCTCCCGACATAACCGCAGAAACAAGACCGTCCTTTGAAAGCATAGGACTTCCGCAAAGTGCATTTTTTACAAAGCTTTCGTTTTTCTTCGTTTTAATGCAGCGGTAAGCGGTTTTCAAATCGCACGCCGTGCACATTTCGTAGGCGTATTTTTTGAGGGTTTCGTCCTCCTCATTTTCCGCATACGAAAGTATCGCTTCAAGCGTTCCGACATCCGTAATTATATCGCAATACTGACCGTTGCCCGTTTTGGTTATGGCGTCAAACGCTTTTTTTGCGGTTTCTCGCATAAGCTCGGGCAAATCGGCAAAACGTCTTTCCTTTATCGCCTCAAGCATTTTTTCGGGGTCGTAAACGCAGGGGGAAACAAAATATTTCCTCGCATCATCATTTATGACCTCGGATTTAATAATCGCTTTAAGGTTTTGAAAATCGTTTTTTATTATCAGCATATTAAGGCTTTTTGCCTCGGGCGCACTTTTCACAACTCTGTCCCAAACCTCTGAAAGTCTGTTGTCGAGCATCTTTGAAAAATCATTTCCGTCGGGCTTTTCATAGCCTTTTTCAGTCAAAAGCGCAATCGCCTTTTTGTAATCGGGAGCGTTTATTAACTGTTCCAAATCAGACTCTTTAAGCAAGTTTTCCTCACTTACACGAAGTGCCGACACCGCATAAAGATAATCCTGTGTTTTCATAACGCTTCCCTCCTTTATCAGTTGAATAACATTTCATTGAGAGTATCTCTCAATTCCTCCCTCTTAGCCGAAGCAACGGCGTCAAAGGAACAGTTTATGTCTATATCTCCATAGACAAGAATAAATCCGCTGTCAATATCCGCACTCTCTCCGAGTGATATTTTATAGCCTCTTTTAAGCGCATTGTTTATGCTGTCGATAAAGTTCGACGGCAATTTCTCCGTATCCTCTTTGGAAAGACAGAGAACGCCCTCGCCCTTTCTGACATTTTTAAGAATAAGTCCTTTAAGGATTTCAAAATATTCCTTTTTCGGAAGAGCCTTGATAACCTCAAGCGCTCTCTCAAGGGTTGACGAGATAATATCAAGCTTACCCTCAAGAATTATTCTGTTTTTTGTCATTGAAACAGAGGCTTCGATTGCGCCGTCATGTTCGGCAACTTTTTTGTCAACAGAAGCCTTTGCGTTTTCAATGTCCTCCTGCGCTTTGGCACTTGCGGCGTCGATAATCTCCTGCGCATGCTTTTGTGCCTGCTCGGTTATTTCACGGCAGCGGTCATTTGAATCCTGTTCTATTGTAGAAAGTATCTTTTCAAGACCTGTCATAGAAATAACTCCTTAGAAGTTCAATCTCAAAATCATGAGAAGTGATGTAAGAAGAGCAAGTACGGCATAAGTCTCAACCATTGCGGAAAGAACCATTGCTTTACTCTGCTCTGCGGGCTTCTTGGCAACTACCGAAACGCCCGAAGCCGCAACTCTTGCCTGACCGATTGCCGAGAAATAGCCGACGAAAGCCATAGGAAGACAAGCAGCCAAAATCTGAAGTCCCTGTGCGGGGGTAAGCTCAACGGGAGTACCGCTTAAAAGCTTAATCTTAATCATTACCATAATTGCTGTGATAAAGCCGTAAAGTCCCTGTGTACCGGGAAGAATCTGAAGAATAAGTACCTTTGTGAATTTTGACGGATCCTCCGAAACAAGACCTGCGGCAGCCTCACCGACCATACCTACGCCCTTTGCAGAACCCATACCGCTTAAAAATGCTGCGAGAGCTGCGCCTGCGATAGCAAATACCAAACCTAAATTAGCCATTATTATTTTCCTCCTTGAGTTTGAATGTTGAAGAATTTACTTTAAGAGGGTTAAAGGCTCTTCCGCCGCCCTCATAAAATCTTGAGAAGAATTCGACATACTGCAAACGGTTTGTGTGAACATAAGCACCGATTATATTTATGCCGAAGTTGATTGTGTGTCCCAAAACGAACACGACTGTAAATAATATCGTTTTAACAATCATATTTTCGGGAAGCGTACCCATAAGGTTTACAACGCTTCCGATAATGCCCGTTACAAGTCCGAGCGCCAACAATCTCGAATACGAAAGCACGTCGCTTAAATATCCCGAAATTGTATTGTAAAGCGCATAAAGGCCCGAGCCTAACTTTCCGAATATGCCCTTTGACGAACGTCCTGCCGTGAGAATTATAAGCACAACGCCCACAAGCGCACAATACTTGCCGACCGTCTTATAAATATCGGGTACGTCGATTATCATTCCCGCACAAATCGGAGCTGCGCCGCCGACTGCGAGATAAACAGAAAGCACATCACATATCGCACCGAAGCGGTCGCCCTGCTTCCATTCAAGGTAGCCCTTGATAGCAAGTCCGACAAACAGATGGACGATACCGAACAGGAAGCACCAAAGCATTGTTGTCATAAGGTCGTCGCCCTGCGGATTGAGCCATAAGTACAATCGCATTTCGGGAAGTCCGAGATAATTTGTTCTGATGACGTTTATCAAGTCTCCGAAGAAGCTGCCGAACATTATGCCCCAGAACATTGTCGATATTCCGCAGAAAAAGTACATCATAACCGTCTTTTTCTTGTTGCCCTCGGGCTTGCATTTAAGCAGTATAAACGCCGTTGCGATAACCATTAGCAATCCGTAGCCTGCGTCCGAGAACATCATTCCGAAGAACAGATAATAGAAGAACGACATTATTGCGTTCGGGTCAATATCATTCTTACCGGGGAGAGAATACATTTCCGTTATTCCCTCAACGCCCGCTGCAAAAGCATTGTTTTCGAGCAAGACGGGAACCTCCTCGTCCTCCTCGGGCTCTGAAAGCGTGATTGCGACGGTAAATTTATTTTCAAGCTGTTCAACCGTTTTTTCGGCGTACTTTACGGGGATATATCCCGAAAGATAAAGCACATTGTCCGAAAGTGAGACCTTTTTGAACTGCTCGTACTTATCCGCCCTCATTGTGAAATAGTCAATCAGGAAATCTATCGCTTCATGTGCGGATGCCATAGAGACTATTTTACTTTGTGCTTCCAAAACTTGTTTATCCAATTCATTGATGGTTATACGGTTTTCCTTGAGCATTTCCTTGGGAGTTTTGTCGGAAATCTCCGTCGGTCGCACAAATCCCATTGACCTCAACGCTTCCGTAACGGTATTCGCATCCTTTTTAAGACACATAACCACCGCACAAGACTGCATTTCGGATGTATATACGACTTCGGTTTCGATAGCCTCGATTTCAGGAATACGCTCTGCCAACGACTCCTTGATTGATGCGTCGGTCTGACTGTCGGGGAATGTTCCTATAAGCACCGTAACATACCTTGTGGATTTGAATTTAGTCGGTATGTCAAGGTCTTTCCAAACCTCAAGAGCCTCATTGGAGGTTTTGAGCCTTATCTGCTGTGCGTGAGCGTTGTCGATAGACTTTTGAGCACCCAATATATCGTAGCATATATTCATGGTCTTATCCGCCGACGCGGACATATCAAGAAATTTTGACATTTCCATTTCCCGTGGCGGCTTAAAGGAGTCAACAAGCGACTTCTTTTCAGGCGCATATTTGGAAAGCGTTTCCTTTGCCTTTTTCGCAGTTTGAATAAACTTTTCAAGCTGTGAAATATTATAATCGGTATCGGGATTTAGCATTCCGTCGGGAAGCTCGTGGCTTGTCAACTCAACCATTCCCTTGCGCTGCAAAAAGTCAATTACCTTTTTGCTTTCACGCATGGTTGCAACAAGCTCGATTTTTTCCATTTTGAGCTTTGCCGTATGTCATCACCTCGTTTCTTATTTATTGATAACAGTAAAATCGTCGGCTCAGCCAACAATTATGCTTTTGACCGTTCCGACCGTTTCGGAAAATTTTGCGTCAGCCTTTCCCTTGAGCACCTCTACAAAAGCACGTGCGTCCTTTTCCGCTTCGGCAACCGCCTTTTGACGACGTTCCTCGGAAAGCTTCAGCTGCTCGCTCTCATACGCCTGTATTTGCTCGAGAGCGTCAAGCTCAATCTGCTTCACCTTCTGCTTTGCCTCGTCGATAATTCTGTCCGCCTGCTCGCTTGCCGCCTGCTCATTAGCCATTGTCTCGTGTTCCTTTGACAATACCTCGTCAAGCATTTTTGCTGCCATAGGCTTCACCTCTTTTTCGTTTTATGCTATATTTCTTATAGTATAGCACAGCTTTTCAGATATTGTAATACTTTTTCGCCTAAACTTTATTAACCATTTGTTAATTTCAATTATTATTTTATAGAAATATGTTGAATAATATACACTTTTATAGTATAATTGCTGATATAAAATAAAAAGGGAGTGCTATCAATGGATAATCAGAAAATTGACGGCAGAGTCAGACGCACAAAAAAGCTCTTGCGTGAGGGGCTTACAAAGCTGATGAGGGAAAAGAGCATTAAAAAAATCTCTGTTCGTGAGCTGTCAGACCTTGTTGAGATAAACAGGGGTACTTTTTATCTTCATTACAAGGATATTTTTGACCTTGTTGAGCAAATCGAAAACGAGCTTTTCGAAGAATTCGAGAGCATTATCAATCAGTATTCCGCAAATTCACACAACTCAAGCCCATACCCCATTTTTGTTGACTGCTGCAGATTTCTTGAAAAGAACAAGGACATCTGCTCTGCACTTTTGGGCAGCAACGGCGATATTGACTTTTCAATGAAGCTTAAAAAGTTTATGGCGGAGCGTTGCTTTGAGGAATTCACACGCTACAACCAAACACAGGCGTTTAAGGAAGAATACAATTATATATACTCATATTTTGAGGCAGGCGCAGTCGGTATAGTCAGATATTGGCTTACCGATACCTCGGACACAAGAAAAACACCCGAGGACGTCGCTCTTATGCTCGACCTTTTGTTCACAAAGGGCTTTTCGGGCTTTGAGAAATAATTTCTTTGAAGGGATATAGTGTGAAAAATCACACTATTATAATTATATTGCCCTCAAAATTTGCCTTTGGCATAATTTTGAGATGGCAGAAATCACCATACACGCTTGTTCAGGCAACGCAGATTGAATTGGTGATTTTTAATAAGCTATTTATTGTCTGAAAGGCCATGGTGATTATGACAGAGCTTCTTATCAAACTTTTTGTTAAGGATAATAAAAACACCAAAGATCCGAAGGTCAGAGGTGCATACGGCAAATTAAGCGGTGCGGTCGGAATTGCGATAAACCTTATTTTGTGTATATCGAAATTTTTAGCAGGCGTTATGACGGGCAGCATTACCGTTACCGCCGACGCCGTAAACAACCTCTCCGACGCAGGGTCGTCTATTATAACTCTTTTCGGCTTCAAGCTTTCGGAAAAGCCTGCCGACAAGGAGCACCCTTACGGTCACGGCAGAATTGAATACATATCTGCTCTCACGGTTTCGATTTTTGTAATACTCATGGGCGTCGAATTGCTCAAAAGCTCCGTTGCGAAAATCAGAACGCCCGAAGCTGTTGAATTCAGCACCGTTGCAATCGTCGTGCTTGTGCTTTCGATACTCGGCAAGCTGTGGCTCGCTCTTTTCAATTGGAAGCTTGGCAAGAAAATCAACTCCACCGCCACAAAAGCCGTTGTAACGGACAGCCTTTCCGACACCGCTTCGACCTTTGTTGCACTTGTTTCGCTGATTATTTCCCACAAAACAGGCTTCAACTGCGACGGCTATTTCGGCGCTGCCGTATCAGTCTTAATTCTTTGGTCGGGCATTTCGCTTGTCAAGGAGACGCTCGCTCCGCTTCTCGGTCAGCCTCCCGAAAAGGAGTTTTACGAGGAGATTAAGAATGAGATTATGTCCTATGACGGCATTGTCGGCGTTCACGACCTTATAATCCACGACTACGGTCCGTCAAGGCTTTTCGCCTCTGCTCACGCCGAGGTTCCGTCCGATATCGATATAATGCAGAGCCATGACACCATTGATTTGATTGAGCGCGAAATTCAGAAAAAGTACGGTATGCTCATTTCAATTCATCTTGACCCGATTGTGGTGGATGACAAGAGAATAAACGAGCTTCGTGAAATCACTCAAAACGCAGTCAAGGAGATAAATCCGAATTTCTCGATACACGATTTCAGAGTCGTTGACGGCACTACACATACCAATTTGATTTTTGACGTAGTTTTAACCTATGACGAAAAGCGTTCATCGGCAGAAATAACACGCTTAATAAGTGAAAAGTTAAGCAAAATAGACGAAAGATTTTTCTGTGTTATTACTGTTGATTATGCATTTGACTGAATTAAAAAAGAATAGTTAAAAAGACTTTAATATTTTGTCGAAATATAGTAAAATATAATTGATAAAAAACGCCGCATTTCAGGAGGATATTAAAATGCCCGATTACACAGAAGAATTCACTAACATACCTTACGGTCCTTTAGGCATAATCGCATTGCCCGGCTGTGAGGAACTCGCAGACAAAATTGACCGCTACATTGTTAAATGGCGTGCTCAGAAGCAGTCGGAGCACAAGAACAGCATTGCTTTCGCAGGCTATGAAAAGGACTCCTACATTATCAACGCTTCGTTCCCCCGTTTCGGAACAGGCGAAGGTAAGGGTACACTTTTTGAGTCGGTAAGAGGCTATGACATTTTCATTGTTGCCGATATGTTCAACTACGGCTTGACCTACAAAATCTACGGTCACGAGGTTCCTATGAGCCCCGACGAGCACTACGCAAACCTTAAAAGAGCAATTTCCGCTATCGGCGGTAAGGCTCACAGAATTACTGTAATTATGCCCATGCTTTACGAGGGCAGGCAGCATAAGCGTTCAACAAGAGAGTCTCTTGACTGCGCACTTGCTCTTCAGGAGCTTTGCAACACAATGGGCGTTGACAACATCATTACCTTTGACGCTCACGACCCCAGAGTTCAGAACGCTATTCCGCTTAAGGGCTTTGAGAACGTTCAGCCTGTTTATCAGATGATTAAATCTCTTGCTAACAGCGTTGAGGATCTTAACCTTGACAACGACCACATGATGGTTATCTCTCCCGACGAGGGCGGTATGGGCAGATGCATTTATTATTCAACCGTACTCGGTCTTGACCTCGGTATGTTCTACAAGCGTAGAGATTACTCAAAGGTTGTTAACGGCAGAAACCCGATCGTAGCTCATGAATTCCTCGGCACCAACGTTGAGGGCAAGGACGTTATGATCGTTGACGATATGATTTCTTCGGGCGAGTCAATGCTTGAGGTTGCCACAAAGCTTAAAGAGCTCGGCGCAAAGAGAATTTTCATTTTCTCGGCATTCGGTCTTTTCTGCGAGGGTCTTGACAGATTTGACGAGTTCTATGAGAAGGGACTTATCGACAAGGTGTTCACAACAAACCTTGTTTACAGAACTCCCGAATTGTTAAAGCGTGAATGGTACTGTGAAGTTGATATGTCCAAGTACGTTGCTTACATTATCGACACTCTTAACCACGATATGTCAATCAGCAGTCTCCTTGATCCGGCTGACAGAATTTATGCTTTCCTTGAAAAAAGAGGTATGAAAAAATAATCAACAAATAAAAATTACCACCGAGATTGAAGTGAACCCAAAAGTTTAGACAAAATTAAATATTAAATTGTTAGTGAATGAGTTCGGTATTGTACCGGGCTCATTCCTTTTAGTTTTAAGGAAATT
>SFGA01000039.1 GCA_004556705.1 Ruminococcus sp. | reverse complement strand
ACCTATTAGAAAACTAAATAAAAAGCCACCAGTTCAATATAGAATTGATCTGGCAGCTTAATTCTTTTTTGTGTCTACAAAGTATTGACTACTTTACTTTCGTTTTGAAAGGGTGCCTTAAATGTTGCTTTTTTTCGCTTTAACTGCGATTTTATTTTGTTGTAACCTCTGCGTATTTTGCACGGACAAGCTTTGAAAGGTCGGCAGGGGAAAGCTCAACCTGCGTACCGATTTTTCCGCCGCTTACGGTTATTGTCTCATTGCTCTCTGCGGAAGAATCGATAACGGTCGGGAACTGCTTTTTCATTCCGATAGGACTGCAGCCGCCACGGATATAGCCCGTTATCTGATTTATATCCTTGACGTGTATCATCTCGACCGATTTTTCGCCGACTGCCGAAGCGGAAAGCTTCAAATCAAGCTCCTTTTCAACAGGTATTACAAAGACATAAAAAGATTTTGATTTACCTTGCAAAACAAGGGTCTTAAACACTCTTTCGGGGTCTTGCGAGAGCATTTTGGCAACGCTTACGCCGTCAACCGCAACGCCCTCCTCGTGCTCGTAAAAATGTGCCGTGTAAGCGACCTTTTCCTTGTCAAGAATACGCATTACATTTGTTTTAATTTCTTTTTTACTCATACAAATACACTCTTGCCTCATACGGACGAAGCGCACAGACGTTACGCTTTGACTCGGGATTTTCATAGTTGCAAAGGATTATCTTGCCCTTTGTCAAATCAAATTCTTCGGGTGCGTGGAAGGTAAAGGTTTCGTCCGAGAACGAACAAACCACAAGTGCACGCTTACCCTCGTAATTACGCTCATAGCAGTAAATTACGTCGCTGTCGGCAAAATGCTCTTTGTAATCGCCGTATATGATTATCTTGTTTTCTTTTCTGACCTTTAATAATTTACGGTAGAAATTGAGGATTGAATTGGGGTCCTTTTCCTCGTTTTCAACATTGATTTCCGTGTAATTCGGGTTTACGCCAAACCACGGCTTGACGGTCGAGAAGCCTGCGTATTCGCTTGAGTCCCATTGAACGGGAGTGCGTGCGTTTTCACGGCTTGTCTTGTTGGCAATGTCAAGGTAACGCTTGCCCTTTATACCGAATTTCGCAAAAAGCTTTTGGTTGTTAAAGGTAACAACGTCCTTAAATTCGTTTATATCGTCAAGGTGGTTGTTGAGCATACCGATTTCCTGACCTTGATAAATAAACGGAGTACCCGACTGCATAAAGCAAGCAACAGCGAGCATTGTACCGCTTTCACGACGGAATTTTTCGTTGCCGTAACGGCTGATAATTCTCGGGTGATCGTGATTTTCAAGATACAGCGCATTCCAAGCCTTACCGTAAAGGTCTTTTTGCCAATGCGTAAATGCTCTTTTTAGCTTTTTAAGATTGAACGGCATTGCGATTGTATCGGTCATAAAGCAGTCTGCCTGCATGTGGTCAAAGCCTATCATCATATCAAGCTCGGGGTCGTCGCCCGCCGTGAACTCGATACAGTCTTTTGAATTCGACATCGGAGACTCACCGACAACGAAGCAATCGTATTTGTCGATTACGTCGTGGCGGAATTCTCTTAAATATTCGTGAATGTGAGGACCTTTTTTATAATGCTCAACGCCCGTTGCTATCGGAAGCGGGAAGCCGTTGGGCAAGCCCTCCTTCTTTGAAATGAATGTGATAACGTCCTCACGGAAGCCGTCAACGCCCATATCGAGCCAAAATCTCATAATCGATTTAACTTCTTCACGAACTTTAGGATTATCCATATTGAGATCGGGCTGTTTTTTAGCGAAAACGTGAAGATAATATTCGTCACGCTCGGGCACATATTCCCACGCACCGCCCTCAAAGGTCGAAAGCCAGTTGTTGGGGGGCTTTTTACCGTTCTTGCCCTTACCCTTTCTCCAGAAATAGTAATCGTGATAAGGGTTATCTCTGCTTTTTCGGCTTTCCTTGAACCATTCGTGCTCGTCGGAGGTGTGATTTACAACAAGGTCCATTATAACCTTAAGACCTCGCTTGTGAGCCTCGTCGAGAACCTTTTTGAACGTTTCAAGTCCGCCGTATTCCTCGGCAATATCCTTGTAGTCGGATATGTCGTAGCCGTAGTCTGCAAGCGGAGAGGGGTATATCGGAGAAAACCAAATTGCGTCAACGCCGAGGCTCTTTATGTAGTCGAGCTTATCGAGCACGCCGTAGAGGTCGCCGATACCGTCGCCGTTACCGTCCTTGAAGCTTCTGCACCAAATCTGATAGACAGCCATTTCCTTGTACCAACCGTTATTCATAAAATCACATCCTGTATATATGATAAGTATGCTGTTTACAATTTCAATTCTATCACACGTCGGATAAGAATACAATCGGCAATCGTAAAAAATGAACAATAAATTATCATTGTGTAAAGTAAATTGATAAATGTGAAAAAATTAACAAATAAACATTGCTTTTTCTATCTTTATTATGCGAATTTGCACTTGAATTTAATAAAAATTGTAATATAATATACCATTATGATAAAAGGTTAAAATAGGCTAACCGAGTGGGAAAGGCAGTGAGATTTTTTATGAAAGATGTGCTCAGGCTTATTGTTGATACCGATAAGGCGGCAAGGCTTAAAGTTCAAAAGGCTGTTGACGAACGTGAAGCCCTTAATGAAAGCCTTACCAAAATAAAGGACGAAATTTATTCACGGTATGACGAAAAAGCGAAGTCTCTTATAAAAGAGGAAAGTGAAAATGCCGAGGCTGAAATAAAAAAGGAAAAAGCAAGCATAGACGCCGAGACCCAGAGGAAAAAGCAGGAGCTTAACGGGCTTTTTGAAAAAGAGCATAAGTCTTGGGAAGAGCATATTGTCAATGCGGTTATTTCCGAATGATTTCAGGCTGTAATTTATCGAAAGGAGGCAGAAGATGAGTAAAATATCCAATCTTGCCGGAAATGCGATACTTGCAAAGGCTCGGGCAATGGGCGCGGGGCTTTTAACTGACGAGGATTACACCTCGCTCATTAACTGCCGAAATGTAAACGAGGTTGTTTCGTACCTTCGTACAAACACCGTTTATTCCCAAGCGCAGTCGCTTGCGTCAACAACGTCTTTTTCAAAGTCGAGAACAGAGTCGGAAATTCGCCGATTTAATTACGGAAGAATTTCAAAGCTCGCTTCGTTTGAAAAGGCGATAGGACAAAAGATGAATGAGCTTGTTTTCTTAAACTATGATATATCGCTCATTCTTTCGTGCGCCGACAGGCTTTCAAAGAACTCAATTTCAAAGTTTTCGCTCTTTGCTCCCGAGGCGTATTACAAGCGTTCGGAGCTTAACAGAATAGCTCTTGAGTCGGCGACGAATTTCAACGAGCTTTATGCGGCGCTTGAGGGCACAAGATACCAACACATTCTTGACATATTCAAAAACACAAATTCCGAGTTTACGATAACGGCGCTTGAAAACGCACTTTACCGTTATTTGTGCGATTATGCCGAGAAGAGCATAAAAAAGGAATATTCGGGCGACGTAAGCAAGGAGCTTACTAAAATACTTATGATGAAAGCGGATTTCAAGATGATTGAAAGCATATACCGTATGAAAAAGTATTTCCCGAAGCAACCCTGTAATTATGAAACGGTGTTCTATTCAAACTTTTCAGCGTTCTCAAAGGACGAAATTTTAAGTCTGCTGTCCTGCACCGATACCGATGCGGTGTTCGACATTTTCAAAAAATCCGTTTACGGAAAATTTGTCGATGAGAGCTTAAAGGATAACATCGAAAAATGCACGCATTGCGCAATGCAGAAAATTAACAAAAAAAACCTTTTGTTTTCAACTGCTCCCGAGGTTGTAATGTTCAGCTACATAGGAATTCTTGAAAACGAAACGAAGAATATAGTTATGATTACCGAGGGCGTTGATTATTCATTGTCGCCCGAAGAAATATCGAAATTTCTCGTAAGGTGAGAAAAATTTTTGAAAGGAGATAAAAATGGCAATCGAAAAAATGGAACTCGTTAAAGTCAGCGGTTCTCTTGAGAATATGCCTGAGGTTTGCGAAAAGCTCTGCGAATGTGAATGTTTCCATCCCGAGCAGGCAAACAAGCATATTTCGGCTGAAATGGGATTTATGCCGTTCACGGACGAAAACCCATACGCCGCACAGCTTTCCGAGGTTACGGAGCTTGCGTCGGGAATGGGAATAACTCCCGAGCTTGTCGAGCTGAAAAGGATGGCAGAGCTTTCCGACAAGGACAAAGAGTACATACACTCAGTTAAGGTCAAGCTTGACGACTATAACGAGCAGATAAATTCACTCAATGAACAAAAGGCGGTATGCGAAGCGGGTATCAAGAGCTATGAGCATTTCAAAGGTCTTGATGTTGACCTTGACGACATAGCGGCTTGCGAGTTCGTAAAAGTGCGCTTCGGACATCTTCCAAAAGAGAGCTATCAAAGGCTCAACACCGTGTATAAGGATAATCCTTATGTTTTTTTCTATCCAAGCTCTGAGAACAAAACAGATTATTGGGGTGCGTATTTTGCACCTGTTGACAGGCTTGACGAAATCGACGGAATATTCGCATTCCTGTTCTTCGAGCCAACTCCGGTACCGGGTGCGGCAGGAACGGCAGACGAGGTTATCGAGCAGTGTAAAAAGAGCATTGAGATTATATCTTCGATTCTTGACGATACGCAGAAATCACTTTCGGAGTATTTGTCAAACGAGAATGAGCATCTCAATTATCTCTATTCAAATTTGATGTACTTGAATTCGGTATATGAATTAAAGAGCTACGCCTTGCACAATGAAAAGTTTTTCGCGTTTGTCGGCTATGTTCCGAAAAGCGAAGCGGAAAAGTTCAAAGCATCACTCGAAAGCGTTCAATCCGTTCAGATTGAATATGAGGACGCACCGAAGGACGACAGCGCAGTAGTTCCCGTCAAGTACAAAAAGCGTAATAAGCTGCTTGCCTTACTTGTCGAGCCATATAAATTCTATGTTGATATGTACGGCTCTCCGTCATATACGGATATAGACATTACGGCATTTGTCGCAATAACATATACGGTGCTTTTCGGTATAATGTTCGGCGACCTCGGTCAGGGCTTTGTGCTTGCGATACTCGGCTTCTGTATGTGGAAGTTCAAAAAGTCGGGACTCGGAAAGATACTTATTCCCTGCGGAATTTCATCAATGATATTCGGCTTTATATTCGGAAGCGTGTTCGGCTTTGAGGAGGCTCTCAATCCCGTTTATGAAAAGCTCGGTTGGAGCGGAAAGCCGTTGTCGGTTATGGACAGCATAAACACGGTGCTTCTGTTTGCGATTGCAATAGGCGTAGGTCTTATGGTCGTTGCAATTCTTATGAACATTTACGCTTGCATTAAGAGAAAGCATATCGGCGAGGCGATTTTCAGCCAAAACGGTCTTGTCGGACTTATACTTTATCTCTGCGGCGTAAACTTAGCTTCAGGCTTTATGGGCGGCCCTGCACCTATCCCGTCGGCAGTGTGCGCTCCGCTGCTCGGTGTGTGCGCATTCCTTTTGTTTATCAAGGAAATCCCGATTGGAATTATCGACAAGCACCCCGATTGGAAGCCCGAGAGTGTTTCGGACTTTATTCTCCAGAATTTGTTCGAGCTTCTCGAATACATACTCTCTTATCTGTCGAACACGGTTTCGTTCCTTCGTGTAGGAGCTTTCGTGCTTGTCCACGCAGGTATGATGATGGTTGTTTTCTCGCTTGCGGGCGACAGTAAAAATATCTTCGTAATCGTTCTCGGCAACGTGCTTGTAATCGCACTTGAAGGCTTGCTTACAGGTATTCAGGCATTGAGACTTGAATATTACGAAATGTTCTCAAGGTTCTTTGACGGCAGCGGCATTGCCTATACGCCGTTTAAGTTGAATAAAAGCGTTAATAAATAATTTTTCGGAGGAATAAAAAATGACTACATTGTTTTATATCTTAATGGTACTCGCTCCCGTTGCTCTTTTTGCAACAGCTTTCATCGCAGTTAAAAACCGTTTCAGCGGTAAATCAATCAAGAAGCCTCTTAAAATGAACATTGCCGTATTTGCGGTTTTGGTTGTTCTCATTTCAGTTCTTTGCGTAAACGTATTCGCTGCCGAAGCTCCGTCTGCCAGCAACGACGCAGCGGAAGTAAGCACAGAGGCTCAAGCAGAGTCACAGAACGTTGCCGACAACTCAAAAGGTCTCGGACTTCTCGCAGCAGGTCTTGTTACAGGTCTTGCAGGTATCGGCGGCGGTATCGCAGTTGCCGCAGGTGCTCCCGCAGCTATCGCAGCTACTGCAGAAAACCCGAAGTCCTTCGGTAAGTCAATCATCTTCGTTGCATTGGGTGAGTCAATCGCTCTTTACGGCGTTGTTATTTCAATTCTTATTCTTAACAAAATATAAGGGTAAACAAAATGAAAATGCTACTTATTACCGACAGTCCGGACGCTATTATCGGTATGCGTCTTGCAGGGGTCGACACGGTTCGTGTCAAAAATTCCGAGGCCGCTCAAAAAGCGATAAAAAAGGTCTATTCGGACTCGGAAATCGGTATAGTTTTTATCACGGCGTCGATTGAAAAAATGTGTAAAAACGAGATTTTTCAATTAAAGCAGGCAGGCAGACCGCTTGTGGCGGTTATCCCCGATTCCGACGGCAGCGGACAGAGTGCGAATGCCGTAGCGGAATACATTGCCGACGCAATAGGAATTAAGATTTGAATGCGAAGAGGTGAACGAATTGAGCGCTTTTGAAAACAATGCGGAAGCATTTGCCGACGCTATTCGCAAAATGGCAAAGGAAAAGTGCAAAACGATAAACGAAGAAACAGAGTTTATCAAAAATCAGCGAACCGAAGCATTTGAAAAGGATGCGCAGGCTCGTTGTAATAGCAATATAAAATATGAAACGGCGAGAATCCGTTCAGATAAGAACAAGTCGGTTTCTTTGGCGAAGGAGGAGGCTAAAAAAGAGCTTTCTTCCTTGAGAAACGAGCTCACACAAAAGGTTTTTTCGGCTGCCAAAGAGCAGATCAAGAGCTTTACCTACAGCGACAAATACCTTGAATACCTTGTGAAATCCGTTGAAGAAATATATAAGGACGCTTCCGAAAGCACGGTTTATTATCTTTCGGAAAAGGACTTGAAGCATGCAGACGATATTAAAAAGGCTTTGAAAAATGACAGCTTGACATTTGAAAAAAGCCACGAAATCGTTTTGGGCGGAGTTAAGGCTCACGATAAGGAGTCGGGTTGCCTTTATGACAACTCACTTGATGTAAAATTCGACGAACAGAAAGAATGGTTCATCGAAAATTCAGGCTTGAAGATATAAGGAGGGCAATATTATGCAGGAAAATAAAATATTCGGCATTAACGGCCCTGTCGTTACCGTAAAAGGTAAGACCGACCTTGAAATGATGGAAACGGTTTATGTCGGAAATGCGGGACTTATCGGAGAGGTAATTAAGGTTGACTCCGATTTTACCACAATTCAGGTTTATGAGGAAACTACGGGACTTAAACCCGGCGAGCCGGTTGTTTCGACAGGCTCTCCCATGAGCGTTACGCTCGGTCCCGGAATACTCGGCAATATCTTTGACGGTATCGAAAGACCGTTGCCCGAGATTGAAAAGAAATTCGGACCGTTCATCGGCAGAGGTGCAAATTTCAGCTCTCTTGACACGGAAAAGAAATATTCCGTTACCGTAAAGGCAAAGGTGGGCGACCGTCTTTCGGGCGGAGATATTTTTGCCGAATGCCCCGAAACCGATATAATCACACATAAGGCTATGGTATCGCCGTACCTTTCGGGCGAGGTAACAGAGGTTGCTCCCGACGGCGAATACACGGTAAACGATACGATTATCAAGCTTAAAACCGACTCGGGCGAGATTAAAGAGCTCACTCTTTGTCAGAAATGGCCTATCCGTAACCCGAGACCGATTAAGAAAAGATTGCCTGCCGTTAAACCGCTTATCACGGGACAGAGAGTAATCGACTCCGTTTTCCCGATTGCAAAGGGCGGTGCGGCTGCTATCCCCGGCGGCTTCGGTACAGGTAAAACAATGACGCAGCACCAGCTTGCCAAATGGTGCGATGCGGATATTATCATCTATGTCGGCTGCGGTGAGCGTGGTAACGAGATGACGCAGGTTTTGACAGAGTTCTCGGAGCTTATCGACCCGAAGTCACAAAAGCCGTTGCTTTCAAGAACGGTGCTTATCGCAAACACATCAAATATGCCCGTTGCGGCTCGTGAGGCTTCGATTTACACAGGCATCACGCTTGCCGAGTATTATCGTGATATGGGTTATCACACGGCTCTTATGGCTGACTCGACATCACGTTGGGCAGAGGCTTTGCGTGAAATCTCGGGACGACTTGAGGAAATGCCTGCCGACGAAGGCTTCCCGGCTTATCTTCCATCAAGACTTTCAGAGTTCTATGAGCGTTCGGGATATGTTGAAAACCTCAACTCCACAGAGGGTTCAATCACACTTATCGGTGCGGTTTCTCCGCAGGGCTCGGACTTCTCGGAGCCTGTTACACAGAACACAAAGAGATTTACCCGTTGTTTCTGGGCGCTTGATAAATCGCTCGCTTACGCAAGACACTATCCGGCAATCAACTGGAATTTATCTTACAGCGAGTACATAGGCGACCTTTCGGCTTGGTTTAGGGACAATATCGCTCCCGACTTTACCGAAAAGCGTGAGGAAATCTGTTCGCTGTTGCTCGAAGAAAACTCACTTATGGAGATTGTAAAGCTTATCGGCTCGGACGTTCTTCCCGACGACCAGAAGCTTATAATCGAAACGGCGAGAGTAATAAGAGTAGGCTTTTTACAGCAGAATGCTTTCCATAAGGACGACACCTTTGTTCCGCTTGAAAAGCAGTATAAAATGATGGACGCAATTCTTCATCTTTACCACCGTTCAAAAGAGGTTATCGCAAGGCAGATACCCATTTCAAAGATACTTGCGACGGGACTTTTCGACAGACTTGTTCAGATGAAGTATGACGTGCCCAATGACAAGCTTTCAATGATAGACGACTGCATCAAGGACATTGATGTTCAGCTTGATTTAATAATGAGATAGGCAGGTGAGCAGAATTGATTATTAAGCACTTAAATATTGACGAAATCAACGGCTCTCTTGTCGTATTAGATCACGTAAAGGACGCTTCCGCAGAGGAAATGGTCGAGTTAAGACTCGATGACGGAACTGTCAGGACGGGCAGAATAGTTAAGATTGACGGCGAGAGAATTACCGTTCAGGTCTTTGAGGGAACAAGAGGAATTTCTATGAGCAACGTTACAACAACGCTTATGGGAAAGACTATGGAAGTTCCGCTTTCACCCGAAATCCTCGGCAGAACACTTGACGGACTCGGAAGGCCCATTGACGGACTCGGCGAGATTTATCCCGACGAAAAAAGAGACGTAAACGGCGCACCGATCAACCCTGTTTCGAGAGAATATCCGAGAAACTTCATTCAGACGGGTATTTCTTCAATCGATGCTCTTACAACTCTTATCAGAGGTCAGAAGCTTCCGATTTTTTCAGGCTCGGGTATGAAGCACAATGAGCTTGCCGTTCAGCTCGTCCGTCAGGCTACAATTTCCGACGGCGACGATTTTGCGATAGTTTTTGCCGCTATGGGCGTTAAGAACGACGTCGCTATGTACTTCCGCAACTCCTTCGAGGAAGCAAATGTTATGAACAGGGTTGTTATGCTGTTAAACCTTGCAAACGACCCGATTATCGAAAGAATTATGACTCCCAAGTGTGCGCTTACCATTGCAGAGTACCTTGCGTTTACACTCCATAAGCACATACTTGTAATTATGACCGATATGACCTCATATTGCGAGGCGTTGCGTGAGTTCTCAAGCTCAAAGGGCGAAATTCCAGGCCGTAAGGGCTTCCCCGGCTATCTTTATTCGGACTTGGCTTCTCTTTATGAGCGTGCAGGTATGATTAACGGCTGTGAGGGCTCGGTTACTCAAATTCCGATTCTTACAATGCCAAATGACGATATTACGCACCCCATTCCCGACCTTACGGGTTATATCACCGAGGGACAGATAGTTCTTGACCGTGAGCTTGACTACAAGGGTATTTATCCGCCCGTCAGCGTTCTTCCGTCACTTTCACGTCTTATGAAAGACGGCATCGGCGAGGGTGCAACGAGAGAGGATCATCAGACTCTTGCAAACCAGCTTCTTGCAACTTATGCAAAGGTGCAGGACGCAAAGGCTTTGGCTTCCGTTATCGGTGAGGACGAGTTGAGCAAGGAAGATAAGCTTCTGCTTAATTTCGGCAACGAGTTTGAAAAGAGATTTATCAATCAGAGCTTTACCGAGAACAGAAGCATAAACGAAACGCTTGATCTCGGTTGGGAGCTTCTTTCTGCATTGCCGAGAAATATGCTTGACCGTGTTGACGATAAGACTATCGAACAGCACTATAAGGGTGCAAAGAAATAAAATCAAAATGAAAGGGGCGTGAGTAAATGGCACAGATTTTCCCGACAAAAGCCAACCTTATGGCAACTCAAAAATCGCTTTCTCTTGCGAAGCTCGGCTATGAGCTTATGGACAGGAAAAGAAATATCCTTGTGCGTGAAATGATGCAGCTGGTTGACGAAGCAAAAGAGGTCGAAAGCACAATTAACGAGGCGTACAAAAAGGCTTATGCTTCGCTTCAAAAGGCAAATATCACGCTCGGTCGTTGCTCCGATTACGCACGCACCGTTCCGCTTGACGAAACGCTCAAGGTTGATTATAAGAGCGTTATGGGTGTTGAAATTCCGCAGATAACACTCGGCGAGCAGGATATGAAAAACTATTACGGCTTTGATACGACAAACTCATATCTTGACGAGGCTTATTTCAACTTTAACGAAGCTAAAAAGTTGAGCGTTAAGCTTGTAGAAACGCAGACTTCGATTTACCGCCTTGCCGATGCGATAAAGAAAACGCAGAAGCGAGCAAACGCACTCAACAATATTATGATACCGAAGTTTACGCAGACGGTTAAGTTCATTTCCGAAGCCCTCGACGAAAAAGAGCGTGAGGATTTCACTCGCCTCAAGGTCGTCAAGAGCACAAAGGAAAAGGCAAAGAACAAGTAATTGTATATTTAAGCAGAAAAAAACAGGACTTCTTTTGAAGTCCTGTTTTTTGTGTGTTGTTTTATTTTTGAAGTCCTTTTGCGATTGAAATTAAATTGTCTAACTGCTCGTCGTCAAGAGACTTTGCGACGGAATAAAGCTCATTAGCCTTTGACGGATTTTCGGCTTCGGTATCGAAAAAGTCCTTAGGGGATATTTTCAGATATTCACATATATAGAAAAGTCCCGAGAGCGAGGGCATAGATTTGCCGCTTTCGATATTGTTGATATAACCCGGATTTTGCCCCATTGATAAGCTCATATCCCGTGCCGAAATTCCTTTTGCTTCACGAAGTCGAGCCAATCGCAATGAAAAATCTTTTTCTGTCATACGCTACACCGCCTTTGTAATATATTGTAGCCTACACAACAGACAAATATATTTGATTAAATCCTATAAAGATGGTAAAATATCATTTTATAGATGATATAATTCAAAATATGGTGGGTGTGGTATGATAAAAAAGACAATAACCTGTTGTTTTATCGGGCACAGGAAAATTAACAAGGATTTTGAGACGGAAACAAAATTAAAGGGTTTAATTTTTGGACTGATTGAGCAGGGGGTAACGCAATTTTTGTTTGGTGACCATTCGGAGTTTAATGATTTGTGCTATGAAATTGTAACAAAACTCAAAAAAGCCAACCCGAATATACGCAGAATTCATTTCAGAACCAATTATCCCGAAGCCGACGAATACACAAAAGGCTTGTTGACTATGGGGTATGAGGAAAGTGTTTTTGCAAGTGAAATTGCTTTATCGGGAAAGGCGGTCTATGTTGAGCGTAACCGAGCTATGATTAAAGCAAGCGATATATGCGTTTTTTATTGCAGTAAAAGTGAATTTGTTAGTTCAAAGTCAAGCAAAAGAAAAAGCGGAACAAAGCTTGCGTATGATTATGCAGTATCGCATAATAAGAAAATATATAATTTGTATGAGGGAAATTGTAAGATAAAAAAGGATAGCACGGAGTGAAAATATATATCATAACGTAGGGACAGGGCGAGCCTTACGGCAGACAAAAGATAAGAGAGAAAATTGAAAAACGAAAAGAAGTTGGTGCTTCGCACAGATTATAATTTATTACACACACGGTAGGGCGGTGGCTTGCTCCCGCCGAGGGAATTGACGTATTTATAATAACTTTCGGTATATAATAAATTGAAAATTTAGCACAAACACAGGCTCCCTCTGACGAGGGAGCTGTCGTTTTTCGCAGAAAAATGACTGAGGGAGAGATAACGAAAAGTTGCTGTTTATTGCTTTCTCTCCCTCAGTTTCGCTACGCTCAACAGCTATTGCCCTCTTGCGGTATCCCGATTTTGTTTATGCGGCTTGGAGCGCCGCACAAAATAGACCGCTGCGCTAACAGATGCTCCCTTTATCCGCCACAGGCGGCGGTCGCATACGTTGCCCGTCAGAGGGAGCCTTGTTTTATCAAAACTGAAAATATATGCGACCGTAGG
>SFGA01000038.1 GCA_004556705.1 Ruminococcus sp. | reverse complement strand
TGTATTCTCGAGACATAATAAAACCTCCTATGGTAGTTTCTTTAAGTCTACCATAGAAGGGCTCTTTTTTCTATTGTCCGTTTTTACTGGACTTGTGCACTTAACAAACGATACAAAGTGCTTTTTATTATTTAAGCATCTTTTTAAGATATTGACCGGTATAGGATTTCTTGCATTTTGCAACCTCCTCGGGTGTACCGCAAACGACGATATTACCGCCCTTGTCTCCGCCCTCGGGACCTAAGTCAATTATGTGGTCGGACACTTTAATTACATCCAAATTGTGCTCGATTACAACAACGGTGTTTCCCTTATCAACAAGCCTTTGAAGAACATTGATAAGCCCGTGAACATCCGCAGTATGCAAGCCTGTTGTGGGCTCGTCAAGAATATAAATCGTTCTGCCCGTGGCAATTTTTGAAAGCTCTGTCGAGAGCTTAACCCTCTGTGCCTCACCGCCCGAAAGCGTGGTTGCAGGCTGACCGATTTTAATATATCCCAAGCCGACATCATAAAGAGTTTTGAGCTTCCTGTGAATCTTTGATTGATTTTTGAAAAACTCCATACCCTCTTCGACGGTCATTTCGAGAACATCGGAAATGGTTTTGCCTTTATAATGAACCTCAAGCGTTTCCCTGTTATATTTAGCGCCCTTACAGACGTCGCAAGGCACGTAAACATCGGGGAAAAAGTTCATTTCAATCTTGATTATACCGTCTCCCTGACATGCTTCACAGCGTCCGCCCTTGACATTAAAGGAAAATCTTGAAGCGGAATATCCTCTGATTTTTGCGTCCTGCGTCGAAGCAAACAGCTCTCTTATATCATTGAAAACTCCCGTGTAGGTCGCAGGATTTGAACGTGGTGTTCTGCCTATCGGAGATTGGTCGATATTTATTACCTTATCAAGATTTTCAATACCGTCAATGCCGTCAACCTTGCCGACTGCCTTTTTGGCGTTGTTAAGCTCATTTGCAAGCTTTTTATAGAGAATTTCATTGATGAGTGAAGATTTACCCGAGCCGGAAACGCCTGTTACGCAGACAAATTCGCCAAGCGGAATTTCAACGTCAACATTTTTAAGGTTATTTTCAGAAGCGTTTTTAATAACAAGGCTCTTTCCGTTGCCCTTTCGTCTTTCGGCAGGTACTTCGATTTTTTTCTTGCCCGAAAGGTACTGTCCTGTAATTGATTTTTTGCATTTCAGCAAGCCGTCAACATTACCGCTGTAAACAACCTCTCCGCCGTGAACACCCGCACCAGGTCCTATATCAACAACATAATCCGCAGACCTTATGGTATCTTCATCATGTTCAACGACAATAAGCGTATTCCCAATATCACGAAGTTCACGCAAAGTACCTAAAAGTTTATCATTATCTCTTTGGTGCAAGCCTATACTCGGCTCATCAAGGATATAAAGCACGCCCATAAGCGACGAGCCTATCTGTGTCGCAAGCCTGATTCGCTGACTTTCGCCGCCCGAAAGCGTGCCTGCCGAACGGGATAATGTTAAATAATCAAGACCGACGCTTGCAAGGAAAGAAAGCCTTTGCCTTATTTCCTTAATTATGGTATCGGCTATCACATGCTGTTTTTTGGTAAGCTCAAGCGAGTCTAAAAATTCAATCTCTTTATTTATTGAAAGCTCGGTAAATTCAATAATATTCTTACTGCCTATTGTAACCGCAAGTGCCGATTTATTGAGCCTTTTACCGTTACATTCAGGGCAATTACACTCGTCCATCACTTTGCTAATCTCTGCTCTAGAATACTCGCTTGTGGTTTCGTTATACCGTCTTTGAAGGTTATTTATTACGCCCTCAAACTCAGTCAGATAAGTTCCCGAGCCGTAAGCGTTTACCCTTGTCATTTTAATTCTCTTGCCGTTTGTTCCGTAAAGCAGGGCGTTAAGCTGTTCCTCGGACAAATCCTTAATCGGTGTATCGAGAGAAAAGCCGTATTCCTCGGCAAGTGCGGAATAATACATTTGCGCTATTGTCCCGCTGTCGGCATTCGACCAGCCCGAAGCTAAAATCGCACCTTGATTTATCGAAAGATTTTTATTCGGTATAACAAGGTCGGGGTTGATTCGCATAAAAGTACCGAGTCCCATACACCTCGGGCAAGAACCGTAAGGATTGTTAAAAGAAAATGACCTCGGAGCCATTTCTTCTATGCAGGTGCCGTGTTCGGGGCAGGCAAACTTCTGTGAAAATAAAAGCTCTTCCTTTCCGACAACATCAACGATTACCGCCCCGTCGGAAAGATTGCAGGCGGTATCTACCGAATCGGCAAGTCTGCTTCTGATACCGTCATTTATAACAAGTCGGTCAACTACAACCTCAATGCTGTGCTTAATATTCTTATCAAGCTTGATTTCTTCGGAAAGGTCATAAATGCTTCCGTCAACTCTTACTCTTACATATCCCGACTTTCTGGCGGAATCAAGCACCTTGGCGTGTTCGCCCTTTTTGCCTCTGACAAGCGGTGCTAAAATCTGTATTTTTTCGCCCTCGGGAAGCTTTAACACCTTATCAACAATTCCGTCAACGGTTTCCATTGAAATTTCTCTGCCGCAAACGGGACAATGCGGAGTACCTATTCTCGAATAAATAAGACGAAGATAATCGTAAATTTCCGTAACGGTACCTACCGTTGAGCGTGGATTTTTTGAGGTCGTTTTTTGGTCAATCGATATTGCGGGAGACAAGCCCTCAATGTATTCAACATCAGGCTTATCCATCTGACCTAAAAATTGCCTTGCATATGAAGAAAGCGATTCGATATATCGCCTCTGTCCCTCTGCGTAAATCGTATCAAACGCAAGCGAGGATTTTCCCGAGCCTGAAAGTCCCGTAAAAACAACAAGCTTATCACGGGGAATTTCAAGGTCAATATTTTTAAGATTATTGGCTTTTGCACCTTTTACAATGATTTTTTTATTTTGCAAGGTTTATTTACCTTCCTTTAATTTTGCGATTTTATCTCTTAACATAGCTGCGTGCTCAAATTCAAGTATCTTTGCCGCCGCTTTCATTTCATTTGTAAGCTCAATGATAAGCTTTTCTCTCTCCGCCCTGCTCAAGCGCTTACCGCTTTCGTCCTTATGAGCAGCGGATATTTCAAGAATATCCCTAACGCCTTTTTTAATGGTTTTCGGAACAATATTATGCTCCTTATTGTATTCCATCTGTATCTCACGGCGACGGTAGGTTTCGCTTATCGCCTTTTCCATTGACGGTGTAACGCAATCTGCGTACATAATGACTTGACCGTCGGCATTTCGAGCCGCCCTGCCTATTGTCTGAATAAGAGCTGTTTCAGAACGCAAAAATCCTTCTTTATCTGCGTCAAGAATAGCAACAAGCGACACCTCGGGTATATCAAGTCCCTCACGCAAAAGGTTTATTCCGACAAGAACATCATACTCGCCCAAGCGCAAATCACGGATAAGCTCCATACGCTCGATAGTGTCAATATCATAGTGCATATACTTGACCTTTATGCCGTGCGTATCAAGAAATTCCGTAAGGCTCTCTGCCATTTTCTTTGTAAGTGTAGTAACCAAAACACGTTCGTTGCGTTCGGTTCTTGTATTTATTTCAGAAATAAGATCCTCAATCTGTCCGTCCGTCGGTCTTACCGATATTTCAGGGTCAAGAAGTCCCGTGGGTCTTATCAGCTGTTCAACAATTTGTGAGCTTTTTTCCTTTTCAAGCTCGCCCGGTGTCGCACTCACAAACACCTTTTGCCCTATTTTTTTATAAAATTCGTCAAAGGTAAGCGGTCTGTTATCAAATGCCGACGGAAGTCTGAAGCCGTAATTAACAAGGGATTCCTTTCTTGAACGGTCTCCGCCGTACATTCCTCTGACCTGAGGCAAGGTTACATGCGATTCATCAACAAACAGCACAAAATCATCGGGAAAATAATCGAGCAAGGTAAACGGTGCCGTGCCTGCTTTTCTACCCGACATAACCCTTGAATAGTTCTCAATGCCTTTACAAAATCCTGTTTCCCTAAGCATTTCCATATCGTATTCGGTACGTTGTCTTATTCTTTGAGCCTCAAGAAGCTTCCCCTCTTTTTCAAATTTCTTGACCTGCTCTTCCATTTCCGCAAGTATCTCGGTAATTGCCTTTTCAAGCTTTTCGGGTGCAACGACATAGTGCGAAGCAGGATAAATCGCCACATGAGACAATACATTTTTTACCTGCCCCGTAAGTGCGTTTATTTCGGAAATTCTGTCTATTTCATCGCCGAAAAACTCAACTCTTATAGCGTTTTCGCTCGAATAAACGGGGAAAATCTCCACCGTATCGCCACGAACTCTGAACTTATTTCTTATAAAGTTGACATCATTTCGCTCATATTGAATACTGACAAGCTTTTTTATTAAATCATCCCTGCTTTTTTGCATACCCTGCCTTAAAGAAATAACCATATTTCGATAATCAATCGGGTCGCCGAGGGTATAAATACAAGAAACACTCGAAACAATTATCACGTCTCGCCTTTCGGACAAAGCGGAGGTTGCCGAGTGTCTCAACTTATCGATTTCATCATTTATTGCCGAATCCTTTTCGATATAGGTATCGGTTGTCGGAATGTAAGCCTCGGGCTGATAATAGTCGTAATAGGATACGAAATATTCAACCGCATTTTCAGGAAAAAACTCCTTAAATTCCGAGCACAGCTGTGCTGCAAGGGTTTTATTATGGGCAAGCACAAGCGTAGGACGGTTGAGCTTTGCAATAACATTTGCCATTGTAAAGGTCTTGCCCGAGCCTGTAACGCCGAGCAGGGTTTGTTCGTTATAGCCCTTGTTAATTCCGTCAACAAGCTTTTCTATTGCAGCAGGCTGGTCGCCCGTCGGCTTATATTCGGAATGTAAAACAAACTTATCCATAATATCCCCCTTTCTGTCTATATAAAAATTTAATGTTAGCCTTCACTCGGAACAAAAGTGTCCATATATTTAAGTTTGAACAGATTTTTAACGTGCTTATCGTCAATTATCGCCTTTTTCTCAAGGTCTGCAATCTCGCCCGTTCTGATGTATTTATCAAGCTCATCATATGTAAAGCCGAGGTTTTCCTCGTCCGTCTTGCCGCAAAGTCCGTCAATCGGAACCTTGTTAACAAGCACATCGGGAAGTCCGAGAATTTTTCCTATCTGTTTCATCTCTGTAACGGTAATATTTGCACAAGGGCTGAAATCTCCTGCCGCATCGCCGTATCTCGTTGAATAACCGACCCAATCCTCCGACAAATTACAGGTGTTTGCAACTCGTCCGTTACAGCTTTGTGCAACCGCATACAAAACCGTCATTCGTACTCTCGGAGGAATATTTGTTGTTGACTGAACTGATAATTCAAGCGGTATGCTCGACTTTACGCCGTCAACGGCAGCTTTAACATTTACAGCGTAATGCTTAATGTCAAGGTGCTTTACAAGCAGCTCAGCCATATCAATATCGTGCTGAACACCGCAAGGCATAAGCACACCGATAACCCTGTCCTTGCCCAAAGCTTCAACGCAAAGAGCCGCAACAATAGAGCTGTCCTTACCGCCGGAAATGCCTATTACCGCATTACAGTCTTTACCGTTCTTATCAAAAAAATCACGTATCCACTCAACACATTCATTTTTTGTTTTCATTGCATCAAACATAGTTTTTCCTCCGTTAAATTTATTTATTTCTTATTTTTTCTTATCAATAATCAAATAAGTATGCAAATTTGTTGTGATTTGCCATTGAATAGGCACTGTCATCAGAAATAATCAAACTATCCAAAAGCGTTAAATCAAGCGGTTTGAATATCTTTTTTATAACTCTGACCGCTTCAATATCAGCTCCGGACGGTGCGGCAACACCCTGCGGATGATTATGTGCAATAATAACCGAGGTTGCGTTTAGATTCATTGCAGTTGCGGCAATTTTTCTTATATTGACGTCCGTACTGCTCTGACCGCCCTCAGAAACAATAATTGTTTTTTTATGTCGGCACTGGTTATCGACAAACGCCGCCATCATAACCTCATGCTGATAACCTATAAATTTTGAAGCAAAATACTTTGTAACCGACTCAGGATCACTCAAAACAAGCTTTCTGTTAATGTTTTTACTGTCGAGATACTTTGAATAAATCTCCGGTACCATTTTGATAAGCGTCGCCGAGTTTTTGCCCATACCTTTTACCGCCTCAAGCGACTCCAACGGTGCGTCAAATACCCCTGCAAGCGAGCCGAATTCGTTGATAAGCATGTGAGCTAAATCGTTTGTATCACGTTGAGGTATTGCGTAAAACAAAAGCATTTCAAGCACCTGATGGTCCTGAAAATCACGCATACCGCTTTTAGCAAACTGTTCCTTAACTCTGCTCCTATGTCCCGAATGTAAATGTTCTCTCTTTGTCTCCTCCACAACAAGAGCCTCCTTTCGCCCCAAAAAATCAAATATATAACTATTTTATCACAAAAATTACGTTTTGAAAAGAGAACAGACGCATTTAGCGTCTGTCAAAACTTAAATATTCTTCTAAAGGTCTTTCTCCATTTAATCAAATACAGTCTTATAAGGTTTGTCATTGCAAAATCGTAAAGTAAAAAGATTACGTTTCCTGCCGCAAGCAAGCCCCATGCCGCAATAGCTCCGTATTTTTCCATTTCCTCAAAGGGCACCAAAAAAACATAGGTTGAAATAAAGAACGCCGCCACGGCACCGACGTTAAACACCGCAAATTTAAGAACCCACAACAGCATCGAATGAAAATGCTTTTCAAAAATCGCTTTGACAATCGGATAGTAGCCGAAAAACATTATATACATAACCGCAGCTTCTTTATCGGCAATAAGCAAAACAGATAAAAGGCTTACGGCAACATAAACACCGAGTGCCCATTTTTTATCTATTTCAATTACAATCAAGGTTATCAAAAATCCTGCCGCCGCAGGAAGGGCATACGTTAACGTCGGAATTACCGAAGTTAAAAACATAAGAACTATCGAAAGTGCGGTTATTACGCCGCCGACAGCAGTCTTTGATGATTTTTTTGAATTTTGTGTCATATCAGCAACAGGGAATCAAGTCTCCGCCCAATGATTCGCAACAGCAATCTGCGCAAATCAAGCCTGAACAAATATCACACGACGAGCAGCCGCTTGCCGAGCCTTGATGTGTCTGCCTGTATCCTCCGTTTGAATTGTTATTAAGTGCATTAAAGGCATTTGAATACTCAACGTTATCAGGCTCCATTCTGCAAGCCGTTGAATAATTCCTATAAGCCTCATCAAACCAGCCACGTCGCTGTTGAATTTGACCCTTGCAATAGTACCATTCGGCATTTCTCATATTCTTAGGAATACCGTCAAGTATCATTTCCGCATCATCAATTCTTCCGCAATTTATCTTCTCTCTGACATCTGCGAATTGCGAGTTTCCGTAATATGCTCCGCTGTTCTGCTGCGAATATGAACGATTTGAAGAATAACCGCCGCTTCTCTGCGCCATTATCTCGTCATACGCCATATCAAGCTCCTGCATCTTCTTAACCGCAACGTCGGAAAGCGGACTGTCGGCATAGTTGTCGGACTGATATTTCCTTGCAAGACTTCTGTAAGCGTTTTTAATTTCGTCATCACTTGCATTTTCGTTTACGCCCAAAATATCATACGGGTTATTCAATCAAATCACCTCTCTTTTTCTTTATTATTTTCATAAGCTCTGCTTCCATACCGTCAAAAATAATATTTTCAATTAACGGCTTATAGCAGTTTTTGTCAAGCAATTCAAGCGCAAGCCCTGTTTCGTTTGCGGTAAGGCGGATAGATTTGATTATATCGTCCTCAATCGCCTTATTATCGCCCGTTAAAAATGATTTATCAAGCTTATATTTCAGAGCAAACGGGTTGTAAGCCCCTGCTTTAATATCGTTTTCAAGGTCGTCAAACGCATCCATAAGATATACCCACCGTCCGAGACAATAGCCTATTCTCTCAACAATGCGTTTCTGTGTTTCATCTTTAATTCCGTCGGACAATATCTTTTGCAACGAAACAGCCGTCGGATGAGCCGCTATATCTATGCTGTCCGTTTTTTCGTTTTCAATCCTCGCCTGCTCATCTGTTGACACTTTTATTATATCATTATATTTTGAATATTTTTTTACGGCTTTGTTAAACTTTATTTTAATATAAGGGTAAACAAGCCTTGACGCTAATCTTTTCAACGGCTTCCCGTCGTTTATATTATCAAGCACCTTATAATAAAACATAATCACCGTCAATGCGGCGGCATCCTTTAGATAGCTGTCCGTATCTATATAATTGCACTTTTTAAGAGGGTTAAATCTGCACACGCCCTTATATGCGCAATCGGGCTTTGCTTGAAGCACAGATTTTTTCAGCAGAGCATAAAAAGCTGCGTCATAGGTCAATAAGAACCTTGCAAGCAAGCCGTATTCCTTGCCCAAGGTTCTGCAAAGAGAGCAATAAATTGCCTTATATGTTTCGTAGTCCTTTATTTTAAGCTCAGGCTTATCAGGCTTTACATAGCCAAACAAGAAATCACCTCTTAAAGAATTGAAGAAAGGTTGTTCATTATAGCCCCTGCAACCTCTGGCTTGTTCATGGTGTAAATATGAATTCCGTTTACGCCGTTCGCAATCAAATCAATTATCTGCTCGGTAGCATAGGCAATTCCTGCCTGCCGGAGCGAAACGGGATCATCTGAAAACTTATCAAGCATAATCTTAAATCTTGACGGAAGAGTTGCACCTGAAAGCGCACAGCTTCTTTTAATCTGATTAGGATTCATAACGGGCATAATACCCGCAATAACAGGCACGTCAATTCCAACCTTTAACGCTCTGTATAAAAAGCTGTACAAAGCGGAATTGTCAAAGAACATCTGTGTTACAAGATATTGTGCACCGCAGTCAACTTTTTCTTTAAGATGAATTAAATCCTCATGGGTATTTTTAGACTCAACATGTCCCTCGGGATAGCAAGCCGCACCGACCGAAAATCCGCCGAAATCCAAAATCCTCTCAACAAGCTGAGATGCATATCTGTAATAATTGCTGTCGTCGGGGTTGTAATTCTCAGGCAAATCACCTCTTAAAGCGAGAATGTTGTCAACACCTATATCTCTAAGCTGAGAAAGGATAGCGTAAATCTCCTCCTTTGTAGAAGAAGCACATGTAAGATGCGCCATTGACGGAGTGTGAAGCTCGTTTTGAATATATGAAGCAATTTTAGGTGTATTTTGTGAGGTACCGCCGCCTGCACCGTAGGTTACGCTTATAAAATCAGGCTTCAAAAGTGAAAGCTTTTCAACCGATTTCAAGACAGGCTCAAACGGAGCGTTATTTTTCGGAGGGAAAACCTCAAAAGACGTTGTTATTCCTCCGTTATCCAATATTTCATTTATAAACATATTTGCACCTCGCAAAAAAATCGACTTTTTGAATTCAGTATATAATACCACAAACTGTCCTAAAAAAACAATATTTGATATGTTAATAAGTGCAATCTTTACATATTGTTTACAAATTAAGGCGGTACAGAAGCTGTACCGCCTTAAAAATTTTTATTAAACATCGCCCATTTTACAGGTATAGACAAATTCAACCTTGTCTCCGTCCTTCAAAGGATAACTTTTTGTTGAAACCGAAGGCAATACTCCGTTTACCTTATACATCCAACCGCTATATGCTCCGCAGTCAAATTCGGAAAGGCCGCCAATCATTCTTACATATCCGCTTGAAGATATGCTGAAATTTATTCGGTTTTCTTTAAGAATTTTTTTAAGCGCAGACATAACGTTTTCGCCGTTTTTTACGGTTATTGCAGAGGTTGAAAGTATAATCCCGTCAGCAGGTAAAACCTGTGCAAATGAGCCTTGCGATAAAATTCCGTAGTTTATCGCATTACGGCAATCAACTGAAAATGTAACAGTTATTTTTTCATTTTCATTGCCGTTTACCTGTGGCGGCGAAGTCGGCGCTGCCGTTATTACAGAGCCATCGGAAGCCTTCGCAGAGCCTTCTACTGCTTTTTTCGTTTCGGGGGACGGTAAAGCCTGTGTTTCGCTCTGTTTATTTTCCGATATTTTTGAGGCGCTTCCGCCTGAAGTGTCTTCAGAAGCCGCTTTCGTATCAGACGATGCTTCGGTTGAATATTCACTGTTTGCCGATACCTCTTGATTTGCCGTATCTTCGGAAGCGTTACCTTTTCCGCAAGCGGTTAAAACAAGAAGTATCGAAAGCAAAAGTGCAATAATTTTAGTCTTCATCTTTTTTTCTGAGAACAAGTGAAGCTGCACCTGTTGCAAGCGCAAGACCTACAAATACCGATACTGCGGTATTACCTCCTGTTCTCGGAATATCAACCTTATTACTCTTTGCCGTTGTCGGTGCGACTGTCGCATCGGTTGAGCTCTCCGAAGCTGTTGTATCAACCTCGTTAGTGGTGTCTACGGGAACGGGAGCAGTATACTTATAGATACCGTTGCCGCCTTCAGCACGATCCTTAACGTCAAGGAGAGCAAGCAAGGTCTGATATGTGGTCATTGTGTTATCAGCACCCGTGTAATCCTTACCTGCACCCGTTTCGGGATTTATAAAGCCTTTAAGAGCAGTGACAGAGTCATCACAAGGCTTGCCGAGACAATTCTTCGCAATTATAGCCTGTGCGGTTGACTCAGCTGATTTAGACGACCATTCAACATATCCGTAAGAGCCGTCATCAAATTTCTGCGTTTCAAGGTATGCAAGAGCATTTTCAAGAGCTGTTGCCACTTCGGGAACAGACTTAAAATCAGCAAGTGCCTGAATAACAAACGAAGTTGTATCCGGATCCGAAGTAATACCGTATCCTGTATCTACAGAGCAATACGGGAAGCCTCCATTAGGCTGCTGTGCCGCAAGTATCGTGTCAACAATGGCTTTTCTTACGCCGCTGTATTCGGGTGCCTCTTTATAATCAAGAGCTATAAGCGGAAAATAAAGACTGCTGAGATAGGTTTGTGCTGTGTAATCAACGCTTTTAAGAGAAGCGAGCATATCATGACCGCCGATATTTGTTGTATCATTTCCCCTTGCAAGCTCGGTAAGATAAATCAAAGCAAAATTTGCAGGGTACAAAGACGCATACTGTGCCTCAACGATAGTATTAACATAATTTTCAAATTCGGGATATACCGTTTTGTTTCCTGCCTTTGCAAGTACGAGAACAGTCCACAAAATATCTGTGTCAAGTGCAGACGTGTCGTCAAAATCAAAACCTGTTTTCTCGCTGTTTGCAAGCCAAGAAGCAAGTCCGTTGATTTCTTTGTCTACGCTTTGAGCAGAAGCTTGAGTTGCAAGCAAGCAAAATACCATTGCAACCGCAAGGATACCCGAAAGTACTTTGTTGAATTTCTTTTTCATTTTTACCTCCAATGATGTTCTTTCAACAAAAAAGAGGCGGACGCACATAGTGGTCCGCTCAAAGTACAAATAAAGAAGGTTAAACTTTATATGCACATCCTACTTTCCCACCGAAAGAGATTTGCAGTTCTGTGGCAGGTCTCCTGACTCGGACATACACATCCGCCGCCTTCCCGTTTTCACAGTGGCATATCGGCAAATGCTGTTCCATACAGTAGCGGGGGCTGTTACGGCTTTTAACCGTATTCCCTTTTAATTCGAGCAGAATAATCGCACTCGAAACCATAGAACAATTTTCAGTTGTAATGCTTGCTTTCCCGATAAAGCAAACAAATTACCATATAATTCTACCACAAAACAAAAATATTTCAATATTTCAGAAGTATATTATTATAAAAATATCGACACAAGATGCTTTTTGTCTTATAATAAATTCGAGGTGATTAAATGGAAGAATTCAAAACCGAGCTTCACGCTCACACAGCAGAAACAAGCAACTGCGGAGTTGCAACAGCAAAAGAGCTTGTCAAGGGCTATATCGGCGCAGGCTATAAAACCGTTGTCATAACCGACCATTTAAGCACGCACACATATTTCAGATACGATTATGACAATATGTCGTGGGACGACAAAATAGATGTATTTATGATCGGATTTAACGCCGCAAAGGAAGCGGCGAACGGCAGAATGAATGTTTTACTCGGTATGGAGCTTCGTTTTGACAGCAAGAGTGAAAACGATTACCTTGTTTACGGTGTAACGGAAGAATTCTTAAGAAGCAACGGCGATTTATTAAATATGAATTTGAGTGCATTTTCAAAAATTGCTAAAGAAAACGGCTTGCTCGTAGTTCAGGCACATCCGTACAGAAGCAATATAACAAGAGCACCTATAAAATACCTTGACGGTATTGAGGTGCACAACGGCTGTGTGCGGCACAATTCCAGAAATGAAAAAGCAATGGCAAGAGCCGATAAATACGGGGTTATTAAGACCTCGGGCTCGGACTATCATCAAGTCGAAGACGTTGCACACGGCGGAATCGTTACAACGACGGAAATTAAATCCAATGCGGAGCTTTTACGGATACTAAAAAGCGGAAGCTATGAATTGATACTGTAACAGTCTTCATATAAAACGACCCGAATTGGAGGTGCATATTTTTATGGGTAAAACAGGAAGAAAAAACAAGGTTTATAGTGCAGAATTTAAAATAGGTGTTATAATGGATATGCGAGAACACCATATGGGATATCGAGAAACTGTACGAAAGTATTGGGATGTAAGTAAAGGACAAGAAGCAAATTACAAAAATGCAGTACAACGGTGGGAACGCATATATTTGGAAGAAGGAGCCGAGGGTCTTATGAAAGAAAGACGAGGCAGGGCTTGTTCCGCCAGCGGAACAAGGAAAGGAAGACCACCTAAATTAGATAAAAAGGTTGAAGAAGATTTAATCGCCGAA
>SFGA01000037.1 GCA_004556705.1 Ruminococcus sp. | reverse complement strand
ACTTAAAGTTGAAATGTTCTACGGCGAAAAATTCGAAAGCGTTAACGCTTTCATTGATGAATTAAAGAAATATATTCATTACTACAACAATGAAAGAATATCTCTAAAATTAAAAGGAATGAGCCCGGTACAATACCGAACTCATTCGAAAACAATTTAATATTAAATTTTGTCTAAACTTTGGGGTTCACTTCATCAAGAGATTTACAGTTCTTTTTTTTATTTATTGTCGGAATTTTCCTCGTCAAACCACATTGAAAATTTACATCCGCAATAGTTTTGCCTGTAAAGGTCAAATTGCTTCGAAAGCTCAGTTGAACGCTTGTAGCCCTCTTTTTTCTTGAAATCGGACAAGAGATATTTTACGCCGTACTCCTCTTGCAATTTCATTCCGATACTGTTAATGACCTCGGCGTTCTTATGAGGGCTTACGGTAAGCGTTGTGCAAAAATAATCTGCGCCGATTTCCTTTGCTTTCCTTGCGGTCTCACGAAGTCTTAAAATGAAGCACCTTGCGCATCTTGCTCCGCCCTCTTTTTCGTTTTCCATGCCTTTGACAAAATCAAAGAACTCGGCTTGGTCATATTTTGCCGCTACCTGCTCTATCCCCTCACCAAAGCCGTCAGAAAGCAATTTATCAAACTGGTCAAGGCGTTTTTGATATTCCGCTTCGGGATATATATTCGGGTTATAAAAATAAAGCTTAACCGTAAAATGCTCCCGAAGCCTTTCGATAACGGCACTTGAACACGGCGCACAGCAGCATTGAAGCAAAAGCACAGGCTTTTTACCCGCACCCTCGATTTTTTCAAATTCATTTTCCATTAAGGCTTGATAATTCGTTTTCACTTGAAATTGCTTCTTTCGGTAAATATTAAACAACGGAATATGCCGAAAGCTCCGACACATTCCGTTATGTGTTATCAGTTAGCTCTGATACAGCTCATAGGCTCAACGGTAATTGAGTTTACCGTAACCGCTTCGGAATTGTAGTTGAAATAGATAACAATACTGTTGTTGTATTCCGTGCAGTAAACTCCGTTTTGGATTTGATAGTGATTTGTAATTCTTGCCGAACGTAGATTGCCTATTGTGTTATCGGCGAGCGTGTAGTTATCTGCCGCCTGCGTTATCTGCGACTCATAGTTGTACTTTGCGTCAAATTCCTCATTATCGGTCTTTGCGTAAGTCCATTCATACGACGGCATTGCACCGTACTCGATTGATTTGAGAAAAGCCTGCTTTGAATTTTCACTCAAATTTATAGGCTCATTCGAGTAATCAACTATTCCGTGAAGAACGATTTGCGCAAACGGTATTGCTTTATAAACCGCACCGTCCTCCTCATAAGCTGTCTTGGTCGGAAGATTTACAACGGCGTTTGCATTGGAAAGCATACAGAAATTTCCGTTTTCAATCATCATTTGGTGGTTGTTGCCAAGCACGGAAAGCTGGGAGGTAATTATATTAACCGCATTGCTTCTTGTGTGCTTTTCGCCCGAATAATCGGAATAAAGACTGTTTCCGACATCGTTTATGCTGTAGCCGTCAACCTGATAATTCTTGTTATTTTTCATAAATGAAAGCACGCCGTCCTCAAGCTTTGAAAGATTGAGCGCATAGCTTGTCCTGTTTTCCTTTCCCGCAACAGAGGAATAAATGTTATTATAATCTGTTCTAAGCTTTTCGCCCGTTATATCGTAAGCAGCCGACGACGAAGAGCCTTTTTTGTTATAATTTACAAGGCTCAAATCGGTAAACATTGTAAACTTCTGCGTCTTAACATACTGCTCAAGTGCCGCAAAATCCTTTTTGCTGCCGAGCGATTTTATGGGAGAAGCCGAGGATATTTCATCCTGATTATCCGCACCGTCAAGCATACCCTTATATCTCAAGGTGATACTGTTTACGCCCTTTGCCTTCAGCTGTCCGAGAAGGTCAAGCGTTTGCTCATAGTCGGACAAGGTCTTATAGGAATGTGCGGAATTCTTAGCTATCGCACCCTGTACGGTCAGCATAAGCGGAATGTGGTCTGTGCTCTCAACCGCCTTTGACGGGATAACAGACTCCCTTATAAGTACCTCTCTGCAAGCACAGGCGAGTCCGGAATAAACAGCGTTTTTGCCCGACAAAAATCTGTAACAGATATTTATTTCGCCCGTATAAGTCTCGCCGACATATCTTGTGGTCTTTTTGCCTGTTGAATTTGTGATATATGAAACATCGGTTATTCTAAAGCTTGCGCCGACACGGTTGTATGTGCCGCCCTCGTTATAAACTTTTCTGTGCGAAGTAATATCGGCTACCGTATCTCCGCTTAAAACTATACCGAGAAAGGCGTTTTGCGAGGATTTCATACCGAATACGGGCATAATAGCGTCCGCAGAAATTTCATCTGTCGAAGCTTGCTTCAACGCCTTATCCTTGCCGTAAACGGAATAGCTTCTTGATTCATAAGCGTCCGTCGCACCGCTGCCTGTCATAATAAGCGCACCGCTTGCGTCGGGAACAAAGATATAGTCGTCGCTCTCTGCAACGGTTGACGCACCGAAATAGTTGAGAAGCTCAAGCTTTTCAATAACATAGCCCTTGCTTACGGTTATGTCGCCGCTGTTGATTTTAGCGTAAAACGCACCGTCTGCAAGCGAGAAGGTAACGCTGACGGAGGCATAGATTTCTCCGTTTGCAATCTCGTTATAGGCTTTAAGTGCATTCTCAGCTGTTAAAGCCATATTATAGGTAACCTGAATACCGTTGTTTACAGGCTTAAAAGATGCCGAGGAAAATGCAACCGAGTTATCCTGCGAATTGAGCTTATACTTTCCGCCCTCCGAGGAGAGTGTCATTTCAAGCACCGCCGCAGGGGTGGTTTCGTCGCCGTCGGAAGCCACGGGAAGCGCATACCATGTTTTGTTTGTGCTTGTATCCTTAATTGCAACGTTGTAGGTTGTTCTGTCAAAATAGAGCTCAAGCAAGCCTGACTTTGCAACATAAATCAAGGAATTTGTATTTGTAATGTGATTGTTGCGCGCGGAATAAGCAGCTTCGTTGATTTCGGAAGCGGCAGACACCGAGGTTTTGACCTTCGTGGAGCAGGATGACAACGACAGCACCGCAATCACGATTGCCAAAACAGTTGCGAATATCTTTTTTATTAAGTGATTTTTTTCAAAATTCATATGCTACACCTCACAAACTCGACACAGGTCGATTTATATATAATAGCATACTTTTTTGAAAATTTCCACTACTAAATCTATCCTGTCATTTTTCTGCGCATTTCCTGAAGCAATAAACGCTCCCTGCGTGACACCTGCACCTGTGAAAGTCCTAACTTTTCCGCCGTGACGGTCTGCGTTAAGCCTTTGTAATATCGCAGTTCTATAAGACGTCTGTCGCTTTCGGGCATTTTTCCGATTATCTCTCGCAGTGCTATTGAATTGTGTATCTGCTCTTCGCCGAAATCAACGGGAATATCAATTTGCCGTTCCCCCTCCTCGTCGGTTGCGGTAAGAGATGCGGGCGGTACTGCGATATTCAAAAGTTCAACCGTCTCAAACTCATTTATTCCGAGTTTTTCGGACAATTCCGAAACTGTCGGCTCTCTGCCAAGCGACACGGAAAGCTCATCACGCAGCCTTACAGCCTCTCTTGATTTTTCCTTTAATGAACGGCTGACCTTGACTGCGCCGCCGTCCCTGAAAAGCCGCTTAATTTCGCCTAAAATTGCAGGCACGGCATAGGTTGAAAAGCGGTAGCCGAGCGTTTCGTCAAAGCCGTCTGCCGCCTTGACAAGCCCGAGACATCCTGCCGAGTACAAATCGTCATATTCGATACCCCTGTTTCTGAATTTGTTTGCGCAGGAATGAACAAGCCCTAAATTATTGCTTATCAGCTCATCACGAGTCATTACAAAGCGTTTCTGCCTTTGATTTTTTTGATAATTGTTACAGTCGTACCCACATTTACCCTTGAACGAACCTTGATTTTATCCGAAAAGTTTTCCATTACGGTAAAGCCGAGCCCTGCCCTATCCCCTCCGAGCGAGGTGTAAAGCGGCTGCATAGCCTGTTTGATATTTTCAATTCCGCACCCCTTGTCACGGATTTTTATTTCAACAACCGAGTTTTCAAAAATTCTGACGGTTATGTAAATCTTGCCGACCTTATTCTTGTAAGCGTGAACAATGCAGTTGGTTACCGCCTCGCTGACGCTTGTTTTTATGTCGTTTATTTCCTCGACTGTGGGATCAAGCTGTGCGGCAAACGACGACACCGCAAGACGTGCATAGCCCTCGTTTACCGAACGGCTTTCAAGCTGAATTTTCACTTCGTTTAAGTATTTCATTTTACCGACTCCCTCGCTTTCTTTTTCAATACCGCTATTTTTTCAAGCCCTGCAAGTTGCATAACCCTGTATGCGTGCTCGGACAGATTGACAATATAAAACGAGCAGTTTTTGCCCTCGATAAGCCTGTATCTTCCCATAACAAGCCCTATCCCCGAACTGTCCATAAAGGTTACATCTCCGAAATCGAGTATCAGCCTGTCCGGTTGACGAAAAGCCACACATTCATCAATTGCCTCTCTTATTTGCGGTGCGTTGTGATGGTCAATTTCTCCGCTTAAAAAGGCTGTGACCGACGTGCCGTTTATTTCTGTTTTAACGTTCATTTAATCATTCCTTTCAACGAAATATTACACCGAAATCGTCAAAAAAATTGTCAAAAAAAAGAGCCTTATGAAGCAAAAGGCTGAGTGTTCATAAGGCAGTTTTGCTTCAAAACAACATCTTTTTGCGCAATAATTCGTTAAACCCCGCAGATATGCGTCAGCATTATCTGCGGGGGTTGCCTTTTCTTGTATCAAAAATATATTATTTTGAAGTGCGTTGCAGTTTCGTAATTATAAAAATTCTTTTATGCCGAAGCCGAGAAATGATGCAAGACTGTCGCCTTGCGAGGCTTTTTGGCAAAAGCATAAGGGATTTTTATGCGAGAAACCAATACTTCCTTATGAACACTCAGCCCACTCATAAGACCCGTAATTATATTATTTGCATCAGAAAAGCCTGTTTAATATATTCTCCCTTGTTGTCGTAGCCGTTGTGGGAGGAGCGCCCCAAACTTGAACGTAGATTTCCTTGCCACGCTCATATTCCTTACCTGCCTCGGGCGTTACCGTAATAACCTCGTTTGCCGTGTGCGAGCCGTCGTTGTTCTTTTCGACCTTTTTGCATACGAAGCCTGCCTCGGTCAAAAGGTTGAACGCCTTGTTGTAATCCATACCCGAAACGTCGATAAGCGTAACGTATTCGATACCCTTGCTGACGGTCAATTTAAGCTCGGAGCCTTGCTCTATCTGAGTTCCCGCTTCAAGGTTTTGACCGATTATAACGCCTGCTTCGGCGCTGTCTGAATACTGATAATCCACCGTAAACTTAAAGCGTGTTTTCTGAACCTCGTCATTGGAAATTCTCGAATAGCTCTGTCCTACAAAGTTCGGAACTTCAATCATCTGCGCAACGCCTTCTGTGGTAGGCTCATTTGGATTGTTTTTGAAATGGTCGTATGTCAGCCATCCGCCGAGAGCCAAAACGCCGATACCCAAGCAAATCGCAAACGCAATAAGCGCCATTTTAATTTGCTCGTGCTTCTGCTGCTCCTGACGTGCAAGCTTTTCAAGACGTTTTCTTTCGGCAACCTCATCCTCTGTCGTTGTGGGAGCTTCAACCTCACGCTCTCTTACCTCGTGGATAGCGTTTGACGCCATAGTACTCGGAGAACCCGAAAGCTCTTCACGAAGCTCGTCTACGGTAGCTGTTCTGTCACCCGGTTCGATTGTAAGAGCATGATCGAGAGCCGATACAAGATATGCGGGCAATGCCTCGGCAAATCTCGGCGGAATCATAAGCTTATCGTTGGTTATCCTTTCCGAAGCCTCTGCCGGTGTGCTTCCGATAAGTGCTCTGTAAATTACAGCTGCAATACCGTAAACATCCGTCCAAGCGCCTGTATCATCAACATCGTGATACTGCTCGATTGCGGCATATCCGGGGAACATTTCCGGCTTAACTCTTGTTTTAAGACAACGTGCGGAGGAAATCATAAAGCCTGTAAGACGAAGCTTGCCGTCTCTTCCGAGAACAAGCGTATTCGGCGAAATACCTCTGTGATAAATATCCATTGAATGAAGCGAAGCAACAGTTGTAAGCACAGGCATCATAAGAGTTTTAACTCTGTCCCAACCGAGATAGCCCGTTCTGCTCTTCAAGAGAAAATCCCTTAAAGTAATCGTTTCAAGGTATTCGCTTACCGCGTACGCTGTGTTGTTTTCCTCAATTATATCTATAACGGGGATAAGTGCGGAGAGGTTTCTGCTCATTGCAAGTTTTCTGTTAAGAGTGAGGAATTCACGCACGCTGTCATAAAAGACAAGTCTGCTGTCCTCATTTACTGTAACTTCAGTCTGTCCTTGCAGTCTTGTTATATTCTCAACAGGCAAAAATTCACGAACGGTAACGGTTTCTCTGCTCTCGGTATCCCAAGCAATATATGTGACACCGTCGCCCGATGCGGAAATGACCTTACCGACAGTATATCTTCCGCCTATAACGGTCCTCAAAGGCAAATACGGTGCAGGAGCAACCGTATCGTTATGAAATCCGCAAAAGGGACATTGCTGAACATTTCCTATCTCTTTCATACAACCCATACATAAATTATCTGCTGTCATTTTTACCCTCCGTTAGTTCTTCGGTTGATTATTGCATAATTTGAAATTTCTTATTTTGTGCCTGTCGAGCCAAAGCCGCCTGCGCCTCTTGAGGTTTCGTCCAAATCCGACACCTCTGTAAGCTCGGGAAGCTCAACGGGCTTTATAATCATCTGTGCAACTCTTTCAAACGGCTGAATTTCATAGGCTTCCGAAATCTGATTGATAACACCGACGCAAATTTCGCCTCTGTAATCGCTGTCGATAACACCTACGGAATTGAGAAGTCCTATTCCGTGCTTTATTGCAATGCCGCTTCTTGAATAGATAAACGCAGCATAGTGCGGATCGTCAAGTCCTATTGCGATACCCGTAGGAATGATTGCGGTTTCGCCCGCCTTCAAGGTCAACGGCTTATCGATACAAGCATATAAATCATAGCCTGCCGAGCCCTCGGTTGCCCTTGTGGGAAGCTTTGCGTTTTCTCTTACTTTTTTGATTTTAAGTTCTTTCATTATTCTACTCCTCTGTAAAAAAGTCCTCGGGTAAATTCGCCGTCGGGCGCAGAGTGCTTTTTATAATCTGATATAATCTCTGCCGCCTGTTTTTTCGTTTCAAGCGTGAAAAACATTATATCAAAATCCGTGTTTTTAATCTCCGACAATCTGTCGAGCATATATGTCGGTATTGAATTGAGAAGCTGTGAAAAGCCGTTTTCACAAATCACAGGGAAAGAAATTCCCTTTCTGTCGGTCAAGGAGCTGCTCTTTTTGCACTCGGCACAGGTCTTTGCGTTTTTAACGGGACAATTTCTCGTAAGCATAAGCGGAGTCCTGCCGTAAACGGCGCAGCCTCGCTTGACGTTTCCGCAAAGCTGTGAAATTTTCGCAACAGTCAATTCGTATGACAAAACCGCTTCTTTAATTCCGAGCTTTTCCAAAACCTTTAATGACTGCGAATTAAATACATTCAAAAACGGGCCGCCGATTATCTCAACTCCTGCCTCTTTCGCCGCACAAACGGCATCAAGGGTGTTGCAAAGGGCATATTTAGCACCGCTTTTTCTGATTTTTTCAACTATCTTATCGTAATTTCCGAAAATTCCTCTCGGTACGCTCACACCTGCCGAATGTTTTTCCAAAATGCTCCTATCGGTATCAAGCGGCAGGAACATTCTGTCGCAGGAAGCATTTTCGGGTATGCTTTCGGCATTGCTAAAGCAGAGATAGAGCCTTTTGTTCCCCCTCGCCCTGTCCTGCAAGCGAAAATCGAATTCGTTTAATTCTCTTTCGGGGACTTCTGTCAATTTTTCCGATAGCTCCGCCAAAACTTCACGTCTTAAAGCGTTTATCGCCGAAACGGGTATGCTTATGCCGTCGGAAATATCCGTATGTATTTCTCCCGAATAAAAGACCGTACCGCCGCACTTTTCAAGCTGTGTTTTGACCGCTTCCTCTGTCAAAGGTCTGTTTATAGCCTTTTCGCAGACAATATCCGCCCGCATAAAAGCGTTAATTCTGCCCGTCTTTGCGGCAAGCGTCGGTGCTTCGTTTTCATAAGCCGTGAACACAAAATCCACCTTATGTACGGGCGTTTCTTTCTCGTATATTTTTTCGTATTTTTTAAGTAATTCCGTTGTCGCAGAGGTTACGTTTTCTTTTTCTCTTTTACCGAACATATTCCGTCCGAGAGAGGATATATAATAACCGTCCGTAAAGCCCGAGCGTGAAAACAGCGACTGTAATTCGTTCCGCCTTTGCTGTGTATATGCTCCGTCAAGGCTTTCCCTGCAAGCTATAACCGCCGCCGAAACGTATTCGGGGCGTTTCATTCTTCCCTCGATTTTGAAGGAAGCTATGCCCATATCGGAAAGCTCCGAAAGATATTCGACAAGCGACAGATCCTTTAAGCTCAAATCCGTACCCGTACCGCCGTCAATGTGAAACGGCAATCTGCAAGGCTGTGCGCAAAGTCCTCTGTTTCCGCTTCGTGAGCCGAGCATGGCAGACAAAAGGCATTGACCCGACACGCTCATACAAAGTGCGCCGTGAACGAACACTTCAAGCTCTATGGGTGAATTTTCGGCTATATATTTAATTTCCGATTTTGAGAGTTCTCTCGGCAAAACCGCCCTTGAAAAGCCTAACTCGGCAAGCGTTTTAATTCCCTCAAGCGTTCCTGTTGAAAGCTGAGTTGAGGCGTGCATTTCCATCTCGGGACAGATGCTTTTTACTATCCTCGCAACGCCCAAATCCTGAACTATGACAGCATCCACACCGCTTTCGCAAATCAAACGGACTGTGTTTTCAAGTTCTGAAAGCTCGCTGTCAGAAACAAGCGTGTTAAGCGTTATATGGCATTTTACCGAATGAAGATGGCAAATCTTCTTGCATTAAAAGCACCCGTGCCGAAATACACGGCATTCGCACCGCTGCGCACCGCCGCAACAAGAGCGTCAAAATTACCTGCCGGCGCAAGAATTTCAGACATCATTGTTCTTCGGAAAACAGATTTATCTGATTTGATTTTGCTTTCGCATCTGCTTTCATTCTGTCAATCTCTCTTTTATAGAAATCTCTTTCGGACTGTGCTTTTGCGGTGTCCTCAAGATAATTTTTCATATCTGCACGAAGCTCCTCCGTTTTCTTTTCAGCCTTTTTGCAGTTGCAACCGTATTCGAGTGCTATAAGCACTGCAATCTGACTTGTTGAAATGAAAGGATTTTCCGTTTTTATCTCGTTTATTTTGGAGTTAATCTCCTTTGCAAGCTCCATTGTAAGCTCAACGCTTTCATCTGTTCTGAGTGAGTAATCTACTCCTGCTATATTGATTTTAACGCTGTTCTTTTCCATAATCAAAGTACCTCTGTTCCATTCATAAATTACGTCTATTTCTTATTATACATTAAAGTTGCAAAAACTTCAATAACATTATACTTTACAAGCCGTAACAAAGCACGGCAAAACTCAAAGTTACATTTAACCTCTGTAAAGTGTTTAACCTTGCCTGCTCTTTTTCGCCCGTTTTGTAATAATACGGGGTCATAGCAAACAAATTTTTTATATCCTCTGTGCAGGCTATGTCTGCGGTGTATTCAACCCTCTCGCTCTTTAAGAGCTTGAAGCCCTCTATTTCAAAGGATGACGGCTCATTTTTATAAGCCTTGTCATAAACCGCCTGCTTTAATTCAAGCAAATGATTTTCAAGCGGAATTACCATAAGCATACGGCCGTCGGGCTTTAATATTCTCAAAAATTCCTTTTCGCTGTGCGGAGAAAAAATCTCGGTTATCATATCGGCACAGCTGTCGGGTAACGGAATATCAAACGAACTTGCAACGGCATATTCAACGGTTTTATTCCTCTTTGCCGCTACCGCAAGAGCATCTTTTGAAATGTCAAAGCCGCAAACCGTCCTGTCGGGTAATACTTCGGCTATTTTCGAGGTATAATATCCCTCGCCACAGCCGCAATCTACTATTATATCGCCGGTAGCCGTAAATTCACGGCACATTTTAACAATCGCCTCACGCAACGGCTCATAGTAGCCTTTATCGAGGAAATCACGCCTTGCCGATACCATAAGTTTATTGTCGCCATGATTTCCGCCTGTGCTTTTAAGTAAAAGATTTACATATCCGCTTTTCGCCATATCAAAGCAATGACCGTTTGAGCAGATAAAAGATTTTCCCGTTTTATTGAGTTTATTTTTGCAAACAGGGCATATAAACATATAATCACCGATAATATATTATTATAAATCGACCGAAATTTCAACTGCTGATGCATTAGAAAAAATTATATCTTAATTTACCCGCAAAAATTGCCATAAAAAGAATGTTTTTGTGTTTACCTATAAATAAAAAAATCCTGCCCGGCAGGATTCTTTCATTATCATATAAATTATTTCAAAGCGGTGTTCTTTTCAAGAAAATCAACAAGTTCTGCTTTCTTATTGTCGGACAAAAGTCTGTACTTTGCAAGAACGTTCTTTTCCTCTTTTGAAAGCGTGCTTACAAGCTTATTACCGCTTTTTTTCTTATACTGTACGGAAATATCCTCCACATTAAGCGGAACAGTCGTATCAATTTCAAGTATAAAGTCGGAGCTGACGTCGAAAACCTTAGCAATTCTACTAAGGAGAACAACATCGGGCTTATTCCTCCCCGTTTCATAGGAAGCATAGGTGGAGCGCTCAATTCCGATTGCATCCGCAAGCCCCTGCTGGGTAAACTTATTGGCTTTTCTGATTATCTTTAGTTGTTCACTCAACATATCAATCACCGTTCCTTAAATACTGTATTTTAATTATAATTCCAAAGGCAATCAAAGTCAATCAAAATTGTGTTTGGATATAACAAAACCGCCTGCCGATGCAAGCGGTTTTATGATAACTGTTAAATCAGTTAATTTCCGAAAGCTTAACTGCTCTGTGCTCGTTTGCAGACTTTTCTGCTGCGAGTGCGATTTTAACAGACTGCAAGCCTGCGTGGATACCGACGGGTGTTTCGGTGTTGTTCTCAACTGCCGAGCAGAACTGTCTTACCTCCTCGGAGAAGCTCTCCATATATCTTTCAAGGAAGAAGTAAAGCGGTTTTTCGCCCGTTACGCCGTCAGCGGTAGAAATTACGGCAGATGAAAGCGTGTCGTTCGAGGTTGCAACCATACCCTTTGAGCCGAAAAGCTCTGCTCTCTGGTCATAGCCGTACATAGCCTGACGGGAATTGTCGATAACAGCAAGTGCGCCGTTTGCCATTTTAAGCGAAATGATAGCGGTATCAAAATCGCCGTACTCACGGATTGACGGATTGATAAGAGCGTCTGCGTAAACATAAAGCTCTTCAACGTCGCTGTTTGTAAGGAAGCAAGCCATATCAAAATCATGGATTGTCATATCAAGGAAAATGCTTGCCGCACAGTAGCCGACGGGTGGTGCCTGCGGGTCTCTTGATGTAATTTTAAGAATTTGAGCATCGCCGATCTTGCCCTCGTCATAAGCCTTGCGAATAGCGGCAAAGTTATGGTCAAAGCGACGGTTAAAGCCAACTTGGAATTTAACTTCGGGATGAGCCTTGAGTGCGTCTGCGATTTCAAGGATTTTATCAACTGTATTTGCAAGCGGCTTCTCACAGAAAACGTGCTTGCCTGCATTGATAGCCTCGATTGAAATGGGAGCGTGTGTGTCGGTTGACGAGCAAACCATAACAGCGTCAATTTCAGCGTCGTTTATGATTTCCTTGTAGTCCTTATAAACCTTTTCAACGCCCAAGCTTCTGATAAAGCTTTCTGTTTCATCGTTCATAAAGGGGTCAGCCATTGCAACTACGGTTGCGTTTTTTACGTGGTAGCAAATTGACTCAAGATGTACCTTGCCGATACGACCTGCGCCGATAATACCGATTTTTAACATAACAATCTCTCCTAAATATAATATTTATCATTCTCCCATTTTTGGGGATTTTCATTTATGTACTGCCAAATATTCAAATATGAATTCTCATTACGTATAACATGTTCATAAAATGATGTTTGAAATATTTTTCGCCCTTTCATATTATCAACCTTATTACACTTGATTGTCGTCAAGGACTTAAAAGTGCAAATGACATCTGTTAGTGTAGGGCGGGGGCTTGCTCCCGCCGTTTTCCCTTGAAAAATAATAACAAAGTGTATATGATTTGGCATTATTACATATTCGTCAATTTTTACAAAATCAAACCTATTTTCAATATCAAATAATTGTTCCTCTATTATTTTACCGATTTTTGTTAATCGAACAATTGTGTCGCCATATCTCTTTTCGCGGGAGCAAGCCCCCGCCCTACATTATCGGGATATATTTTACTGAAAATATTTTTCATTTGATTTGAGCAAACCGTTACAAAATAATATCCGTTATTGCTGTAATCATAACATTTTAACCTTGTATGTTTTCGTTTTACAAGCTTAACTTTATTTTCCATTTTGCTTTATTTACAAAGTCTGTCGTAAATCTTCAAAATATCGTCAACGGATATTTCTTTTATTGTGTTTGACGGCGAGCCGGATGCAAATGCGTCCTCTGCCATCTTGGGCATTGCCCTGCGGAATTCATCCAAATCAATTCCGTAACCCGATACGCTCGGGATATTGCATACGTCGCAAATTTCCTTGCAAGCCGAAACAAATTTCCTTGCGCCCTCTGCGTCGGAGTCCGCTTCGTCTGCTTTTCCGATTGCACGAGCCATATCCGCAAAGCGTTTTTCAGCTCCGTCGCAAACATAGTAGAAGCACTCTGTCATAAGCATTGCGTTGCTTATTCCGTGCGGAACATGGAAAAGTGCGCCTATCGGTCGAGACATACCGTGAATTATCGTAACGGAAGCGTTATTAAACGCCGTGCCTGCCTCAAGTGCGGCAAGGCTCATCTGCGCTCTCGCTTCAACGTTTTGAGGCTCACGGTAAGCTATCGGAAGATACTCGAAAATCCTTTTGACAGCACTCAAAGCAAGGTCGTCTGTCATAGGCTGCGCCTTGCGTGAGGTGTAAGCCTCGCTTGCATGGCAAAGTGCGTCAAGTCCCGTAGCCGCCGTAACAGAAGGCGGTGCGGTCATAGTAAACGCAGGATCGTCGATTGCAAGGTCGGGCATAAGCACCGCACCCTTTAAGAGCATTTTTATATCCTTTTCGGTGTTTGTGATAATCGTAAACTGTGTAGCCTCCGAGCCTGTACCGCTTGTGGTCGGTATTGCAACCATAGGCGGAGTCGGAACGGTGATTACCTTGCCGAGAAAATCATTGATTGAACCGCCGCTTGTGGCAACTGCGCCGATTGCTTTCATGGTGTCAATCGGAGAGCCGCCGCCGACAGCGATAAGGAAATCGCATTTCTCGTCATTCCAAACTTTCAAGCCTGCTTCGACAATTTTATCGGTAGGCTCGCCCGTTACACCGTCAAAAATCGCATACTGTGTGCTGCTCTTATCGAGTATATCCGTAACTCTCTTGGCATTTCCGAGCTTAACCATCATAGGGTCGGTAACAATAAGAGCCTTTTTGCCGAAGGCGGAGATATGCTCCGAAGCGTCGGACAATGCGTTTTCGCCGTAGAACACCTGTTTGGGCATAATGAACTGATAACTCATTTTACACCCTCCGATTAAAGTCCTGCTTTTTCAGCGATATATTTTCTTGCCTTTATGGCATATTCAAGCGGATTTGCAATTGCCGGGTCCTGCTCTGCCTCGACAAGAACATAGCCCTCATAGCCTGTCTTTTCAAGAACGTCAAAAATGGGCTTGAAGTCGATTACTCCGTCGCCGGGGACAGTAAAGGTGCCGAGTCTTACACCCTGCAAGAAGCTCAAATGCTCTCTCTTAACCTGTTCAACCTTTTCGGGGCGAATATCTTTAAGATGCACATGACGGATACGGTCCGCATATTTATTGAGCACCGACATATAGTCCTCGCCGCAATATGCAAGGTGTCCGCAGTCAAAGAGAAGTCCGAAAAGCTCGGGGTCTGTGTTAGCCATAAGTCTGTCGATTTCCTCTTCGGTCTGAACAACCGTACCCATGTGATGATGGAAGCAGAGCTTAATGCCCATATCCTTTGCAACCTTACCAAGCTTGTTTATGCCTGTGCAAAGAGTGTCCCATTCCTCGTCGTTCATAACATATTTAGCCTCAAAAATCGGCTTATCCGTGCCCTGAATAGAGTGTCCCTGCTCGGACATTCCGACAACCTTAGCACCCATTTCCTTTAAGAAAGTGATGTGCTCAATAAAGTCCTTTTCGACCTCTTCATAAGGCTTAGTTGTAAGGAAAGAAGAGAACCAAGCGTTGCAAATCTGCATACCACGAAGCTCAAGTGCCTTTTTTAGCACAGCGGTATCACGGGGATACTTATTACCAACCTCACAGCCTGTAAATCCTGCAAGAGCCATTTCGGAAACGCACTGTTCAAATGTGTTTTCCGCACCCAAATCGGGCATATCATCATTTGTCCACGCTATCGGCGCAATGCCGAGTTTCACTTTGTTTTTGTCAAGCATATCAGTATTTTCTCGCTTTCTCTTGATTTTCTTTTTTATTCAAATAAGCCTTTTTAACGGCTTTATTTTGAGATGTACTTGCAACGCCGACATTCCACCACGCACCGTAGCCGTCGGTCATTGATTTTGGAAGAACTTTTATATCGATAAGCGTTGAAACGGTCTGTTTTTTGGAGTCCTCCAACGCAAATCTAAGCTCCTCGGGAGTTCTTGCGGTATAAGTCTTAACGCCATAACCCGAAGCACTTTTAGCAAAGTCAATCGGTACAAGGTCGCCCAAAAGATTGTTGTTTTCGTCTCTGAAGCGGAACTCTGTGGCAAGGTTGCCGATACCGTTCGACATTTCAAGGTTATTTATACAACCAAATCCGCTGTTATCGAAAAGAAGTACATTTATCTTCTTTTTCTCTTGAATCGAGGTTATAAGTTCGGAGTGAAGCATAAGATAACTGCCGTCTCCGCACATTGCGTAAACCTCTTTATCGGGGCAAGCAAGCTTTGAGCCGAAAGCACCTGCTATTTCATAGCCCATACAAGAATAACCGTATTCCATATTGTAGGAATAAAGGCTGTCGGACGTCCACATTCTCTGAAGGTCACCGGGAAGCGAGCCTGCCGCACCTACGCAAATTGCATCGTCGTCGATAATCTCACGAACCATTGAAACCGCAGCGGTTTGAGTGATAGTGCCGAATTTTTCCGCAAATTCGGGGATTGTGCGTTCATCTCTCGCCTTGATAAGCGGTTCAAAATTCTCATCAAATCTATACTCGGCAAGGCGTTGCATTTCGTCTGCCCAATCCTTGCGAGCCTGTGCAATTTCGGTGGTATATGCCGACTTATAGCCGTTTTCTCTCAATTTATCAGCGAGAGCCATAAGTCCTAACTTTGCATCACTTACAAGTTTTACAGCACCGAGTTTGTAAGCGTCAAAACGTGAGGTGTTGATTGTCAAAACCTTTGCATCACTTCTGAAAAGAGACTTTGAGCCCGTTGTGAAATCGGAAAATCTTGTTCCGACGCCGAGAATGACATCAGCCTCTTTCGCTATTACGTTTCCTGCCGAGTTGCCTGTAACACCAAGACCGCCGAGGTTATATACATTGCTTGAATGACAAGCGGTTTTACCCGCCTGAGTTTCGGCAAACGGGATATTAAACTCCTTGCAGAAGCGTTCAAGCTCCTCGCCTGCCTCCGAATATCTGACGCCGCCGCCGCAAATCACAAGCGGTTTTTTAGCCGTAAGAAGAATTTTGACAATATCGTCAATCTCCTCCTCGGACGGAGCAGTTCTTGTAATTTTATGTACTCTTTTCTGCAAGAATTCGTCGGGGAAATCATAGCTTTCGCCCTCAACGTCCTGCGGAAGTGAAATACAAACAGCACCCGTTTCGGCTGTATCCGTAAGCACTCTCATTGCGTTTATCATAGCGGTCATAAGCTGTTCGGGACGTGCAATTCTGTCCCAATATCTTGTAACTGCCTTGTATGCGTCATTGGTGGTTGTGGCAAGTGAATTTACCTGCTCAAACTGTTGAAGAACGGGATCGGGTTGACGGGTTGAAAACGCATCTGCCGGTATGAGCAAAAGCGGAACGTGGTTGACCGTTGCCGTTGCCGCCGCCGTAATCATATTTGCAGCACCCGGTCCTATTGACGAAGAACAAGCGATAATTTTTCTGCGGTTGTTCATCTTTGCGAAAGCAGTTGCGGCATGAGCCATACCCTGCTCATTCTTGCCCTGATAAACGGTGAGTCCACCTCTGTCGGAGTCAAGTGCCTCGCCGAGACCGCAAACTATACCGTGTCCGAATATCGTAAAAATTCCGTCAACAAACTTTGTTTCTTTTCCATCAAAGGAAACATATTGATTGTCAAGAAATTTAACAAGTGCCTGTGCGGTTGTCATATATGCCATAGTTTTATCTCCTTATTTCTCGTCTAAAAGCCATTTGTGTTCGGGTGCGTCAATTCTCGTCTTTTTCCACGGATCGCCGTCAAGATGTCTAATCATCCAAACATAGCACATTTTGTATCCGGGTGCAGCCACCTGCTGATGCGTGTGCATTGGTGTTACGCAAAGGCAGCCCTTGTCGCCGACCTTATAGCAATCATCTCCGTTAAAGCCGACGCCGAAGCCCTGCGGCTTTTCAAATTCATAATAGTAAACCTCGGGTTGCGGATGATAATGCGGCGGATAGCTCGTCCAACAGCCCGGCTTGTGGAAAACCTCGCCCAAGACAAGCTTTGAATACGGAGCGTTTTCATAGTCAAACACCGTAAGCACCTGTCTGTCAGCCGTGCCGTCCCATTGGTCTGCGCCAAAGTGCTGAACGGTCATATCCTCGCCTTTATAATAATGAACGCCGAAATCGTTTGAGTTATCAGTCTGCTCAATTACAAATCTCGACTCCTCGTTCGCCTTAACGGTTACTGTATTATTCCTTGCAAAATGAATTGCCGTCGCCTTGTCAAGAAACGGAGAACGCCTCTTTGCGTTTTCGGTTTTACCGTCGAAAACAAAATCGACATCGCCTGCCATCAAAAGCAGAGCCGTTTCGTTTTCCGCTTCGCAGAAGGTCATTTCCTCGCCCGCTTTGAGAACTTTAACTCTGATATCCATCAGCATATCGGAGTTTTTGCCGTTTCTCTCACAGAGAATTTTTTCATTGTTTTCGTTGAATTTAGGATTTTCGTACATAATATTACCCTCGTTCATATAAATTAAACTTTTATTTTATCATAAGTAAGCGAAGCGCTTGCCGTTTTTATCGGTATTTCCTCGCCGAGATAGGTGGGCTCGGGCTCTGCTATGCAATAAAAGAAATCCTTTACCCTTGCCGCCGCTTCTCTAATATTATTTGTAATGGGGTATTTAAGTTCCTCCCTGTCAAGCCCATACGCCTCAATACCAAGCTGCCTTGCAATATACACAGCCCTGTAAAGATGATATTTCTGCGTTACGATAAGCACCTTTTGAGCCTTGAAAACATCCCTTGCACGATACATTGACTCATAGGTCGAAAAGCCTGCGTGATCCATAAAAACACAATCCGCCGAAGCGCCGTTTTCAACAAGGTAATCCTTCATAGCGTTTACCTCGTCATAGCTTTTCGTGCCGTGATCGCCCGAGACAAGAAACCTGTCGCTGCAATTTTTATTGTATGCTTCAAGAGAAAAATCAAGTCTTTCCTTTAGCATAGGCGACGGCTTGCCACTCCAAAGCCCTGCGCCAAGCACCAAAATACAATCATAGCTGTCCGCTTTCAATTCATCCACGGTAACAAAATTCTTTTTAGAAAAAGAAATCATATATGCGTTAATGCCGATTACCGCCGAAAAAAGCAAAACACAAGCACATAAAAGCGTACCTATAATGCCCTTGAAAATCTTGTTTTTGAACAGCTTTTTCATATGGCATCCTTTCTGACTACTTTAATTGAGAAGATAAGTATTTATTCACTTCTCTGTCAATTTGTGAGCACACTTCATAAAAGTTCTTATCAACATCTATGTTATAAAACCTAATAACTTTTACACCTTGTTTTTTCAATTCTTCCATCCGGTCATTGTCATATTTAATTTTATCTTCTGTAAAGTGACCTCCACCATCAAGTTCAATTGCCACTCTTGCTTTTGAGCAATAAAAATCTACAATATAGTTTCCGATAACTTTTTGCCTTTGAAATCTTACAGAATAATCCTTCAAGAAATAGTGCCACAGCTTCCGTTCCCACGGTGTTGCATTTTTCCTTAATTCTTTTGCATATTTTATTAGATCTCCATTGTATGGTAATGACATATTTTTCTCCCATACTAATTTCAGTATAATACAATTACTATTTTTATTTCCGCTCCCTCTTTGAGGGAGCTGTTGAGCGTAGCGAAACTGAGGGAGTGAAGAAAAATATCATTAAAACTCCCTCAGTCTGCTCACAAAAGTTCGCAGACAGCTCCCTCAAAGAGGGAGCGAAACGATAAATACTTTTACACCCTTGCAATCATTTCGCCGTATTCTTCTTTTTCTTTCTTAATAAAGTCCTTGACCGCTTCGACAGAGGGCATATCCTGTGAGCAAGCATGAGAAGCCACAAGCATAGCCGCCGAAGCCGAGCCGAATTCAAGAGCGTCGATTATTTCATAGCCCTCAAAAAGTCCGTAAAGGAATGCGGAAGCGTAACCGTCTCCGCCTCCAAATGATTTAAGAAGCTTAACGGGGAACGGCTTAATGTTATAGCTCTCGCCGTCATTTGTATAGGCTGTTGAGCCCTCCTTACCATGCTTGATTACCACGATTTTAGCATTTTGCGAATGCCAATATTTAGCTGTTTCCTCGTCGGTCATACCCTGCTTTATGAGCTTTTCGGTAAGGTCATATTCCTCACGGGAGCCGAGAATAATATCAGCCTCACGAGCAACTGCTGAATAATAGATTGAAATTTCATCGTCATTTTTCCAATTATACGCACGGTAGTCAATATCAAAAATAATCGGAACACTATTTCTCTTTGCAAGCATAACAGCTTTGAGCGCCGCCTCTCTCGACGGGCTTTCACAAAGTGCCGTGCCTGAAATCAAAAGTGCCTTACCCTGCTTGATGTATTCCTCGTCAATATCCGAAGCCTCCAATTTTAAATCAGCCGCTTCGTTGCGGTACATAACGATTGAGCTTTCCGTTTCGGATTTAATTTCGGTAAAGGTAAGACCGATTTTCTCGCCGTTTTCACATCTCTTAACTCTTGAGGTGTCAATTCCCTCTTTCTCAAAGAAATCTGTTACGAATGTACCGAACTGGTCGTCGGAAACACGGGCAAAAAATCCGCATTTTTTACCAAGTCTTGCAAGTCCTACCGCAATATTTGCGGGAGAGCCGCCGAGGTATCTCTTAAAGGTCGTGCTTTCGTTAAGCGGACAGTAATAATCGACGGGATTCAAGTCAACCGCAATTCTGCCCAAAAGGATAAGGTCATATTTTTTTGAAGAGTCGAATTCTATGTATTTCATAATTATCTCCTTAATTATTCCATATTGAAAACTTTAATATGTCTTTTAACGTTTTGGTAAACTCCCTCGACCTCACAGGCAGAGAGTTCAAAGTAATTGGCTTTTTCCTTGTTATCACAATAAGCCTTTGCATAAGCCGCCAAATTATCAAAGGAAGCGGTTGCTATATTTATCTTGCGAACACCGAGTGAAATTGCCCTTTGGAACTGCTCGTCGCTTATTCCCGTACCGCCGTGAAGCACAAGCGGTGTGCTGACTTTTTTATGTATTTCCTCAAGCATGTCAAAGCGAAGCTCGGGAAGAACGGGATAATTTCCGTGTGCGTTTCCGATTGCCACCGCAAGAGCGTCAACTCCTGTTTCGTCGCAAAAGCGTTTTGCGTCATCGGGATTTGTGCAAAGAATTTCATGACTCTTGCCCTCTCCCTCGTTTCCGCCGACAACTCCCAATTCAGCTTCAACGGTTGCACCGTACTCCTTCGCTGTCTCAACCACGCCTTTTACCGTTTTAATGTTTTCCTCAAGCGGTAAAAGTGATCCGTCAAGCATTACCGACGTAAAGCCTATATCAAGAGCTTGCTCAACCGTTTCCACATGTAAGCCGTGGTCAAGATGTACCGCAATGTCAACATCGGCATTTTCAGCAGCCGCAAGCATCATAGGTCCCATCAATTCCAAAGGCGAGCTTTTAAGCCTTACCTCCGCTATCTGCAAAATAATGGGGGTTTCAAGCTCCTCCGCCGCCTTGACGGCGCCCATAACCATTTCCATATTTCCGACTGAAAAAGCTCCGACGGCAACACCTTTCTTTTCGGCTTCTTCAAGTAATTTTTTCATCGGGACAAGTGCCAATTACAACACACACCTTTCTGCTTTTAAGACCCGTGATTTACAGCGAGCTATATATGGATAATATACCACTAAAGCAGCTGTTTTTCAATGTATTTTTAATAAAAGATTGTGCAATAATTGTAAAAAAATCAGCTGCAAAAGGTCTGACAAAAAAAGACAATCCGCAGCTGAAATATTTTCTTGTTTAATATCAATACAGCTTAAAAATATAGCATATAATTCCATATAAAAAAGCTGCCGATGTGCCGTAAACGATTACAGGTCCGGCTATCGAAAACAGCTTTGCGCCCGTTCCGAGAATTTTACCCTCGCTTCGAAATTCCATTGCAGGCGAAACTATGGAATTTGCAAAGCCCGTTATCGGAACAATCGTGCCTGCTCCTGCGTGCTTTGCGATTTTGTCAAACACGCCGATACCCGTCAAAATTGCTGTCAATACTATAAGCACAACCGAGGTCAAGGTCTTTGTTTCCTGCTCGTTAAAGCCCGATTTTTGAAACAGATACATCAACACTTGACCGATAAAGCAGATAAAACCGCCAATTAAAAACGCTTTGAGACAATTTGTAAGCTTCGGAGATTTCGGAGAAGCTTTTTTCGCCATATCGGAGTATTCTTTACCTGTTGTTGACATAACAATCACCTCTTTTTGTATTTTTACCGTTAAAGACTTAAAAATTCATAAATTATTTATTGATTTATGTTAGGATTTACTATAAAATTTATATTGTTAGGCGGTGTTTATGGAATGAGTTTAATCGAAGTAAAAGACATTTACAAAATTTACAATCCGGGAGAAAACGAAGTCAGAGCACTCGACGGCATAAACCTCACTATTGAAAGAGGTGAGTTTGTTGCAATCGTCGGTCAATCGGGTTCAGGTAAATCAACGCTTATGAATATGCTCGGACTTTTAGACGTTCCGACAAGCGGCGAATACTACCTTGACGGCGAAAACGTTTCGCACATGACAGATGACCAGCTCTCTGAAATTCGCAATAAGCAAATCGGATTTATTTTTCAGGGCTTCAACCTCATTTCAAGCCTTACCGCACAAGCAAACGTCGAGCTTCCGCTTGTTTACAGAGGTATGCGACCCGACGAACGCCATAAACTCTCTAAAGAGGCACTCGAAAGAGTCGGACTTGCACACAGAATAAATCATCTTCCGAAGCAGATGTCGGGCGGTCAGCAGCAAAGAGTTGCGATTGCAAGAGCAGTTGCCGCACGTCCGCCGATTATCCTTGCCGACGAGCCGACGGGTAACCTTGACAGCCGTTCGGGAGAGGATGTTATGAAAATTCTCAAAGGCTTGCACGAAGAGGGCAGAACAATAATTCTTATCACGCACGACAACGGAATAGCCGATCAGGCAAAACGTGTTATAAGAATACAGGACGGTCAAATCGTTGACGACTATATTAACAAATAAAAATTCAAGTATGTATGTGTTAAAATGATGTGACCCAAAAAGAAAGAGAAGTAACTTCAAAATATGGTATAATGAGATTGCAACAAAACATTAACCAAGAAAGAAGTAC
>SFGA01000036.1 GCA_004556705.1 Ruminococcus sp. | reverse complement strand
TTTATTGCTTTCTCTCCCTCAGTTTCGCTACGCTCAACAGCTCCCTCGTCAGAGGGAGCCTGTGTTTCATCAAATTTGAAAATTTATGCGACCGTAGGGACAACCCTTGCGGTTGTCCGTCAAAGGCTCCCTTGTAAAGGGAGCTGGCGTTTTTTTGGAACAAAAAAATGACTGAGGGATTTTATAAAATCATATAAAATCAACCTTACAATCCCTCCGCCTCACGTTCGTTCGGCACCTCCCTTTACACAAGGGAGGCTGAATGTGCGGTCGCCAGTCAATTCATAGCAAATAAAAACGGGCGAACACAGTTCGCCCCTACGATATAATAAAAAAATGTAACTGTTTTGTAATCGTTGATTTGTTGTGATTTAACGGCGGCAGCAAGCTAACAAAAACAAAACTGCTTTCGGTTGCTGTCAAATTGAATTTAATATCAACCCGTAGGGACAACCCTTGCGGTTGTCCGACAAAGGCTCCCTTGTAAAGGGAGCTGGCGTTTTTTATTGCTTTCTCTCCCTCAGTTTCGCTACGCTCAACAGCTCCCTCGTCAGAGGGAGCCTGTGTTTCATCAAATTTGAAAATTTATGCGACCGTAGGGGCGACCTGCGGTCGCCAGTCAATTCATAGCAAATAAAAACGGGCGAACACAGTTCGCCCCTACGATATAATATAAAAATATAATTATTTGTCAACGTTGATTTGTTGTCGTTTAACGGCGGGAGCAAGCTAACAAAAACAAAAGACGCACTCAAGGAGTGCGTCGAAATTTGCTATGTAATTTTATAAAACGATTTTAATTATTCGTCGTCATGCTTTTTTCTTGTAAGAACAAGAGCAACGCCTGCTGCGAGTGCTACCGCTGCGACCGCAGGAATTGCATAGTCGCCTGTTGCGGGAATGTCAGTCGGGTTAGATGTGTTACCGCTTCCGCTACCGTTGCCGCCGTTATCGCCGTTGCTGTTGCCTTTAAGGAGACCTGCGAGAGCAGAAGTAATTGTGCTGATAGAGTCGCCGAAGCCTCTGAACAGCTGTGCGAGGTCAGACGGTGTGTAGCCCTTGAAAATTTCGTCAAGCACGCCTGTCGAAGCCTCGTCCGAAGTGATAGCCTTCAAAATTGTTTCTTTTTCTTCAGCATTGATTGTCTTATTTTTATAAAGCGCATTGACGATAGCCTTGCCGTCGTCAACGGTGATAACCTTATTGCCTATAAGGGAAACGAGCACGCTTTCAATCTGCTTAGCGTTAAGCTTTGAAAGAACGTCAACGTATTTTTGAAGCTCCTCACTGAGCTCAGGATCGGGCGTCGAGGGTTTTGTAGTACCGCCTGTTGTTGTTTCTGTCGGGTTAATAACGTCGATTATTGCACCTGCAAGGAGCGTTGTAAGGGAAGCGGCCGCACTCTGCGAGAAGCCTGTGTCATTCTTAACTGCCGTAACAGCCTCCGAAACAATTGCCTTGATTGACTCGGCGTCGCTCTCATAAGCCGTTTTATATGCCGCATAATCGGTAATGCCTGCAATTACGCTGTCCTTAATCAACTTTCTACCGCCGATTGTTTCAGGATCATAGCCCTTTTCAACAGCAGCCAAAACAAGACCTGCAATCTCCTTTTGCTGAGCTTCGGTCAACGCATCAACATTAGCACCTGCAAATGCCGGAACGCAAACCGTGAACAACAATGACAAAACAACCAAAACTGACATTACTTTTTTCATATCACGCTATTTCCCTTCTACATTAACGCCTCGATAGGCATAATCTCTTTTATACAAATTGAATTATAACAGTTTGGCAATTCAATGTCAACAGAATTGTGGAATAATTTATCAAAAATCAGTATAAATTTTATTAAATTTTTTGCCAATACTAATAAAGCAAACGCTATTTAAGGGGATTGAATTATGAGTAAAAAGAACAAAAAATCACGCAAAGAGGTCGCCCAAAAGGTCGATAAGCTGACTGCGGAATTCGCTGAAATTTGGGACGGCTCGGGCGACGGAATACCCTCCGACGTGCTCGGAAGCTATACGGGAAATCCGACGGAGGTTGACAGACCGATACAGGACGCAGACGACTTATAATATATATACTATTAAAATATGCAAAAAAGGCTTGCAAAATAATATGATATGTGTTATTATGTCAAAGTACGAATATGATTAAGCTGAGAGTGGGTTTCAAACCCGCTCTCTTAATTTTATAGGAGGAATTATGGCAGAAAAGAAAAAGAACACCGTTTCTGTTGTGTGGGACATTGCAAAGCCGCTTGCCGACGAGCTCGGTTTGGTGCTTTGGGACGTTCGCTTTCAGAAGGAGGGCGTCAACCGGTATCTTCGTATTATTGTTGACAGAGAGGACAGACCCGTTGACATTGACGACTGCGTTAATATGAGCCACGCTATCGACGAGCCGCTTGACAGGCTTGACCCGATTGAGCAGAGCTATTCTTTGCAGGTTCAGTCGCCCGGTATCGAAAGAGAATTGACAAGAGATTTTCATTTTGAAAAGTATCTCGGCGAAAAAATTATGGTTAAGTTCATTCACGCCTTAAACGGCAAGCGTGAGTACAAGGGCACTCTCGCCTCTTATGACAACGGCAATATTTCAATGACTCTCGAAAACGGAGAGACGGTTGAATTTAATAAAAAAGAAGCATCGTGGGTAAAGCTCGATGATTTTGGAGGTTTTGAAAAAGATGAATAAGGAATTTTTTGAAGCAGTTGCGATTATGGAAAAGGAAAAGGGTATTCCTGCTGAATATCTCTATGAGAAAATTCAGAATGCGATTGTCGTAGCAATCAAAAAGGAGTACAACGGTAAGGACGTTATCACTTGTGAAATCGACCCCGAGAAAAGCGAAATGAACGTATATTACTGCCGCACGGTAGTTGACGAGGTTGTTGACCCCGATATGGAAATTTCACTTGAGGACGCACAGGAAATAAAGAAAAAATACAAGGTTGGCGACATTGTTAAGGTTAAGCTCAGCAAAAAGGACTTCGGCAGAATTGCGGCTCAGACTGCAAAGCACGTTATCCGTCAGGGTATCAGAGACGCTGAAAAGGGTATGATTCTCGAGGAGTTCCAGTCAAAGAATCAGGAGCTTGTTACAGCTAAGGTTCAGCGTGTCGATCCCGTTACGGGCAACGCTACGCTTGAAATCGGTAAGGCTGAGGCTATTCTTCCGAAATCGGAGCAGGTTCCCGACGAGGTACTTCATGAGGATCAGCTTATAAAGGTATTTATCGTTGACGTTAAGAACACGGATAAAGGTCCTAAGGCTATGATTTCAAGAAGGCATCCCGGTCTTGTAAGACGTCTTTTTGAACTCGAAGTTCCCGAAATTTACGAGGGCACGGTTATCATTGACTCGGTTGCACGTGAGGCAGGCGCAAGAACAAAGATTGCCGTTCACTCAAAGGATGAAAATGTTGACGCTATCGGCGCTTGCATAGGTCCTAAGGGCTCAAGAGTAAATCAGATTGTTGACATTCTCGGCGGCGAGAAGATTGACATTATAAATTACAGCGAAAATCCCGAGGAGTTCATTGCGGCGGCTCTTGCTCCGGCAAATGTTCTCAAGGTCGAAATCGAGGATGCGGAAAATAAGGTTTGCCACGTTACCGTTCCCGATCATCAGCTTTCGCTTGCTATCGGCAACAAAGGTCAGAACGCTCGTCTTGCGGCTCATCTTACAGGTTGGAAAATCGACATTAAACCCGAAAGCGGTTTCTATGAGGGTTAATCTTAAAGCAATTTACTTATTATATCGGCAGGAGATGAAATTATGGCGGTCAAAAAAATCCCGATGCGAAAATGCTTAGGTTGTATGGAGCAAAAGCCCAAAAAGGAGCTTGTTCGTGTCGTAAAAAGCGCTGACGGCGATATAAGCCTTGACCTTACGGGAAAGAAAAACGGCAGAGGCGCATATATTTGCCCCGAGGTCTCCTGTCTTGAAAAGGCTAAAAAGGCAAAGAGACTTGAGCGTGCGTTTGAATGTGCAATCCCCGCAGAGGTCTATGAGGCTATGGAAAGCGAGCTTAAAAATGAATAATAAAGCGTTGAATTTGCTCGGAATGGCAAGACGGGCAGACAAGATAAGCCTCGGACACGACGCAAGCGTTGCTTCTATTAAAGAAAAGAAAGCGTGGCTTTGTGTTTTAAGTCAAGACGCTTCCGAAAGGCTCAAAAACGAAATGAGCAGGCTTTGCGAAACCGGCAAGGCGAAATGTACGGTTGTCGATTGCACAATGAACGAACTCGGTGCGTCGCTCGGCTACAAGACGACGGCGGTTTTAACGCTCAATGACAGAGGCTTTGCCGAAAGATTAACACAACTCATAAGGGAGGAATAATACATGGCGATTAAAAAGAATAAATTGAACGAAGTCGCAAAGGACTTCAATATACAGAGTAAGGCTCTTATCGAGCTTTTGGGAAAATATTTTGACGGCGAAAAGAAGTCGCAGGCAACGCTTGAAGATAAGGAAATGGACGTTATCTTCGACGTTTTGACAAAGCAGCATTCGGTTGAAAGCTTTGACGATTATTTTGCAATGCAGAAGGAAAATAAAGAGCCTGCACCGAAGAAAGAAGCGGCTAAAAAGGCTTCGGATAAAAAGCCGACGGACAAAAAGCCGGCTGCAAAAGCAAACGAAAAGGCAGATACAAATAAAGCTTCAAATCAGGAGCTTCCCAAGAAAAAGGTTAAAGACCCCAACAAGCCCATGCAGTCAAGAACAAAGGGCGAGGTTCGTCACATTGACACAAGAGCAGGCTCGGTTGACCTTGACAAGTACAATGAGAGATATGAAAACATTGCTCCGGCTAACGACAGGAACTCGGACAATGTTGTAAGAAAGCAGAAGCTCAATCAGAAGTCAAAGCAGTATCGCAAGCAGGGTATGAGAAGCCACAAGCACGAGAGCGAGGCTGAAAGACTCAAGAGAATCGCTGCCGAAAGAGCTAAAAAGCAGATTAAAATTACAGTTCCCGAGGAAATTACAGTCGGCGAGCTTGCTGCTTTGCTTAAAATGACGGCGGCAGAGGTTATCAAAAAGTTGTTCGCACTCGGTATGATGGCAACCGTTAACGAGGTTATCGATTACGATACGGCTGAAATCGTTGCAACAGAGCTTGGTGCAAAGGTTGAAAAAGAGGTCGTTGTTACAATCGAGGAGAGAATTATCGACGATACGGTCGATGCGGAAGAGGATCTTCAACCCCGTGACCCCGTCGTTGTTGTTATGGGACACGTTGACCACGGTAAGACCTCATTGCTCGACGCTATCCGTAATACCTCGGTTACAAGCACAGAGGCAGGCGGTATCACACAGCATATCGGCGCATACAGAGTTCAGACTTCCGAGGGTAAAATCACATTCCTTGACACCCCCGGTCACGCTGCGTTTACTTCAATGCGTGCAAGAGGTGCAATGGCTACGGATATTGCAATCCTTGTTGTTGCCGCTGACGACGGTATTATGCCCCAGACAATCGAGGCTATAAACCACGCAAAGGCAGCTAACGTTTCAATTATCGTTGCAATCAATAAGATGGATAAGCCCGGCGCTTCTCCCGACAGAATTATGCAGCAGCTTACAGAGCATGATCTTGTTCCCGAGGAATGGGGCGGCGACGTTATCTGCATCCCCGTTTCGGCTAAAACTCATCAGGGTATTGACAAGGTGCTTGAGTCAATCAACCTTGTTGCTGAAATGCTTGAATTAAAGGCTAACCCGAACCGTGCCGCAAAGGGTATCGTTATTGAGGCTAAGCTTGATAAGGGCAGAGGTCCCGTTGCTACCGTGCTTGTTCAGAACGGTACGCTTAAAACGGGCGACACAATAGTTGCAGGCACATCGGTCGGCAGAGTAAGAGTTATGACAAACGAAAACGGCAAGGTGCTTGATTCGGCAGGACCGTCCGTTCCCGTTGAGATTATGGGACTTGCGGAGGTTCCGCAGGCAGGCGACACATTCGATGCCGTTTCTGATGAAAGACTTGCCCGTGAACTTGTTGAGCAGAGAAAGAGAGAGGCTAAGGAAGAGGAATTCAAGCAGTATCAGAAAGTTACTCTCGACAACCTTTTCTCCTCAATTTCTCAGGGCGAGATGAAGGAGCTTAACATTATCGTTAAGGCTGATGTTCAAGGCTCGGTTGAGGCTGTTAAACAGAACGTTGAAAAGCTTTCAAACGACGAGGTTAAGGTCAAGGTTATCCACGGAAGCGTCGGTGCAATTAACGAGTCCGATGTTATGCTCGCAAACGCATCTAACGCAATTATCGTAGGCTTCAATGTTCGTCCCGACCCCGTTGCGGCTGAAATTGCCGAGAGAGACGGCGTTGATATGAGAATGTACAGGGTTATTTACGATTGTATCGAAGAACTCGAAGCGGCTATCAAGGGTATGCTCGCACCGAAGTTCCGTGAGGTTGTTCTCGGCAGAGCAGAAGTTCGTAACGTGTTCAAGCTTTCCTCGGCGGGTATGATTGCAGGCTCGTATGTTCTTGACGGTAAAATCACAAGAAATTCACAGATAAGAGTTGTAAGAGACGGTATTGTTATCTTTGAGGACGCTATCGCTTCTCTTAAACGCTTCAAGGAGGACGCAAAAGAGGTTGCCTCGGGCTATGAGTGCGGCGTGGGACTTGAAAAGTTCAACGACATTAAGGAGGGCGACATTCTCGAAGCGTTCATAATGGAAGAAGTTAAAGCATAAACGCTTTTTCGGAGGTAAAAATGGCAGGTTACAGACAGGACAGAGTGTCCGAGGATATTAAACGTGAAATCATCGCCGTAATCAGAGAGCTCAAAGACCCGAGAGTTAAGGATAAAATGCTCACTGTTGTAAGGGTTGATGTAAGTCACGACCTTTCATTCGCAAAAGTATATATCAGTGCTCTTGACGGAATTGACTCGGCAAAAGAGGCTGTAAAAGGTCTTGTCAGCGCAACGGGCAGAATAAGACACGAGGTCGGTGCAAGACTCCGACTTCGTAAAACGCCCGAAATGAAATTTGTGGCAGACGACTCCGTTGAGCACGGTATGGAAATTTTCAAAAAAATTGAGGATCTTACGAGGGATAAAGATGAATAAAATCGACGAAAAATCGGCGGCACGTCTGCTGAGAGAAAACGATAATATTCTTATACTCACGCACAGAAATCCCGACGGCGACACGATAGGAAGCGGCTTTGCGCTCCTACACGCTTTGAAAAAGCTCGGCAAGACGGTAAAGGTCGTATGCACCGACCCGTTTCCCGAAAAGTACGGATATATCGCCCACTCGAACAATGACGACGTTGGGGAAAATCCGTATGTTGTGGCGGTTGACGTTGCGGATATGGAGCTTATCGGCGCACAGTACCGTGCGAAATATGAGCACGGTGTGAAGCTTTGCATTGACCACCATATTTCAAACAAGGAATTTGCGGAAAATCTCTGCTTGAGAAGCTGTTCTGCGACGTGCGAGATTATATATGACGTAATCAAGGCAATGGACGTTGAAATTGACAAGTCTGTTGCCGACAGCCTTTACACGGGCATTGCGACCGATACGGGTTGTTTCCTTTTTTCAAGCGTTACGGCAAGAACGCATATTATCGCTGCGGATTTGATTGAGCACGGTGCGGATTTCTTTGAAATAAACAGAATTATGTTTGAAACGAAGTCGCTCGGCTATTTCAAACTTGAGGCGGCGGCTCTCAACACGGTTGAAATGCATTGCGGCGGAAAATGTGCGTTTATGACCGTCACAATGGATATGCAGAAGCAGTCAGGCACAAAGGACGGCGATTTTGACGGAATTGCAGGACTGCCGAGGAAGATTGAGGGCGTTTTGGTTGCCGTGACTTTCCGTGAAACAAAGGACGGTAATTTCAAGGTGTCTATGCGCTCGCACGAACCCATTGACTCGTCAAAGATTTGTATGAACTTCGGCGGCGGCGGTCATTCAAGGGCGGCAGGCTGCACGTTCGAAAAGGAAGCTCTCGAAGAAAACAAGAAAAAACTGTTATCTATAATAGAAACGGAACTTAAAGGTATATGACGGGTATCATTTTACTTGACAAACCGAATAATATGACCTCTTTTTCAGCCGTGAACAGAGTAAGACGCTTGCTCTCGGTTAAAAAAGCAGGGCACACAGGAACGCTCGACCCTATGGCTACGGGCGTTCTTCCCATTGCGCTTTCAAATTGCACAAGGTTTATAGATTTACTTCCCGTTCACGATAAAGGCTATGTCGCAAAGGCAAAGCTCGGCGTTACAACCGATACTCTCGACTCGACGGGCACGGTTTTATCCGAAAGCGAGGTAAACGTTACAAGGGCACAACTTGAAAGCGTTTTGGAAAAATACACGGGCGAAATCGAACAGATACCGCCAATGTACTCGGCAATAAGCAAGGACGGAAAAAGGCTTTATGAGCTTGCACGTCAGGGCATTGAAATTGAGAGAGAGGCAAGGAAAATTACAGTATATTCCCTTTCGCTCGGCTCGTTTGACGGCGACTGCTTTTCAATATCGGTTGAGTGCTCGGCAGGCACATATATAAGAAGTCTTATTGACGATATTGGCAAAGACCTCGGCTGCGGTGCGATAATGACGGATTTACGCAGAACCTCGGCGAACGGCTTTTCTATAAGTAATTGCGTTACTTTAGAGGAGCTTGAAAAGGCTGTGAACGACGGCACGGCAGATAAATACATCACGCCCATTGAAAAGTGCTTCGACACCTATTGTGAAATCGTTGTCACGGAGGGTCAGGCAAAGCGTTTTTCAAACGGCGGCGAATTGTCGAGGAATAGGCTCAAGGACAATATTTCCGACGGAATTTACAGGGTTTATTCCCCAGACAGGCAGTTTTTGGGACTCGGAGAAATTGAAAAGGACGGCGAATTTCTTAAAGTTAGGAGGGTGTATGTCCGTGAATGAAAAATCCATAGCATTAGGCACATTTGACGGGCTTCACAAGGGTCATTTGCAGGTAATATTGCAGTCGGAAAAGGATAAATACGACCCGTATGTTCTGCTTTTTGACGTTCATCCGCTTTCGGTAATCACGGGCAAAGCCCCCTGCTCTCTCATAACCGACGAGATGAGACGGGATATAATCGAAAGCCTCGGAGTTAAGATTATTGACGTCAGCTTTTCGGAGATTGCCGACTTACCCTATGACGAGTTTTTCAAAAAATATTTGATTGAAAAATACAACGCAAAGGCTCTCTCCTGCGGTGAAAACTACACGTTCGGCGCAAGGGGCGAGGGCAACGTCGAAAAGCTTAGAAAGCTGTGCGAGGAATACTCGGTAGAGCTGCACATAGCACCCACTCAGACCTACAACGGCGAAACGGTCAGCTCAACTAAAATTCGCAATCTTCTTTCGGACGGCGACATCAGAGCCGCAAACGCAATGCTCGGCAGGGAATTTTCCTACCGTTCAATCGTTGTTGACGGCGACAAGCGTGGCAGAACGCTCGGTTTCCCGACGGCAAATCAGTTCTTTCCCGACAATTTCGTAAAACTAAAATTCGGAGTTTATGCCTCAAAAACGGTCATTGACGGCGAGGTTTATCCGTCTGTTACGAATATCGGCATAAGACCAACCGTTCACACAGAACGCTATCGCAGCGAAACGTATATAATAAACTTTCAAGGCGACATCTACGGCAAGGAAATTGAGATACGTTTGACCGATTTTTTGCGTCCCGAGGAAAAATTCGGCTCACTCTCGGAGCTTTCTAAGGCGATTGAACACGACAGCAAAATTTCTCAAGAAATATTTAATAATAATACTTGCATTATCTAATTAAAAATTGTACAATAAATATAATATTATAAATGGAAAGGTGTTATAATTATGTGGGCATTAAAAGTTGCATACTACCGTGCTTATCAGAAAGTAATGAAAGTAATGCTTTACTTTCTTGATTGGTCGGAACCTCAGCTTCTTACAGGACCCGGTTCAATCCGTAAATTGCCGTCCGTTATCAAAGAAAAGGGTATCGGCAAGGTTATGGTTGTTACCGATAAGGGACTTATGAGCCTTAATTTGCTCGACGGTCTTTTTGAGGAGCTTGACAAGGCAGGAATCAGCTACGTTGTTTATGACGGCGTTCAGCCTAACCCCTCAATCGAAAACATTGAGGAAGCAAGAGAAATGTTCGTTTCAAACGGCTGTGAGGCTATGATTGCTTTCGGCGGCGGCTCTCCGATGGACTGCGCTAAGGCTGCTTGCGCAAGAGTTGTAAGACCTAACAAGACTATCCCTCAGATGAGAGGCGTTTTGAAGGTAATGCGTAAGCTTCCCCCCTTCTTCGCTGTTCCCACCACGGCAGGTACAGGCTCGGAAACAACCGTTGCGGCTGTTGTTTCAAACACACAGACACACGAAAAATACGCTATCAATGACCCGTGTCTCCGTCCTAAGTTTGCGGTACTTGACCCCGAGCTTACAACGGGACTTCCCCAGAAGATTACTTCGACAACAGGTCTTGACGCTCTCACCCATGCGGTTGAGGCATACATAGGCAAGTCAAATACCCGTGAGACTAAGGATTATGCCGAAAAGGCAACAAAGCTCATCTTCGAAAACCTCGAAACCTGCTACAATGACGGTCAGAACATCGAAGCAAGAGGTCAGATGCTTTTGGCTTCGTTCTATGCAGGTATGGCTTTCACAAGAGCTTATGTCGGCTACGTTCACGCTATCGCACATAACCTCGGCGGTATGTACGGCATTCCGCACGGACTTGCAAACTCGGTAATTCTCCCCGTTGTTCTTGAGGAATACGGCTCAACGATTTATCCGAGACTTGCAAAGCTTGCTGAAATCGTCGGCATTAACGGTCAGACAGAGGAAGAGCTTGCTAAGGGCTTTATCGCTGAAATCAAGGCTATGAACGAGAGAATGGCTATCCCGACTGCATTTGAGCAGATCAAGGAAGAGGATATTCCGACTATCGTTGAAAGAGCAATGAAAGAGGCTCATCCGTTGTATCCGACACCCGTTATCTTTGACGCTGACAGACTTGCACAGATCGTCAGAAAGCTCAAAGGCTAATTGAAATTAAATATCAAAAAAACCGAGTATCTTTTGGTACTCGGGATTTTTTATAATATTCTGTTATATAAGGCTTAGCTGCTCGCCCATATCCTCGGCCGAAAGAGTTGAGCCTGCCGCCGGAAGCGTTCTTGTCCTGTACCTTGCAGGCTTTTGGAACATATCTTCGGTGAAGTCGGTAACGCTTTCAAGTCGGTGATTTTTCCTTTGCGTCATAACGCCTACGCCCTGCGTGTCCTTGGTGGTCTTGGGCGATACCGCACCTGTGTTGAGAAGCAATATTCTGCCCGACGACGATTTCATAACAATTTCGCAGTCCTCTTTTATGTGCCTTATCGCAACAATAGGGAACTTGTCGCAATATGCCTTGATAAGCTTCTTACGGTTTGTCTTGGTTTCATAAGCGCTCATATCGACCTTTGCGACCTTGCCGTTCTCAAAGAAGAAGAGCATATAGCCCTTGTAGTCTGTTGTAACCGCCATATAGACAGCAGATTCGTCCTTATCCATTTGAAGTGCGGAAGCTACAAATTCGCCCAATACGCTCGCCTTTGTGTCCGAGAAATCAGCCGCTTTTGCCTTGTAAACCTGACATTTATCGGTAAAGAACAGCAAGTCGGTGTTGTTTGAAGCCTCGACAGTCTGCACTATCTCGTCGCCCTCTTTGAGCTTCTGCTCTCCGCTCATACGAAGCGATTGAGGAGTAATTTTCTTGAAATATCCCTCTTTCGTGAAGAAAAGAGTAACGGGATAATCGGGAATTTCTTCGATTTCCTCGTCGTCATCCTCGACGTCCGCAAAAATAATCTCCGTTCTTCTCGGCTTGTCGTACTTCTCCGCAACCTCTTTAAGCTCTGCAATGATAATCTTCTTAACCCTTGATTTTGAGGAAAGAATATCCTCCATATCCTCAATATCCTTGCGAAGCTGCTCAATATCGGCTGTGCGCTTTAAGATATATTCACGGTTGAGGTGGCGAAGTTTAATCTCCGCAACATATTCAGCCTGAATTTTGTCGATTCCGAAGCCGATCATCAAGTTCGGGACAACCTCTTGTTCCTCGTCTGTGGAACGGATAATCTTAATTGCCTTGTCAATATCAAGCAAAATTTTCTGTAAACCTTCGAGCAAATGAAGTTTATCCTTCGCCTTTGAGAGGTCAAAATAAACTCGCCTGTTTACACATTGAGTTCTGAATGCAATCCATTCAAGCAAAAGCTCACGAACGCCTAAAACCCTCGGCGTGCCTGCGATAAGCACATTGAAGTTACAGCCGAAAGAGTCCTCAAGCGGAGTTGACTTGAACAGCTTTTTCATAAGCTTGTCGGGGTCTGTTCCTCGCTTTAAGTCGATTGTGATTTTAAGACCTTTCTTGTCCGTCTCATCACGAATATCGGAAATTTCCTTGACCTTACCTGCCTTTGCAAGGTCGATTATCTTGTCGATAATAGCCTCACTCGTTGTGGTAGCCGGAATTTCATAAATATCAATACAGTTCGATGATTTATCGTAATTATATTTCGCACGAAGCTTGAAGCTGCCTCTGCCCGTGCGATAAATCTCACGCATAAGCGCTTCGTCATAGATAATCTGACCGCCGCCGATAAAATCGGGTGCTTTGAGCGTTTCCATAATATCAGCGTCGGGGTCTTTGATAAGTTCAACGGTCGTGTTGCAAATTTCACCCAAGTTAAAAGAGCAAATATTTGAAGCCATACCGACAGCAATACCCATATTTGCGTTTACAAGCACCGACGGAAATGTTACGGGGAACAAGGTCGGCTCTTGCATAGAGTTGTCGTAGTTCGGAACGAAATCAACCGTGTCCTTGTCAATATCTCTGAAAAGTTCCCCTGCAATGGGGGCAAGCTTTGCCTCTGTATATCTCGAAGCCGCATATTGCATATTTTTTGAATAGGATTTACCGAAGTTACCCTTTGATTCGATATACGGATGAAGCAAGCTCTCGTTGCCTCGTGCAAGTCTAATCATTGTTTCGTAAATAGCAGCGTCGCCGTGGGGGTTTAACTGCATTGTACGTCCTACAATGTTTGCACTCTTGACGGTTGAGCCGTTCAAAAGTCCCATTTTGTACATAGTGTAGAGCAATTTTCTGTGCGAGGGTTTGAAGCCGTCGATTTCAGGTATCGCTCTCGACATAATAACGCTCATTGCATAGGGCATATAGTTTATTTCGAGCGTGTCGATAATATTTTGATGCACAACCTCGCCCGCACCGGAGATATGAGCGTTTAAGTTCAAATCTTCTTCGTGGGATATTTCGGTTTTCTTTTTCTTAGCCATTTATTTCTCCTCGTGTTACTGATTTCGTTTGACGCCTTAAAAATACAGCTGCTTTTGTGTCTCCTGTGGAGACCTCTGCATTTAATGCAGAAGCACCGACCGAACCGGCAGGTAAGACGGTGGGTTGCCGCAAGGCAACTCGGAGGGATTGTGAATTTTCAATCCGCATATTCAGGCTCCCTCTGACGAGGGAGCTGTCATTTTGTCAAAAATGACTGAGGGAGAGAAAGCAATAAAAATCAAATTTTCGTTATCTCTCCTTCCGTCACGCCTGCGGCGTGCCACCTATTGCCCTCTTGCGGTATCCCGATTTTGTTTATGCGGCTTGGAGCGCCGCACAAAATCGACCGCTACGCCAACAG
>SFGA01000035.1 GCA_004556705.1 Ruminococcus sp. | reverse complement strand
ACCTATTAGAAAACTAAATAAAAAGCCACCAGTTCAATATAGAATTGATCTGGCAGCTTAATTCTTTTTTGTGTCTACAAAGTATTGACTACTTTACAATGAGTGGCTTTTTTCATTTGCTTTCGGTGTATTTATTATTCTTTTCGCTTTTTTCGGCATCCAATTTCTTTTCAAGTGCTTTTTGCTTTGCAAGAATTGCATTTACTTTATCGTAAAGGTCCTCAATCATTATTTCGGTTTTAAGATTTACCTTGTAATCGTTTTCGGCACGGCGGCGGTCAATTTCCTCCTGCCTGTTTTGGCTCATCATAATAAGCGGTGCCTGTATTGCCGCAACGCAGGACAAAACCAAATTAAGCAAAATAAACGGATAAGGGTCGAACGCTTTTGCCGCAAGGATTACGTTTATAACCATCCACAGTACAAGCACGGCAACAAAAGAAAAGATAAATGCCCAGCTTCCTGCAAATTTCGCTATGGCGTCCGCAGCACGCTGTCCGAGAGTGTATTTTTCTTTTTTCTTGTTCGGATTAACGGAAATTTTACTGTCTGCAAGTAAATTCAAAACCTCTTCGTCAGTCATATCGTGGCGAATTTCCTGTAAAACCTCTTTAAGCAGCTTTCTGTTTTCTTTCATAACGTTCATTCCTTTCCTTATTTTCAAAAAACTCCCGCAGCGCAAAGCATACAGGAGTTTAATGTTTAATTATTAAAGGTTATTTACGATTTCAAGAGTGTCTCTTGCGATAACAAGCTCTTCGTTAGTCGGAATAACAAACATCTTAACCTTTGAGCCGGGAACGGAGATTTCAACCTCTTCGCCTCTGATGCTGTTCTTTTCTTCGTCGATTTCGGTTCCGAGGAACTTGATTTTTTCAGCAACTCTTGATCTGTAATGCGGATTGTTTTCTCCGATACCGCCTGTGAATACGATAGCGTCAACGCCGCCCATAGCAGCCGCAAAACCTCCGATATACTTTGTAAGCTGATGGCAAAGCATATTTTCAACGAGCTGAGCCTTTTTGTCGCCGTCTTTTGACATCTGCTCTATTGTACGGTTATCGCTTGTACCCGCAAGACCGAGCATACCGCTTTTTTTGTTCATAAGATGGTCAACCTCATCGGGTGTGAGGTTGTGAGACTTCATAATTACGGGAATGATTGCAGGGTCGATCGAGCCGCAACGAGTACCCATTATGATACCCTCAAGGGGAGTAAGACCCATTGTTGTATCAAAGCACTTACCGTCTTTAACTGCCGAAATTGATGAGCCGTTACCAAGATGGCAGGTTACGATTTTTGTACCCTCAGCCTTGCCGCCGAGAAGCTCGATGCATCTGCCTGAAACGTACCTGTGAGATGTACCGTGGAAGCCGTATTTTCTGATGCCGTCCTTTTCGTAAAACTCATAGGGGAGAGCATACATATATGCATAGTCGGGCATTGTCTGATGGAAGCCTGTGTCAAAAACAGCTACCTGCGGAACATTCATAATCTTTTCGCAAGCCTCGATACCTTTAAGGTTTGCAGGGTTGTGAAGCGGGCCGAATTTGAAACACTCTTTAACGGTTTCTTTCATTTCTTCGGTTACAAGAACAGAAGCCGAGAACTTTTCGGCACCGTGGAGAACTCTGTGACCTACCGCACCGATTTCGTCCATCGATTTGATAACGCCGTGCTCTGCGTCAACAAGAGTATTCAATACAAGCTGAATTGCTTCGCTGTGGTCAGCCATAAGATGAGGCTCGCTCTTGATTGTCTTTTCGGGACAATCGGGTACCTTATGAGTAAAGGTTGCGTTAGCGTCGCCGATTTGTTCACAAATACCTTTTGCAAGCAGGGTTTCATGCTCCATATCAATAAGCTGATATTTAAGAGATGAGCTTCCTGCGTTAATAACAAGAATTTTCATTATTTTCCTCCTCCGAGTTACCGGTTGAAATTTGTCATTAAATATTATATACTTATCAATATAATTTTTCAAGTTAAAAAGCAAATTTTGACAGGAGATGACGGAATGGGGGAAATATTTACTCATACCTTTGAGCCGATTTTCGACAAAAACTCGGAAATACTCGTGCTCGGCTCTTTTCCGTCTGTTAAATCGAGAGAAAACAATTTTTACTATGCGCATCCTCAAAACAGATTTTGGAGGGTAGTGGCATCTGTGTATTCCTGTCCCGTTCCGAAAACTGTCGAGGAAAAGAAAAATATGCTTTTAAGCAATAAAATCGCCGTGTGGGACGTCATAAAGTCTTGTGAAATAACAGGCTCGGCTGACAGCACAATAAAAAGCGTTATACCGAATGATTTATCGGAAATATTATCGGTTGCCGATATCAAAAAAATATACGCAAACGGTAAGACCGCACAGAGCTTATATAATAAGTATATAAAAAAGAGCACAGGCTTTGATATAATTTCTTTGCCGTCAACAAGCCCTGCAAATGCGGCTTATTCATTAGAAAAGCTTATAAAGGAGTGGAAAATAATAAATGAGTATAATCGGAATTGTTTGTGAATTTAACCCTTTCCACTGCGGTCATAAGCATTTAATCGATTCGGTGAAAAAGGACGGCGACACGCTTGTTTGCGTGATGAGCGGAAGCTTTGTGCAAAGAGGAGAGCCTGCGATATTTCCAAAGGACATAAGAGTTGAAGCAGCTTTGAAAAACGGTGCCGATATTGTGCTTGAATTGCCGTTTATTTACGCTACCGCAAGTGCCGAATTTTTCTGCGAAAATGCTGTTCGTATATTGGAGGGCTTCGGTTGTGATACTTTGGCGTTCGGAAGTGAGTGCGGAGATATAGGCACGCTCAAAAAAGCTGCCGAGATAATCGCAGATCCCGATTTTGACGAGAAAATAAAGCAGTATCTTGAAAAGGGCGTCAGCTACCCGACGGCAAGAGAAACAGCTGTCAGGGATTTTTCTGACGGAACGTGCATTTCTTTGCCAAACGATATACTTGCCGTTGAATACATCAAGGCGATAAATAAAAACGGATATAAAATAAAGCCTGTTACCGTAAAAAGAGAAGGTGCAGGCTATAACTCACTTGATGATAACGAAAGCTTTGCTTCGGCTACGCTTTTGAGAAAAATGATTTGCGAAAAAGACGATATTTCACGCTTTATTCCTGAAAATACATGGGAAATATATAGGCCCGCAGCAGATGACGGCAGAGTAATTGATAAGAATAAGTATGAGCTTGCGGCACTTTCTTTATTGCGTTCAAAAAAAGATTGCATTGATGAAAAAACAGCTTATATGTCCGAGGGACTTGAAAACCGTATTAAGGCTGCAATTTCAACCGAAACAACACTTGACGGAATATTTGATGCGGCTAAAACGAAAAGATATACACATTCGAGAATTCGCCGTGCCGTGTTAGCCTCTGCATTTGGGATAACTAAAGATATTATAAGCATTAAAGCGCCGTATATAAGGCTTTTGGGCTTTAACACAAACGCTTCTGAAGCTCTCGGGAAATGCGTTAAAAAGGCAAAATTACCGTTTATAGCTTCTTACTCGGATGTAGCGGCATTGAAAGATGAAATTGCGGATTGCGTTTTCAAAAAAGAATGTGAGGCTACGGATATTTTTTCACTTTCACTTTCAAAATCCGAGCCTTGCGGTGCGGAAATGAGATATATGCCTCAAAAAATAAAATAATTTGCAGGAATTCTTGCAAAATCAATTAAATTCAATTATAATATTCAAGATATTCAGATGAAGAGGGAAAAACAGTATTTATGAAAAACAATTTATTGTCAAGGCTTGAGGACAAAAGCATAAAATACTCAAAAAGTCATAGGAAAATAGCCGATTTCATCATAACGAATTATGACAAAGCGGCTTTTATGACTGCTGCCGCACTCGGTGAAAAAGTCGGCGTAAGCGAGTCAACTGTTGTTCGATTTGCAAGTGAGCTTGGCTTTAAGGGCTATCCCGAAATGCAAAAAGAGCTTCAGCAAATGATAAAAACGAAGCTTACCACCGTTCAGCGAATGGAGGTTTCTCAGAGCTTAATCGGCAATAACGATATAATCAGCACCGTGCTCAACGACGATATTAACCTTATCCGTCAGACTGCGGAAACGGTGTCTAAAGAGGCTTTTGACAATGCCGTAAAGGCTATAAACAACGCTAAAAAGATTTATATCTTAGGCGTTCGTTCATCGGCTGCGCTTGCATATTTCCTTGCATTTTATTTCAATCTTGTGTTTGACAGCGTTATACTTGTTAATTCTTCGAGTGCTTCGGAGATGTTTGAGCAGGTGTTCAGAATAAGTGAGGAGGATGTTTGTATCGCTATCAGCTTTCCGAGATATTCGAAGCAGGCTGTAAACGCTTTGAGATTTATTTCAGACAGGAAAGCGACGGTTATTTCAATTACCGATACCGAAAATTCTCCCATAGCGCCTTTCGGCGACCATCTTCTTGTTGCAAAAAGTAATATGGCTTCGGTTGTCGATTCACTTGCCGCACCGCTTAGCCTTATAAATGCTTTGATTGCAAGCGTTACCTTGAGCCGTAAAAACGAGGCCTATAAAAACTTCAACGAGCTTGAAAGCGTGTGGGATAAATATCAGGTTTACGAAAAGGAAGAAAATGACGGCGATGAGTAAGGTTATTGTAGTGGGAGCAGGAGCAGCAGGCTGTATGGCTGCGGGAACGGCTGCCGAAAACGGAAATGAAGTTATTTTAGTTGAGAGAAACGATAAAATCGCCCGTAAGGTTTTAATTACAGGAAAGGGCAGATGTAACGTTACAAATGCCGAAACGGATATTCAGGCACTTATTTCAAATGTTCCGCAAAACGGCAGATTTTTATTCGGAGCTTTTTCGGACTTTTCAACGAGCGATACACGCAGCTTTTTTGAAGATCTCGGTGTTGAACTGAAGGTTGAGAGAGGAAACAGAGTTTTTCCTGCGAGCGACAGAGCGGTTGACATTGTTGACGCTCTTAATAAATATATTACGAAAAGCGGTGTTAAGCGTAAGCAGGGCAGAGTAACGGCACTTATTTTGGAAAACGGCGAAGCAAAAGGCGTTGTTACAGACGACGGCGAAAAATACTACGCCGATAAAATAATAATTGCGACGGGCGGTAGGTCTTATCCGAAGACGGGCTCAACGGGCGACGGCTATACGCTTGCAAAAAGCGTCGGACACAATATTGTTGATATTAAACCGTCGTTGGTTGCGTTGACCTGCCGTGAGGGATATTGCAGCGAGGCTATGGGACTTTCGCTTCGTAATTGTGCAATTAGAGTAATTGACACTAAAACTCAAAAACAGATTTATTCCGATTTCGGAGAAATGCTGTTTACGCACTTCGGCGTTTCGGGACCTATGATTCTTTCGGCAAGTGCCCATATGAGAAATATGGAAAGCGGAAGATATGAAATATATATTGATATGAAGCCTGCTTTGGACGAGCAAAAGCTTGATGAGAGAATACAGAGGGATTTGCTTGATAACTGTAATAAGGCAATTTCAAACTCACTCGGTATGCTCTTGCCGAGAGCTATTATAAATCCCGTTATCAGACTTTCAAGGATAAGACCGTCTACAAAATGTAATCAGGTTACAAAGGAAATGCGTCAAAGCCTTGTTAAAACAATAAAAAATATGAAGCTCACCGTTCTCAATTTCCGTTCAATCGATGAAGCGATTGTCACTTCGGGCGGAGTCGATTGCAAGGAGATAAATCCAAAGACGATGGAGTCAAAGCTTTGCAAAAATCTTTACTTTGCAGGCGAGGTCATTGACGTTGACGCTTACACGGGCGGCTTTAATTTGCAGATTGCGTTTTCAACCGGACACGTTGCCGGAAAAAGCGTATAAGAAAGGAAGATACTATGGTTGTTAATGTTGCTGTTGACGGCCCTGCAGGAGCAGGAAAAAGTACAATTTCACGTGCGGCGGCAAAGGAGCTCGGCTTTATTTATGTCGATACAGGTGCTCTTTACCGTGCAGTCGGTGTTTATGCGTTAAGAAACGGCATTGGCACAAAGGATTCTGAAAATATTGAAAAGGCTCTTAAGAATATAGTTGTCGAATTAAAATTTGTCGGCGACGTTCAGCACGTTTTCTTAAACGGAGAAGATGTTTCAACCGAAATAAGAACACCCGAAGCATCTATGGCGGCTTCTGACGTGTCGGCAATTCCTTGCGTTCGAGCATTCTTGTTCGATTTACAAAGGGATATAGCAAAGAAAAACAACTGTCTTATGGACGGCAGGGATATAGGCACTGTTGTTTTGCCCGACGCTAAAATTAAAATTTTCCTTACGGCTTCCGCAGAGGAAAGAGCGAAAAGAAGATACAAGGAGCTTGTTGAAAAGGGAGCAAAGGACACCTATGAAGAAGTCCTTGCCGATTTGGAAAAAAGAGACTATCAGGACTCTCGCCGTGAAATTGCACCGTTGAAGCCTGCCGAGGACAGCGTTATTGTCGATACCTCAGATTACAATTTTGATGAGGCTAAAAATATAATTGTCAATATCATTAAGGAGAGAATTTGATGGAATTTGATTTTAATAATGTTAAAGAATATAAGCTTTATCAAAACTTGAGATGGGTTGCAAAGCTTTATTGCCTTAAGTTTAAGATTACCTATGTCGGACTTGAAAACATACCAAAGGACGGCGGACTTATCATTGCCTGCAACCATCAAAGCAGTAATGACCCTATTGTTTTAGGCAGAGGGGTAAAGCGTACTATTCACTTTATGGCAAAGGAAGAGCTTTTTGAAAACGAGGCTCTCGGAATTTTCATAAAGCACCTAAACGCTTTCCCGATAAGAAGAGGACAGGGCGACACAACCGCTGTTGAATATGCGGAAAATGTAGTTAAAAAAGGCTATATTTTAGGTATTTTTCCTGAGGGCACACGTTCAAAGGACTTCAAGCCTGCAAGAGGTAAATCGGGAACGGCTCTTATCGCTAAGGTTACGGGTGCGGACGTTTTACCCGTTTCGATTTATACAAGCGATGAGTACAAAAAAGGTACACGCTTGACTGTTCGTTTCGGTAAGGTAATTAAAAACGAAGAATTCGGCTTTACCGACGAGCCTCACAATACAAAGGAGCTTAAAGATGCCACCAAGCGTATTATGGGCGAAATTACGGCACTCTGGGAGGAAGGACATTGCGAGAAATAACACTTGCCAAGTCGGCAGGCTTTTGCTTCGGCGTTAACAGAGCAATAAATTTGCTTGAAAAAATGGTTGACGAGGGCAAAAGCGTTTGTACGATAGGACCGATTATTCATAATCCACAGGTCATTTCTTCTTTCAAGAAGAGGGGAGTCCGCATTATAGAGCATCCTGATGAATGTAAAAGCGGTGATGTGATTGTTGTCAGAACTCACGGAATTACAAAAGACCTTTTGCAAGAGGTAAAGAGCGTTTCCCCGAATTTTTGTGATGCTACATGCCCGTTTGTTTTGAAAATTCATAAGACAGTCAGCGAAAAATCCGATGAAAACACAGTAACTTTTATAGCGGGCGACAAGACTCACCCCGAGGTTATAGGTATCAGAAGCTACTGCAAGGGACCGTCTTTTGTGTTCAATACCGAGGAAGAGCTTGACGAAATCATCAATTCCAACCCGAATTTAGTTGAAAATCGTCTAATAGTTGTCTCTCAAACCACTTTTTCGATAAAATCTTTTGAAAAATATGCAAAAAAAATTAAAAATTACTATACAAACGCCATAATTTTTGATACAATATGTAATGCGACAGAAGAAAGACAAAAGGAAGCCACTCAGCTTTCGCTTAAAAACGATGCTATGATTATCATAGGCGGCCGTCAAAGTTCTAATACGGCTAAGCTTAAGGCTGTGTGTGAATCCAATTGCCCTACTTACCTGATTGAGACTTATGAGGAATTGAACGGCATCGATTTTTCAAGGTTTAAGTCAGTCGGCGTTACTGCGGGAGCATCGACTCCTGACAGTATAATTAAGGAGGTACTAAAAACAATGACCGAGAAATTAGAACAAAATGTCAGCACAAATGCAGTAAAGGAGGAGGCAACAATGGCTGAAGATACATCTTTTGCTGCTATGCTTGAAGAATATATAGATGAAAGCACAGACCAAAAAGTTGTAGGCGTAGTCGTAGGCGTTTCACCGTCTGAGGTTGAGGTTGAAATCGTAGGAAGAAAGCATACAGGTTATGTTCCTGCTAACGAGTTCAGCAACGATCCCTCTTGCGACATCACAAAAGAAGTTAAAATCGGCGATAAGCTTGACCTTATCATTATGAAAACCAACGATGCCGAAGGTACGGTTATGCTTTCAAAGAAGCGTTATGACGCAGCTAAGGCTTGGGAAACAATCGATCCCGAGAGCGATGAGGTTGTTGAAGGTAAGGTTACAGGCGTTGTAGGCGACGGTAAAGGACTTTATGTTCAGTACAACGGAATTCGTGTATTCGTTCCGGCATCACTTTCAAAGTTCAGCAGAAACGATTCTCTTGAGGATATGGTCGGCAAGACTGTTAAGTTCAAGATTATCGAAGCAGATAAGAGAAGGCGCAGAGTTGTAGGCTCAATCAAGGCTGCTAACAGAGACCTCCGCAAGGAAGAGGCAGAGAAGTTCTGGGCACAGGCTGAAGAGGGACAGAAGTACACAGGTACTGTTCGTTCACTTACAAAGTACGGTGCATTCGTTGACCTCGGCGGTGTTGACGGTATGATTCACATTTCCGAGCTTTCTTGGACAAGAATTAAGCATCCGTCAGAGGTTGTTAATGTAGGCGACACTGTTGAAGTTTACATAAAGGCTCTTGACCGTGAAAATAAGAAGATTTCTCTTGGCTTTAAGAAAGTTGAGGACAATCCGTGGGAAATTCTCAAGAGAGATTATCCCGTTGGTAAGGAAATCACAGCAAAGATTGTCGGACTTACAACATTCGGCGCATTTGCAAACATCATTCCGGGAATCGACGGTCTTATTCACATTTCCGAGATTTCATATGACCACGTTGCAAATACAGCTGATGTTCTCAAGGTTGGTCAGGAAGTTAAAGCAAAGATTCTTGACATTGACTTTGATAAGAAGCGTGTCAGCCTTTCAATAAAGGCTCTCCTCGATCCTCCCGCTGCTGAAGAAGCAGTTGAAGCTCCTGCTGAGGAAACTCCAGTTGAGGAATAATTTAACTTATTAAATCAAGGAGGATAGTGAATGTTATTTCGCTATCCTCTTTATTTTGTAAAGGGGATTATAATATGTTAGGAAAAATCATTTCAGCCGTAGTTTTGGCAGGTACGGCTGCTGCCGCAGGTTATATTGCAAAAAAGAAAACTCCTGATTTTTGTCCCGAGTGCGATATTCGCAAGGCTGTTGCGAAGCTCGGCGTACATATCAAAACGACGGAAAAATATGATAACGGAGTGGCTCTTACACCTCCTATGGGTTGGTCGAGCTGGAACTCATTCAGAACAGAAATTACAGAAGAAAAAATCCTTCAAATTGCCGAAGCTATGAAAAAAAGCGGCTTGCTTGACGCAGGCTACAATTTCGTAAACCTTGACGACTGCTGGCACAGCTCGATTCGTGACAAGGACGGCAAATTGCAGGGCGACCTTGCAACATTCCCGAGAGGAATTAAACCTCTTGTTGAGGATTTGAATAAAATGGGCTTTAAGGCAGGTATATATTCCTCAAACGGTACTCTTACCTGTGAGGATTTGCCGGCTTCTCTCGGTCATGAGAGAATTGATGCGGAAACCTTTGCCGAGTGGGGCATTGAATATTTCAAATACGATTTTTGCCACAATAAGCCTATTACCTCAAAAGCTCCGCTTATCGATAAGGTTATAATTACCGATAAAAACGGCGGAAGCGAGCAGGTTATTGAGGCTGAAAACGGCGAGCTTTACGGTACTGCAAGAATTATAAAAGATAAAAACGGAAGCTATGTTGCAAACCTCGACAGTAATATGGGCAGCGTTAGATTTAGCTTTGTCAATATAGCAGAGGACGGCGAATATACGCTTACACTTGTTGTGAAAAAGGCTTTCGAAGCCGATAAATATGCGGTTGTTACAGTTAATGACCGTGACACTTATCCTGTTGATATTCCGCCTACAAAGGCTTGGAGCAGAACAGGCAGATGTCAAATTGCCGTTAAGCTCAACAAGGGCGATAATACAATAGAAATTAAAAATCCCATTGGCTCAAAAATGGACTCTGCGGCTACTCAGTATATAAATATGGGCAAGGAATTGAAGCGTGCTACAAAGCTTTACGCCGAAAAGAACAATGTACCCGAAAAGCCGATTGTTTATTCAATTTGCGAGTGGGGCAAAAACAAGCCGTGGAAATGGGGTGCACAGGCAGGTAACCTTTGGAGAACCACGCTTGATATCAGACCTATGTGGAGCTCAATTCTCGGAATTTATGAAATTAACGTAAAGCTTGCAGATTATTCAGGCGTTGGCGGTTGGAATGACCCCGATATGCTTGAGGTCGGCAACGGTAACCTTACCGTTGAGGAAAACAAGGCACACTTTACTCTTTGGTGTATGCTTTCTGCGCCGCTTATACTCGGTAACGATATAAGAGAATTTATTGACGTTGACGGAAATGTTGATTATAATAACAAGATTTTGCAGATTGTAACCAACAGAGAGCTTATTGCTGTTGATCAGGATAAAAAGGGCGTTCAGTGCAGAAGAATGAAAACTAACGCTATTACCGATATTCTTGTTAAGCCTCTTGATAAGGGCGAGGCTGCAATATGCTTCTTTAACAAGTCAAATTCCGAAAAGGATATGAGCGTTTCATTAAAAGAGGTTGCAAATCTCAGCTATGTTGAGCTGTCCGATGTAGGCGCTTATCAGTACACAGACCTTTGGAGTAAGGAAATTGACGTAACCTCGGGTGCTATTAACGCTCGTGTTGCACCGCACGGAGTTCGTGTTTTCCGTGTAAAATCAATCTAAAATAGGAGTTGTCAATGAAAGTTAAGCTCTATACGCTTGGCTGTAAGGTCAATCAATATGAAACACAGGAAATAACAGAGGATTTATTAAAAAACGGATTTTCTGTTACATTAAATGATGATGAAGCAGATGTTTTTGTTGTCAATTCCTGTACAGTAACTGCCGAGAGCGACAGAAAAACCCGACAGACCGTGCGCCATCTCAAAAGAAATCATCCCGACAGCATTGTTGTTTTAACAGGCTGTATGCCGCAGGCTTTTCCGCAGATGGCAAGCGAGCTTACTGCGGCGGATGTTGTAATCGGAAATAAAGATAATATTTCTTTGGTTGCAAAGCTCAAAAGATTTATAAGCAATCGGGAGAGAATTGTTGAGATAAATCAGCATTTATCGGGTGAGGCGTTTTGCGGTGATCCGATTTATGAGTTTAACGAGAGAACCCGTGCGATTGTGAAAATTGAGGACGGCTGCGACAGATTTTGTTCTTATTGCGTAATTCCGTATGCGAGGGGCAGAGTGCGTTCAAAGCCGATTGAGCAGATTAAAAGTGAGGTTTCGGCCCTTGCGGATAAAGGCTTCTCAGAGATTGTACTTGTCGGAATTAACCTTTCGGCTTACGGCAAGGATACAGGCGAAAAGTTTTACAACGCAGTTGCGGCGGCTTGTGATAACGATAAAATCAAGCGTGTCAGACTCGGCTCTTTAGAGCCTGACCATTTGACAGATGAGGTTTTGTCTAATCTTGCAAAATGTGAAAAGCTTTGCCCGCAGTTTCATATTTCACTTCAAAGCGGTTGCGACAATACGTTAAAACGAATGAACAGATACTATACCGCTGATGAGTATTATGACCTTTGTAAAAAGCTGCGTGAAAATTTTGTCGATTGTACATTAACAACCGATATTATGGTCGGCTTTTCGGGCGAAACCGACGAGGATTTTAACGATACTGTTGAGTTTGTAAAGAAAGTCGGCTTTGAGAAAATTCACATTTTCCCGTACTCTGTAAGAGAGGGCACAAGAGCCGCTTCTTTTGACGGTAAAATTGAAAAGTCTGTTAAAGAAAAGCGTGTTGCCGTGCTCTCGCAGGTTGCAGAGGAAATTCGAAGCAATTTCTTAAAAGAGCAAATCGGTAAAACGGTTGAAATCATACCCGAAACCAAGCGTGACGGAGATTTTGTTTTCGGCTATACCGCAAATTACACTCCTGTTTTAGCAAGGCTCGAGGAATTTGAGGTAGGTAAGCCTGTTACGGTTAAAATTACGTCAAGTGATAATGAGCATTGCTATTCGGAATAATATTTAACTAAAAATCTTATAAAAATTACAACCCCTGTTCATAATAAGAGCAGGGGTTCTGTTTTGTACATATTTTCAAAAAAGGAATGATTATGTGCAAAACAGTAAAGTAGAAATATGCGGAGTAGACACCTCGAAATTAACCGTTCTTAAAGAAAAAGAAAAAATTGAGCTACTGAAAGCTATGCATAACGGAGATAAAACCGCAAGGGATAAGCTGATTAACGGAAATTTGCGTCTTGTGCTGTCTGTAATTCAGCGTTTTACAAACAGGGGAGAAAACCTTGACGATTTGTTTCAGGTGGGATGCATCGGGCTTATAAAAGCGATAGATAATTTTGAAATCAGCTTAAATTTAAGATTTTCAACCTACGCCGTTCCGATGATTATCGGGGAAGTACGCAGATATTTGAGAGATAACAATTCCGTTCGTGTTTCACGCTCAATGAGAGACACGGCATATCACGCAATGCAGGTAAAGGAAAGACTGCAAAACGAATTAAACCGTGAGCCGACAGTCGAAGAAATCGCAAAGGAGCTTGATGTTAAAACCTCGCAGGTTGTTATAGCACTTGAGTCAATAGTTGATCCCGTAAGCTTGTTTGAGCCTGTTTACAATGACGGCGGAGATACGATTTACGTTATGGATCAAGTAAGTTCCTTCGATACTGATTCTGATTGGCTTGATGAAATTGTTATTAAAGAAACGATAAAAGACTTGTCCGAAAGAGAAAAACGTATTCTTACACTTAGGTTTATGCAAGGAAAAACACAAATGGAGGTATCAAAGGAAATAGGCATATCGCAAGCGCAGGTTTCAAGACTTGAAAAGAATGTTATAAACAGAATTAAAGGAAAATAAAAAAGACGGTTTTGCCGTCTTTTTAAAGTAGTCAATACTTTGTAGACACAAAAAAGAATTAAGCTGCCAGATCAATTCTATATTGAACTGGTGGCTTTTTATTTAGTTTTCTAATAGGTCGA
>SFGA01000034.1 GCA_004556705.1 Ruminococcus sp. | reverse complement strand
GCGTGAAAAATTCCACCCTGCTGCGCAGCAGGGTGGAATTCATTCAACTAAATATATTTTTGTTTTTTCGTATGTCTACTTGACAGGGGGCGCTTCAAAAGGTGTATGGCGTGTTTAATTTTGTGTATTTATTATTTCTTTGCAAGCTTGCGGTCATTGTTCGGAAGAAGCGTTACCTCGCCGTTTTCACGAGTCTTGACCATATCGATAAGCCTCTGATTTGACGAGCCTCTGAATTGCAGGGTCAAGTCCTTTAATTCGTCAACATATCTTCCGTCAACGAGCACATCGATAAGCGATAACATTTCGTCCGTTACCTCGCATCTCGGGTGAGAACCGTCGGTTTTGAGGACTTCATAGGTAAAGCCCGTAAAGCACCAAATGTTCTTGTTCGGATATGCCTCTCGCACTCTTTTCAAAAACGGCACAAGCGCTCTTTGATTTTGCGGCTCCATAGGTTCTCCGCCCAAAAGAGTTAAACCGTTTATATAGTCGGGTTTGAGCATTTCAAGGAGCTTTTCCTCCGTCTCTTCGGTAAAAGGCTCTCCGAAGTCAAAATCCCAAGTCTGCGGTTGAAAGCAGTTCTTGCAATGATTTGTACAGCCCGAAACGAAAAGCGTAATACGAACGCCTATTCCGTTTGCAATATCACAATCTTTAATTGTACTGTAATGCATAGACACTCCCTCTTATAAGTGAAGCACCCTGTCACGGATTTCCTGCGTTCTGCCCTGATTCCAGAATTGTGTGCCGATATAACCGCAGGTACGTCTTGCAACGTTCATTTTATCCTGATCGGTGTTGCCGCAGTTCGGACATCTCCAAATGAGCTTGCCCTCTTCCTCGACAATCTCGATTTCTCCGTCCCAACCGCATTCCTGACAGTAGTCGCTCTTTGTGTTAAGCTCTGCATAAATAATGTTGTCGTAAATGAACTTCATAACAGAGAGAACAGCGTCGATATTGTCCTGCATATCGGGAACCTCAACGTAGCTTATCGCACCGCCGGGAGAAAGCTGCTGGAACTGTGACTCGAATTTGAGCTTGTCGAAAGCGGAAATGTGCTCCGAAACGTGAACGTGATAGCTGTTTGTGATATAACCCTTGTCCGTAATGCCGTCGATTATACCGAAACGGCGCTGAAGGCATTTTGCGAATTTGTAGGTCGTTGACTCAAGCGGAGTGCCGTAAAGCGAGTAGTCAATGTTTTCGGCCTTCTTCCACTCTGCGCACTTGTCGTTCATCTTCTGCATAACGGCGAGGGCAAACGGTGTAGCCTCGGGATCCGTATGGCTCTTGCCCGTCATATACTTAACGCATTCATAAAGACCTGCATAGCCGAGTGAAATTGTGGAATATCCGTTGAAAAGGAGCTTGTCGATTGTCTCGCCCTTTTTAAGACGTGCCAATGCGCCGTACTGCCAAAGGATAGGAGCAACGTCCGACGGTGTGCCGAGAAGTCTTTCGTGTCTGCAACGAAGTGCTCTGTGGCAAAGCTCAAGTCTCTCTTCAAATATTGACCAGAATTTCTCCGTGTTACCGCCCGAAGAAAGTGCAACGTCGGGGAGGTTTATCGTAACAACGCCCTGATTAAATCTGCCGTAATACTTGTGCTTGCCGGGCTCATAGTTGCCTGCGTTTGCGATATTTCCGATGCCCTTGTCGGTAAATCTGTCGGGAGTCAAGAAGCTTCTGCATCCCATGCAGGTATAAACATCGCCCTTTAATTCAAGCATTTTCTTTTCCGAGATATAATCGGGTACCATTCTCTTTGCGGTGCATTTAGCCGCAAGCTGAGTAAGATACCAATATTTTGAGTCCTCTGTGATATTATCCTCTTCGAGAGTATAGATAAGCTTCGGGAATGCAGGCGTTACATAAACGCCCTTCTCATTCTTAACGCCTTCAATTCTCTGCTTGAGCATTTCCTCGATAATAAGCGCAAGGTCAGCCTTTTCACGCTCGTTCTTTGCCTCGTTAAGATACATAAATACCGTAATGAACGGAGCTTGTCCGTTCGTTGTGAGAAGTGTAACGACCTGATACTGAATTGTCTGAACGCCACGCTTGATTTCGTCCTTAACTCTGAGCTCAACAAGCTCGCTCAATTTTTCCTCACTTACATCTATATTGAGAGCGGCCATTTCGTTTTCAACGATTTTGCGGAATTTCTGACGGCTCACGTCAACGAACGGAGCTAAATGAGCAAGCGTTATCGACTGACCGCCGTACTGGTTAGAAGCAACCTGTGCGATAATCTGCGTTGCGATATTGCAAGCGGTTGAAAAGCTGTGGGGACGCTCGATAAGAGTACCTGTGATAACAGTGCCGTTTTGAAGCATATCCTCAAGGTTTACAAGGTCGCAGTTGTGCATGTGCTGTGCAAAATAGTCGGCGTCGTGGAAATGAAGAATACCCTGATTGTGAGCGTCAACAATTTCCTGCGGCAAAAGAATACGCTCCGTAAGGTCCTTTGAAACCTCGCCTGCCATATAGTCTCTCTGCGTAGAGTTGACAATCGGGTTTTTGTTCGAATTCTCCTGCTTTGCCTCCTCGTTGTTGCACTCGATAAGGCTCATAATTTTCTCGTCCGTAGTATTTGACTGTCTGACAAGGCTACGGGTGTAGCGGTATGTGATATAGCTCTTTGCAACCTCATACGCACCGTGAGCCATGATCTGATACTCAACCAAGTCCTGAATTTCCTCGACCGACGGAGAACGGTTCATTTTAACGCAGGAAAACTCAACGCTTTCGGCAATTCTATCAATCTGAGTCGCCGTCATACGCTCGTCCTCGTTAACACTTTCATTCGCTTTCGTTATGGCTGCGGCGATTTTATCAATATCAAAAGAAACCTCAGCACCGTTACGCTTTAATACTTTCATCCATCCCACTCCTTCGAATTTTAGTCTGTATTCCTAACCGAAATGTCCGTATTTTGCGAATTGAACAAATTATATCACACTATATATAGATTTTCAAGAGCAATTATTAAGATTTTTTTACTAAATATTGTGTCCGAACGCTCAAAAGCACGCATTATCGGTATGTACGGACATTAAAAAATTTTTTATCTTATCCGTTTTATGTGAAAAAAATGACAATTATTGACAATGTACGCATTTTATGCTATCTTATTATGCAGATAGAGGCGCAGCTTTGATAAGTAGCGTGGTAATTCGTCAGGAACGACGCACGCAAAAGGTAAAGCTGCCGAAACAGGGTAAAAAGTTCCGATATTATCCTGTTGGGCCGTAGGAAAATATCCTGCGGACTGTCACGGCAAGTGGAGAGCTATCGTACTTTTGTTATGACTTAATTCAGTACGGGCTTTTCTGCACCGTACTTTTTTATTTTAAGGAGAGGTAAAAATGAAATTCAAAAAAGCACTTCCGAAAATTCTTCTTGTGCTTGTCGTTGCGGCATTTATGCTTGCGGCGTCATTCACAGGCTCGATAACCTCGGCAACGGGCACCTTGTGGTCGCTTCTTCCGCCGGTTATCGCCATTGCGCTTGCACTCATAACAAAAGAGGTTTATTCCTCATTGTTTATAGGTATAGTTGTGGGCGGACTTCTGTCAACCTCGTTCGGCGGACTTTCCACAATGGACGCAATAATCAACGACGGCTTTATCGAGGCTGTAAGATCGCAGGCAGGTATATTCATCTTCCTTGTGCTCCTCGGCGTAATGGTTGCTCTTATCAACCGTGCTGGCGGCTCGGCGGCTTTCGGCACATGGGCTTCAAAGCACATTAAATCACGCTTCGGCGCAATGATGGCAACCTTCCTTCTCGGTGTTTTGATTTTTATCGACGACTATTTCAACTGCCTTACAGTCGGCGCAGTTATGAGACCTGTTACGGATAAGCATAATGTTTCAAGGGCAAAGCTTGCTTATCTTATCGACTCGACCGCCGCACCGATTTGTATGATAGCACCGATTTCTTCTTGGGCTGCCGCAGTTTCCTCTTATGCTCCCGAGGGCACAAGCGGTATTTCACTGTTTTGCAGTGCAATTCCCTATAACCTTTATTCGCTTCTTACCTTCGTGTTCATCATCTCACTTTCGGCAATGAAATTTGACTACGGCCCGATGAAGCTTCACGAGTACAACGCTATGAACAAAGGTGATTTGTTCACATACGGCGAAAAGGTCGGCGAGGACGGGGAGCCTGCTACCTCAAAGGGTAAGGTAATTGACCTTATCCTCCCGATTATCGTTCTTATAGTCGTATGCGTGTTCGCACTTGTATATAAGGGCGGAATTCTTGACGGCGAGAGCTTTGTAAGCGCATTCTCAAACACGGATGCCACAGAGGGACTTCCGTGGGGCGGAATGATTGCGCTTGTCGTAACCATCGCATACTTTATCGCAAGACGTCTTATCCCCGCAAAAGAGGCTTTCGATTGCATTCCTAAGGGCTTTATCGCAATGGTACCTCCGATTCTCATTTTGACACTTGCTACAACTCTTAAAAATATGACAGGACTTCTTGAGTCTGATGTTTTCGTAAAGACAGCGCTTGAATCGGCAGGAGCACTCGACAAATTCCTCCCTGCGATTATCTTCCTTGTTGCGGTTGCAATTTCCTTTGCGACAGGCACATCTTGGGGCACCTTCGGCATACTCATTCCGATTGTTATCGCAATCTTCCCCGTAGGCAGCGAGATAGGCATTATCGGTATGTCGGCTTGCCTTGCAGGCTCTGTTTGCGGCGACCATTGTTCTCCGATTTCGGATACAACGATTATGTCCTCGGCAGGCGCACAGTGTCAGCACCTCAACCACGTTTCGACGCAGATTCCGTATTCGATAACAGTTGCCGCAATTTCATTTGTCGGCTATATCCTTGCAGGCTTCGTTCAGAAGTGGTATGTTGTTCTTCCCGTAATGGCTGTCGTTACAGTCGCTGTATTGTTTGTAATCAAAAGCGTTACAAAGAACAAAATGCCCGTTGAAGCTAAAAACTGATTATAAAACAGAACAAAATAATTACCCCCGACTGCGATAATAATTCGTAATCGGGGGAGTTTTTATGTAAAATTCAGTTTTTCAAAAACAGCTCTGAAAGAACGTCGGCGGCGTCCGTTACGGTAAATCCGCCGGGGGAATTTATAAAGTTCTTGACGTTTTCCCAACGCTCGCAATAGGCTTTGATTTGCTCGTCTGTCATTGAAATATCATCTGCCTTGACAATCGAGAAAACCGTGCGTTCAAATTCAAGATAATTCATATTTATCATTGAAAGAAACTCCGTAGCCTCTGCGTTTTTATATTCAAGCGCACGCTTTACGAATGACGGCAGGAAAGCTGCGCAGGCAAGTCCGTGCGGTAAGCCGTAATCCTCCGTGAGCGTGTAGCCGAGGGTGTGCGGATAGCAGGTGCCTGTGGAATTTATCGCAAGTCCCGCAAAAAGTGAGCAGGTGTACAGCTCATCTCTTGTGCCCTTGTCGGGAAGCTCGTTTGTTTTTGCCATTTTTGTAAGCGCATTCCAAATTGACGGGATAGCACGCTTTGAATACATCTTCGACTGCTCGCCCGATTTATTGGATAAAAGGCTTTCGACTGCGTGGCAAAAAGCGTCGATTGCCGTCGAAACCGTAACGCCCATAGGCATAGAATAGGTGTACTTCGGGTCTGCAAAGGAAACTTTCGCATAGTAGTTTTCGCCGCTAACGCTCTTTTTTCTTCCGCTTTCGTTTGTAAGCACCGAAACCCCCGTTACTTCGCTTCCCGTACCCGAGGTCGTGCCCACCAAAATTACGGGCAGGGGAGGAAGCATGAAGTCTCCCGTATATATATCGTCTGCCGATAAAAATTTGTTTGAGGCATAGACGGCTATCGCCTTAGAAGCGTCAAGCTGACTGCCTCCGCCGACGCCGATGATATATTCAACGCCGAAGTCCCTTGCCACCTGACCTGCGTTTTGACAGTCGGTTGTAAGCGGATTTTGGGTTATACTGTCGAATATCGTGTACTCAACCGAAGCCTCGTCCAAAGCGGTTTTTAAGTCCTCAAGAGCACCGCTTGCGACGGAAGAGCCTTTACCGCATACGATAAGACACTTCGTGCCGTATTTTGTGAAAACGTCCTTGTTTCTGAAAATTGCGTCTTTGCCCGAAAGGACTCTGACGGGCATATAGTAATCGGAAAACATAATCTCACCTCATATAGATTTTAGCACAAAACATATATAATACACAATAGCTTATAATTGTTATTTATATAACAATTCTTGAACATTAGCTAAAATTATAATATAATAATGTAATGTAATAATGTCGAAAAGTGGGTGTAAGTATGAAGATAAAGAAAATTGCCGTTTTCCTTATCCTTTTTTCAATTACATTCGCTTTTTCTTCTTGTTCGGGCGCAGGCAAGGTGCAGGAGGCTTCATCCTTTGCCATGGGCAGCGTTGTAAGCGTTAAGACCTATTCTAATAATTCTAAGGCAGGTCAGAGCGTGTGCGACGAAATCACAGCCGAAATTTCACGCTTCGACAAGGTTATTTCAAAAAATGACAAGTCAGCCGAGCTTTATTCGGCAAATCAAAGCCTTTCAAACGGCGTAAAAGTCAGTCGTGAGCTTTTTGACGTTGTGGAAAGCACGAAAGAGCTTTTTTCTCTGTCGGGCAAAAAGGTCGCTGTAACTTCGGGTGCATTGACCGAGCTTTGGGGCTTTGATACGGACAATTTCAATGTTCCGAGCGACGGGGAAATCAAATCGGCTATCCCTCTTTGCGACGACTCTGCGCTTGAGCTTGACAGGAGCACTCTTACCTTAAAGGCAAAGCAGGGGCAGATATTAAATCTCGGTGCGGTCGGCAAGGGTGCGGCTTGCGACAAGGCGGTTGACCTTCTTCTCTCGCATGAGGAAATAAAGGGTGCGATTGTGTCTGTCGGCGGAAGTCTTGCTCTTTACGGCAAGCCGTCGGGCAAGGATACTTTCACAATCGGTATTCGCAATCCGTTCGGTGAGGTCAATGACACCTTTGCAACGCTCATGCTTAGCTCCTGCTTCGTTTCGACCTCGGGAAGCTATGAAAAGACCTTTGAAAAGGACGGCGTTACCTATCATCATCTTTTGAATCTCACAACGGGTAAGCCTGCCGACAACGGACTTTGCTCTGTCACGGTGGTTGCTCATTCGGGGCTTGAAAGCGACGCTCTGTCAACGGTTTGCTTTGTTTTGGGCGAAGCGGCTTCGTATCCGATTTTGCAGAAATACAATGCGGAGGCTGTTTTCGTGTACACCGATAAAACCGTCAGCGTTTCGGACGGACTTCAAGACTCGTTTACCCTGACCGACAAGGATTTTACGGTGGAATGATATGAAAAGAAAGCTCATTTCCCGCCGTGATTTGATATTGTTTGCGGTAATCGGCGTGCTGATTTTGCTCTCGGTGCTTATTCCGAAAATCATAAACGGCGGCGAAAAATACGTTACGGTAACAATCGACGGCGACACCGTGTATCACGATAAACTGTCGGTTGACAATGAAATTACACTCGATAACAGTATTAAAATAAAAATTGAAAACGGCGAGGCTTATTTCCTCGAAAGCGACTGCAAGGATAAGACCTGTATTAAAAGCGGAAGGCTCAAAAATTCGGGCGACGTTTCGGCTTGCTTGCCGAATAAAACCGTGCTTTCGGTAAAAGGGGAAAAGACAAGCTTTGATGCCGTAACCTATTGATATGAAAAATAATACCTATAAAATTGCATTGTTCGGGGTGCTTTCGGCGGTTGCGCTGACGCTCTCGTATCTTGAGGGGCTTATTCCGACTGTGGCTTTTATGCCGCCGGGGGCAAAAATGGGCTTTTCAAATATTGCCACCATGTTTGCGGCTTCGTCAATGGGAATTGTGAGCGCACTTGCAATTACCTTTATAAAGGCGTTGTTTGCAGGCATAACCCGAGGGGTAACGGCTTTTTTTATGAGCCTTTGCGGCGGAATACTCAGCACCGTTACAATGTATTTGCTTTTTAAGCTTTCAAAGAAAACAGGATATATGGCAATCGGAATTATCTGCGCTCTTGTGCATAATTTCGGTCAGCTGATTGTTGCGATTATAACTGCGGGCAATTTATCCGTATTGGGATATGCGCCCGTGTTGCTTATAAGCGGCACCGTAACAGGTGCTGTAACGGGAACAGTTTTGAGGGCGGTTATGCCTGCTCTCGAAAGGGTAACCGAAACTATCACTCGAAAAGGGGGAAAATAAATGCACTCTGAAATCATTAAACCCGTCAAAAAAGTACGGGGCGGAGTGAAGGTCTCACATGACAAGAACACCAAGGATATGCCTGTAAGACGAATTGAAGCACCCGATTTTGTTACGCTTCCGATGAGTCAGCATATCGGCGCACCCTGTACGCCTGTTGTCAAGGTCGGCGACACGGTAAAGGTAGGTCAGCTCATAGGAGATACGGACAAATTTGTATCTGCGCCTATACATTCATCTGTTTCGGGCAAGGTAACCGCTGTAAAGGAGATAAGAACCGCAACGGGTATGAAAACTCAGGCGGTAATTATCGAAAATGACGGCGAAAACGCTCTTTATGAGGGCCTTGAGGTGCCGAATATCGACACAAGAGAGGACTTCTTAAAGGCTGTAAGGGCTTCGGGACTTGTAGGTCTCGGCGGTGCGGGCTTCCCGACGCACGTCAAGTTAGGCTTTAAGCCCGACGCAGGAATTGACACGCTTATAATCAACGCCGCCGAGTGCGAGCCGTTTATCACGGTTGACTACCGTGAGTGCCTCGATAACTCATGGGACGTTTTCAACGGCGTTCATCTTGTAAAGGAAATGCTCGGCTTTAAGAAATGCATCATAGCGGTCGAGGACAACAAAAAAGAGGCTATCAAGGTGCTTGAAAGAATAGCCGAGAAAGAGGACGAAAACGACGAAATCAAGGTTATGACCTTGAAGTCAAAGTATCCGCAGGGTGCGGAGAAAATGATGGTTCTCTCGGCAACAGGCAGAAAAGTACCTCCCGGAAAGCTTCCGGCAGATGTCGGCTGTGTTGTAATGAATGTGGCTTCGGCGGCATTTTTGTCAAGATACTGCAAAACAGGTAAACCGCTTGTTTCAAGGTCAATGACGGTTGACGGCTCGGCGATTTTAGAGCCTCAGAACATAAGAGTTCCCGCCGGCACGGAAATCGATTACATAATAAGCCGTTGCGGCGGATATAAAGAGGATCCCGTCAAAATCATTGCAGGCGGTCCTATGATGGGTACTTCGATTATCGACACCCACACACCCGTAATAAAGAGCAATAACGCAATTCTTGTGCTCGGCAAAAAGGATGTCAGCATCAAACCCGAAACGGATTGTATTTCCTGCGGCAGATGTGCAAAGGCTTGTCCTTTGAGCCTTATGCCGACAAAAATCGAACGCTTTGCAAGGGTAAAGGATATTGACGCACTTCAAAAATACAGCGCAATGGTTTGTATGGAATGCGGTTCATGCGCTTATTCGTGTCCCGCAGGCAGACCGCTTGTTCAGTATATGAGAAATGCGAAAGCAATCATCAGAGAGGGGGCGCAGAAATGAGCGAGGAGAGAAAACTGACTGTCAGCGCTTCGCCGCACAGACGAACCGTTGACACAACAAGAGGAATAATGCTCGACGTTGTTATTGCGCTTATGCCGGCACTTGTGCTGTCGGTAGTGCTTTTCGGTTTCAGAGCGCTTCTTGTAACCTTGACGAGCGTGGTATTCTGCGTTTTGTTTGAGTTTTTAAGCCGTAAGGCTATGAAAAGAGAAAATACAATAGGCGACCTTTCGGCAGTTGTAACGGGCATTTTGCTTGCGTTCAACCTGCCCTCGACAATTCCGCTTTGGATGGTTATTATCGGCGACGCAGTTGCGATAATCGTTGTAAAGCAGTTCTTCGGCGGTATAGGTCAGAACTTTGTAAACCCTGCATTAGTCGGCAGAATTGTCCTTATGACCTCATTTCCGACCTATGTAAACGACTATGTTGCCCCGTTTGCGTGGAGAATTAAAACGCTTGACGCAGTTACAACGGCAACCCCGTTGGCACAGTTTGCAGGCAAGTATAATTCAGAGGGTATCGCACAGACCTTGAACAGTCCCGAGTTTCCCGAGCTTGCAAAGATGTTCTTCGGCGTTCGTGGCGGTTGCCTCGGCGAAACCTGTGCGGCGGCGATTATTTTAGGTGCGCTTTATCTGTTTATCAGAAAGGTTATCTCACCGACAATTCCGCTTTTCTATATCGGCACCGTTGCCGTTATTATGCTTATCGTAGGCAAGGGCAGCGTTCCGTTCGTTCTCTATCAGCTTATGGCAGGCGGACTCTTGCTCGGTGCTGTGTTTATGGCTACCGACTACACCACCTCACCGATAAACTTCAGAGGCAAGGTAATTTTCGCAATCGGCTGCGGTATCATAACCTCGCTTATCAGAATTTTCGGCTCACTCCCCGAGGGTGTATCGTTCTCGATTATTCTTATGAACATTCTTGTTCCTCACATTGATAATCTTACGGCACAAAAACCGTTTGGCTTCATTAAAGAGAAGATTAAAAAAGAGGAGGCGGCAAAATGAAAAAGTTAAACGCAAAAGAAATTTTAGTTCCTGCCGTTTCACTCTTTATAATCTGCCTTGTCGTTACGGCTCTTTTGGCTGTTACAAATATGGTAACCGCACCGAAAATCGACGAGCTTGCCGCCGAGAGACAGAACGAGGCTAAAAAAGTAGTATTGAGCGACGCCGAAAGCTTTTCGGACGAAAAGACGGTTGAAAAGGACGGCGTACAGTATACATATTACGAGGGACTTTCGCAGTCCGAGGAAAAAATCGGCTATGTATTCCTGACCTCGGCTAAGGGCTACGGCGGAGACATTGATATTATGGTCGGCATAGGCAACGACGGAAGCGTTAAGGGTGTTACCGTTCTCTCGATAAGCGAGACGGCAGGACTCGGTATGAACGCTAAAAACGATAAGTTCTTAAATCAGTATAAGGACAAAAATTCGGAAATTTCCGTTATCAAGACAGGCACACCGTCAGACAATGAAATTCAGGCTTTGACAGGTGCGACAATAACCTCTAAAGCAGTTACCTCGGCGGTAAATACGGCTTTGGATTTGTACAAAACGGCAGGAGGTGAGGCAAATGGCTGATAAGAAATCACTCGGACATGAGTTTACAAAGGGTATCATCAAGGAAAACCCCGTTTTGAGACTTGTACTCGGTACTTGCCCGACCCTTGCGACAACAACCTCGCTTGAGAGTGCTATCGGTATGGGAATTTCGGCTATGATAGTCCTCGTATGCTCAAACATTGTTATTTCGGCACTTCGTAAGGTAATTCCGCAAAAGGTCAGAATTCCTTGCTATATCGTAATTATCGCAGGCTTCGTTACAATCGTTCAGATGCTTGTAAAGGCATTCCTGCCCTCACTTGACGAACAGCTCGGCGTTTATCTTCCGCTTATCGTCGTAAACTGCATCATCCTCGGCAGAGCAGAGGCATTTGCAGGTAAGAACTCAGTTGTGGCTTCGGCTCTCGACGGCTTGGGAATGGGCGTCGGCTTTACCTGTGCGCTTGCAATTATGGGCACTATCAGAGAGCTCCTCGGTTCAGGCTCACTTTACGGTCACGCAATTCTCCCCGAAAGCATACCGCCTATGACTATATTTGTATTGGCACCCGGCGGATTTTTCGTTTTCGGTCTTGTAATGGCTTGCGCTAACAAGCTTGCAGAAGCAGGCGGCGGCAAAAAGGCAACGCTCGGCGGCTGTAAGGCTTGTCCGATGGCTTCAAGCTGTGAAAAGCTTGCGGCAGGCGAAAAATGCGGAGAAAAGGAGGTTGAAAAATAATGAAAATATTTTTCTCAATCCTTTTAACGGCAATTCTTACAAACAACTACATTCTTTCAAAGTTCCTCGGTATCTGTCCGTTCTTGGGCGTATCAAAGAAACTTAACACGGCTGTCGGAATGAGCCTTGCGGTTATTTTCGTAATGCTTCTTTCTTCGGCTGTAACATATCCGCTTAACACTTTCCTTGACAATCACGGTCTCGGTTATCTCCAGACTATTGTGTTTATCTTGGTTATTGCGGCACTTGTTCAGCTTGTTGAAATTGTGCTTAAAAAGTACATTCCCGCACTTTACAGCTCACTCGGAATTTATCTTCCGCTTATCACAACAAACTGTGCGGTTTTGGGCGTTACGATACTCAATATCGACAACGGCTATTCATTCTCGCACGCTATGATAAACACCCTCGGTGCAGGTCTCGGCTTTATGGTTGCGATGGTTATGTTTGCAGGAGTTCGTTCAAAGCTTGAAAGCTGCGACGTTCCGAAATTCCTGCAGGGACTTCCGATAACTCTTATATCGGCAAGCCTCACATCTCTCTCGTTCCTCGGCTTTACGGGACTTGTTGAGAATATGTTCGGTTAAGGGGGTAGAGTTATGAACGGAATTATTTTGGCGGTTATACTTGTCTGCGCTATCGGTCTTATAGCAGGCATAGGTCTTTCGATTGCTTCGGTCGTTATGGCTGTACCCAAGGATGAAAAGGCTGAACAAATCAGAGAGTGCTTACCGGGTGCGAACTGCGGTGCTTGCGGCTTTTCAGGCTGTGACGGCTACGCTTCGGCTCTTTCAAAGGGCGAAACCACCAAGACAAATCTTTGTGCTCCCGGCGGCTCGGAGGCTGCAAAGGGCATTGCAGAGGTCTTAGGTGTTAAAGCGGAGAGCGTTGAGCCTATGGCGGCGTTTGTAAGATGTAACGGCACATCCTCGCACAACGGCAACAAGCTTGAATATGCAGGCGTGCAGAGCTGTAAATTGGCTTCTCAGCTTTTCGGCGGACCGAAGGATTGCATATACGGCTGTATCGGCTTCGGCGACTGCGTAAAGGAATGTGAAAACGGCGCTCTTAAAATCTGCGACGGTGTCGCAAGAGTTGACCCGATGCTCTGTAAGGCTTGTAAAAAATGTATGTCGGTTTGCCCGAAAAATCTTATCGAGCTTATGCCTTTACACAAGTCATTTGCTACGGTTACTTGCAGAAATCAGGACAAGGGCGCACTTACCCGTAAGGCTTGCGACGTCGGTTGTATCGGCTGTATGAAATGCGTTAAGGTCTGCGAATCACAGGCTGTTACGGTTGAAAACAACGTGGCTTCGGTTGACGTTTCCAAATGTACCAATTGCGGAAAATGCGTTGAGGCTTGCCCGACCAAAGCGATTAAAACAATCACAATCGAATAACACAAACAAAAAAATCGGCTGTCATCACCGGCAAAGAATTTTTATAACTACGAAACTGCAACGCACTTCAAAATAATATATTTTTGATACAAGAAAAGGCAACCCCCACAGATAATGCTGACGCATATCTGTGGGGGTTAACGAATTATTGTGCAAAAAGGTGTTGTTTTGAAGCAAAACTGCCTTATGAAAACTCAGCCTTTATGACAGCCTTTTCTGTGCTTAGCAGCAGCCTGTTCTGTTGCAACCGCAACCGTTGTCATTATCAGAGAGTAAGATAATGATGATAATGAGAATCAAAAGACAGTTGTTATTGAAAAAGTTGTTCACTGTGGTGCCTCCCTTCATCGTTCATCATTACATATTATGACGGGATGAAAAAATGTGTTAAAGGCAGATTAAAAAATTTGACCTTTAGGCTATTATAAAAAAATAAAATTTTTGAAATTGTTAGAAAATCAAAGAAAATCAAAGAAAATACCCTGTTACACGCCGAAAACAAGAAAATTTGACCATTTTTGACCTTTGACTGTAAGAAAAAGTCGGCTATAATAATAATCACAAAGGTCAAAGAAAGTCAAAGTCAAAGAGAGGCGATAATCAAATGAATCTCAGTAAAGAAATAGCGAATATGATAATCGAAATGCTTGAAACGGACGGAACAAGCGCAGAAATTCGCCGAAATGACCTTGCGGAAAGAGTTGGCTGCGTACCGAGTCAGATAAATTACGTTATTTCATCACGCTTCACACCCGAGAGAGGATATATCGTCGAAAGTCAAAGAGGCGGCGGCGGATATATCAGAATTACAAGAGCACAGTATGATCTATCGACATTGAAAATGCATCTTATAAATTCAATCGGCGAAAGCGTTGACGGAAAAACCTGTAAGGCTAACGTAACAAATCTTCACGACAGAGGACTTTTAACCGACGAGCAGGCAAAGCTTATCATGACAGCTGTATCGGACAATATTTATAAGGAATTGCCCGAGGAAAGCAGAAACAAATTCAGAGCGTCAATGTTCAAACAGATGCTTCTGAGCACAATGAAATAAAAAGGAGAGATAATTATGTTGTGTCAGAACTGTAAAAAAAACGAGGCTACCACTCATATAAAAACAATCGTAAACGGCGAGGCGACAGAGGCTCATCTTTGCTCTGACTGCGCAAAGAGTCTCGGCTATGACGGAGTTTTTTCGGACTTCGGATTTAATTTTTCGGATATGTTAAGCTCCTTCTTCTCAGAGCCTGTTATAGCAGGTCTCGGCGGAAGATCACTTCGCTGCGATAAATGCGGAAGCACTTTTAATGATATAGTAAGAAGCGGTAAAATCGGTTGCGGCGATTGCTATTCAACCTTTTACGATAAGCTCTTACCGTCGCTTGAAAGGCTTCACGGCAGAACAAGTCACGAGGGAAAAATCCCGAACTGCATTGTAGAGGTGCCGGATAAGACCGAAAAGGAAAAATTACAGGATGAGCTTGACGAAGCGGTAAAATCGCAGGATTACGAAAAAGCCGCAGAGCTTCGAGATAAGATTAAAGAGATGGAAAGCGAGGGAAAATAAATGAGTAAATGGTACATCGGCGAGGGCGACCACAACGATATAGTCATTTCAACGAGGATAAGAATTGCGAGAAACCTTGCGGATTATCCGTTCCCCGTTCGCCTTGACAACAAGAGCAAAATCGAAGTAAACGAGAAAATAAGAGATGCTTTGGACGGCAAGGAAAACCTTACCTATACAGAGCTTAAAACCCTTACCCGTTCACAGATAGTTTCCCTTGCAGAGAGGCATCTTATCAGTCCCGAGTTTGCGTCAAATTCCGATGCGAGAGCATTGCTTATGTCCGAAAACGAGGATATAAGCATAATGCTTTGCGAGGAGGACCATATCAGAATTCAGGTTATGAAATCGGGTCTTGCACTCAAGGAAGCTTATGAGCTTGCGGATAAAATCGATACGGAAATCAACCAATCGCTCAAATATGCGTTTGACGAAAAGCTCGGTTATCTTACCCAATGTCCGACAAATCTCGGTACGGGTATGAGAGCCTCTGTGATGCTCCATTTACCGGCACTTACCGCAAAAGGTCAGATAGGCTCGCTTGCCTCAACCGTTTCAAAGCTCGGTCTTACAATCAGAGGAGCTTACGGCGAGGGTATGTCGGCTATGGGCGACCTTTATCAGTTGAGCAATCAGGTATCACTCGGAATAAGCGAGAAATCGGCAATCGACAATCTTAAAACAATTACTCTTCAGCTGGCGGCTCAGGAACGTGCGGCTCGGGAGGAAGCGTCAAAGAGCATCGAAACCGAGGATGCGGTATTCAGAGCATACGGAATACTCAAATCGGCAAGAATATTAAGTACAAAAGAATTTATGAGTTTAATCTCTAAGGTTCGTTTGGGTGCTGTTTTGGGAATGATAAAAACAGACCTTAAAACAATAAACGAGCTTATGGTATCAATGCAGCCTGCAACGATAAATGCCTTTGTCGGCAAAACGCTCAGTCTTGAAGAGCGTGATGTCGAGAGGGCAAAAATCGTAAGAGAAAGGCTATAACAGACATTGACGGGCGGAGATTTAATTCTCCGCTTGTTTTACAAGTAAAAGGAAAGGATGATGTTTTATGTTCAAATTCACAGGTTTTACGGAGAAAGCTAACAAGGCTCTCAACAAGGCGGTTGAGTGTGCACAAAACCTCGGCCATACCTATATAGGCAGTGAACATTTGCTTTTAGGTCTTTTGTCCGATACCGCAACCGTTGCGGGCGTTGTCCTCTCCGGCAGAAAGTTTTATTTTGATGATGTAGAGGAATACATTAAGCAGACAGTCGGCGTAGGTGTGCCCACTAAGTTAGGTGCGCAGGACTTCACGCCGAGAAGCAAGAGAATAATCGAAAATGCGGTTTATCTTGCAGGCAGAACGGGGAACTCCCTTGCAGGCACGGAGCATATTTTGCTTTCGATAGCAAGTGATGACTCCTGCTATGCTTATCAGATATTGGAGCGTGGAGGCGTCACGGCTGACAGCATTATGTCGGATATTTCAAAGAAGCTTATGAACACTTCTTCGACAAATGCAAACGACGACGGCAAGTCGGGCACAGGCAACGAAACCCTTGACCAATTCTCAAGAGATTTGACAGAGCTTGCACGTCAGGGCAAAATCGACCCCGTAATCGGCAGACACGACGAAATCGAGAGGGTTATCCAAATTCTTTCAAGGAGAACTAAGAACAACCCTTGCCTTATCGGCGAACCCGGTGTAGGTAAAACGGCTATCGCAGAGGGCTTGGCTCTTAAAATCATATCGGGCGAGGTTCCCGAAACGCTTAAAAACAAGAAGATTATTTCCCTTGACCTTACAAGTATGGTCGCAGGCACAAAGTACAGAGGCGACTTCGAGGAAAGAATTAAAAAGGTTATCGACGAGGTTAAGGCGTCTCCCGATATTATTCTGTTCATAGATGAGGTGCATACGCTTATCGGTACAGGCAACGCAGAGGGTGCGGTTGATGCCGCTAATATTCTTAAGCCCTCGCTCGCAAGAGGCGAATTACAGGTAATCGGTGCTACTACAATCGAGGAATACAGAAAGAATATCGAAAAGGACGCAGCGCTCGAGCGTAGGTTCCAGCCCGTTATGGTTGACGAGCCGTCTAAAGAAGAAGCAATCGAAATATTAAAGGGCTTGCGTGATAAATACGAGGCTCATCACAAGGTAAAAATCACCGACTCGGCTATCAAAGAGGCTGTTGAACTGTCAGTGAGATATATCGCAGACAGATACCTTCCCGATAAGGCGATCGACTTGATTGATGAGGCTGCTTCACGTGTAAGGCTTCGTGCCTTTACAGAGCCGCCCGAACTCCATGAGCTTGAGCAGAAAAAGAAAGATATAGAAGCCGAGAAATTAAGTGCGGTAAACTCGCAGGACTTCGAGCTTGCGGCAAAACTTCGTGACGAGGAAAAAGAAATTTCAGACTCTCTTGAAAAGAAAAAGGAGGACTGGAAGAGTAAGGCAGGCAGAAGCAAGGACGAGGTTACGGAAAATGAGATTGCGGAAATCGTATCTCTTTGGACGGGCGTTCCTACGGCTCAGCTGACACAGCAGGAAAGCGATAGACTTCTTCACATGGAGGAAACGCTTCACAACCGAATTATCGGTCAGGACGAGGCTGTTAAGGCGGTTTCGAGAGCGATAAGACGTTCAAGAACAGGACTTAAGGACCCGAAAAAGCCCATTGGCTCATTCATCTTCTTAGGCCCCACGGGCGTAGGTAAAACAGAGCTTTGCAAGGCACTTGCACAGACCTTGTTCGGCGACGAAAATGCAATGATAAGACTTGATATGTCCGAGTATATGGAGAAGCACACGGTATCCCGTTTGGTAGGCTCGCCTCCCGGATATGTCGGATACGAGGAGGGCGGTCAGCTCACCGAGAAAATCAGGAGAAAACCTTATTCGGTTGTTCTCTTCGATGAGATTGAAAAGGCTCATCCCGACGTATTCAATATGCTTTTGCAGATTCTCGACGACGGTATTCTTACCGACTCGCAGGGCAGACGTGTTGACTTCAAAAACAGCGTTATCATAATGACCTCAAACGTCGGCGCAAAGCTTATAACTCAAAAGAGTGCCGACTTCGGCTTCACGGGAAAGGAAAATTCCGCAGAGGCAGTGATGGAAAAAGAGAAGATCAGAGAGGCTGTTATGGGAGAGCTTAAAAAGACCTTCCGCCCCGAATTCTTGAACCGTGTCGATGATATAATCGTATTCGACAGACTTCAGAAGGACGATATTAAGAAGATTGCGGTAAATCTCCTTGATTCACTTAAAAAGCGTGTCGAGGAGCTCGGTATCGGTATTGAATTCACCGATAAGGCAATAAGCGACATTGCCGACGCAGGCTTTGACGAGGTTTACGGCGCAAGACCTCTTAAAAGGGCAATTCAAAATAAGATTGAAAACCTTTTGTCTGAGGAAATGCTCGAAAACAAGGTAGTCAAAGGCAAGTCTTATATCTGCGATTCCGAGGACGGCAAATTCAGCTTCAAGGAAAAAACCGAGGAGCAGAAAGAGCCGAAGCCCGAGGAAAAAGCGGAGTAAAAAAATAATATGTTGCCCGATATAACACCTTGACGGCAAAAAGTTTAGCCTCCCCGATTCATTTCGGAGAGGCTAAATGTTGTTTATGCGGAATTTATATGCGACCGTAGGGAGGGTCTCCTGTGGAGACCTCTGCATTTAATGCAGAAGCACCGACCGAACCGGCAGGTGAGACGGTGGGTTGCCGTCAGGCAACTCGGAGGGATTGTAAGGTTGATTTTATATGAATTTATAAAAATCCCTCAGTCATTTTTTCTGTGGAAAAATGACAGCCCCCTCAAAGATGGGGCGGAAGCACGAATTTAATTTGATACCGAACCGGCAGGTGAGACGGTGGGTTGCCGTAGGCAACTCGGAGGGATTGTAAGGTTGATTTTATACGAATTTATAAAAATCCCTCAGTCATTTTTTGCGAAAAATGACAGCCCCCTCAAAGATGGGGCGGAAGCACGAATGGAATTCGATATTATACCGTAGGGACAGGGCTTGCCCCTGTCCGTTAAATCACAACAAATTAACGGTTACAAATAATTATATTTTTATATTATATCGTAGGGGCGAACTGTGTTCGCCCGTTTTTATTGTTAGATGAAATTGACGGGCGACGCAGGTCGCCCCTACGGTTGTGCGAAATTTTTCAACGCCATATTTGCCGTAAATTATAATGTATCAACAATAATCTAACGACTTAAATCACATTAAAATACACCCACAACCCGTAGTGACAGGGCTTGCCCCTGTCCGACATAGGCTCCCTCTGACGAGGGAGCTGTCATTTTGTCAAAAATGACTGAGGGAGAGAAAGCAATAAACAGCAAATTTTCGTTATCTCTCCCTCAGTTTCGCTATGCTCAACAGCTCCCTCGTCAGAGGGAGCCTGTGTTTCATCAAATTTGATATAAAATTGCATTTACGGACAGCCGCAAGGGCTGTCCCTACGGTCGCATAAATTTTCAAATTTGCTAACAGCCGTTAGTTATCATATATTCGTCAGTTTCCACGGCGGGTGCAATCCACCGCCCTACCGTGTGAAAGGAATTTTGTGGGTATTACAATCCCTCCGCCTCACATTCGTTCGGCACCTCCCTTTACACAAGGGAGGCTGAAATGCCCTCTTCACACTTCTCATTCCCCACTCCCCACTTCTAACTCTCAACATATTCAGTAAAACTTGACTTAACCCCTACATATAGTGTAAAATATATAAGTTATAATATATGTGTTTAAGGACGGAATAAAATGGCGAAGAAAGCGGAATATACCGAAGAAAGTATATCACAGTTAAAAGGCGCCGACAGGGTTCGTTTAAGACCTGCGGTTATTTTCGGCTCTGACGGAATTGAAGGCTGTGAGCATGCGGTTTTTGAAATTCTTTCAAACTCAATCGACGAGGCGAGAGAGGGCTACGGCAATGAAATCACCGTTACAAAATTCCTTGACGGCTCGATTGAGGTTCTCGACCACGGCAGAGGTATGCCCATGGACTACAACGAGAAAGAGGGAAGATACAACTGGGAGCTTCTTTTCTGTGAGATGTATGCAGGAAGTAAATACAACACGAATAACGGCGGCACTTATGAGTATTCTCTCGGTCTTAACGGTTTGGGACTTTGTGCCACGCAGTATGCGTCGGAATATATGGAGGCGGAAATTCACAAAAACGGCTTCTGCTATAAAATGAATTTCGAACACGGCGAGCCTGTCGGCGAGCTTCAAAAAGAGCCTTACAGCAAAAGGGACACGGGTACCCGTATTCGTTGGAAACCCGATTTGCAGGTTTTCACGGACATTGACATTCCGCTTGAATACTATCAGGAGACAATAAAGCGTCAGTCGGTTGTAAACGAGGGCGTTAAGTTCATATTAAGAGAACAGGTCGGCACAAATTCCTTTGAAAAGTATGAGTATTCATACGAACACGGAATTACCGACTATGTTAAGGAAATTGTCGGCGACAAGGCGTTTTCGTCCGTTCAGTTCTGGCAGACCGAGCGCAAGGGTAAGGACAGAGCCGATATGCCCGAATACAAGGTTAAAATGAACATTGCGCTGTGCTTCTCAAATAAGGTACAGCTTAAAGAATATTATCACAACTCAAGCTTTTTGGAGCACGGCGGCGCACCCGAAAAGGCGGTTAAGAGTGCGTTTGTTTCGCAGATTGACTCTTATCTCAAAGCGAACAGCAGATACCTTAAAACCGACTCTAAAATCACATTTCAGGATGTTGACGACTGCCTTGTGCTTGTAATTTCGTCGTTCTCGACTCAGACCTCGTACGAAAATCAGACTAAAAAGGCAATTACAAACAAATTCATTCAAGAGGCAATGACAGAGTTTTTGAAGCACAGCCTTGAAGTGTATTTCATAGAAAACAAAATCGAAGCGGATAAGATAGCAGAGCAGGTGCTTATCAATATGCGTTCGAGAATTAAGGCTGAAAGCACAAGACTTAATATTAAAAAGACCTTGCAGTCAAGCAACAGTATGACTGACAGGATTGAAAAGTTCGTCGATTGCCGTTCAAAAGATGTAAATGAAAGAGAGATTTTCATAGTAGAGGGCGACTCGGCTCTCGGCGCTTGTAAGCAGGCGAGGGACTCTGCGTTTCAGGCGATTATGCCCGTCAGAGGTAAAATTCTCAACTGCTTAAAGGCTGAATATCCTAAGATTTTCAAGTCTGAAATCATCACGGATTTGATAAAGGTGCTCGGCTGCGGCGTTGAAGTAAGCTCAAAGGCTAACAAAAATCTTTCGCTTTTCAATATGGACAATCTTCGTTGGAACAAGGTCATAATCTGCACCGATGCCGACGTGGACGGCTTCCAAATCAGAACGCTTATTCTCACAATGATTTATCGCCTTATGCCGACTCTCATTAAAGAGGGTAAGGTGTTTATCGCAGAATCTCCGCTTTATGAGATAAACTGCAAGGACGACACTTATTTCTGCTATACGGAAAAGGAAAAGGCACAGGTGCTCGAAGAAATCGGCGACAAGAAATATACCGTTCAGCGTTCAAAGGGACTCGGTGAAAACGAGCCCGAAATGATGTGGCTTACGACAATGAACCCGAAAACCCGACGTCTTATCAAGATTGAGCCGGATTACAGTCCCGAAGCGGTTGCGGAGAAGTTCGATTTGCTTTTGGGCGACGATCTTCAGGGCAGAAAAGACTACATTGCCGAAAACGGTTATCAGTATATCGATTTGACCGATTTGTCATAAATAATCGCACGGATTGAATTTTATATCCCACAGTGTAGGGCGGTGGCTTGCTGCCGCCGTGGAAACCTACAAAAATATAACGGTTATCGGCTACTATCAAATTGGAAAATACATTGAACCGTAGGGACAACCCTTGCGGTTGTCCGTGGATTTGAGTTTACATCAAATTTTTTGCGGACAGGGGCAAGCCCTGTCCCTACGGATTTAATCAAATGGAAATTCTCGCAGAATAAAGCCTTCCTCTGACGGGCAACGTATGCGACCGCCGCCTGTGGCGGATAAAGGGAGCATCTGT
>SFGA01000101.1 GCA_004556705.1 Ruminococcus sp. | reverse complement strand
CACAGGCGGCGGTCGCATACGTTGCCCGTCAGAGGGAGCCTTGTTTTATCAAAACTGAAAATATATGCGACCGTAGGGACAGCCCTTGCGGCTGTCCGTCAAAGGCTCCCTTGTAAAGGGAGCTGTCGTTTTTTGAGGAACAAAAAATGACTGAGGGATTTTATAAAATCAACACTACAATCCCTTCGCCTTACATTCGTTCGGCACCTCCCTTTACACAAGAGAGGCTGAATATGCGGTCGCCCGTGAATGTAAATTTAACATCCCACGGTGTAGGGCGGTGGCTTGCTGCCGCCGAAATAATTAACGGATATCTGATAACTAACGGTTACTGTCAAATTGAATTCAATATCATACCGTAGGGACAGGGCTCGCCCTGCCGTCAAAGGCTCCCTTGTAAAGGGAGCTGTCGTTTTTTTGAAACAAAAAAATGACTGAGGGATTTTATAAATTCGTATAAAATCAACTTTACAATCCCTCCGCCTCACATTCGTTCGGCACCTCCCTTTACACAAGGGAGGCTGAAATTGCGGTTGTCCGTCATTTGATTTTATATGTGGTTTGTTGCGGACAGGGTTCAAGCCCTGTCCCTACGGGTTGTGGGTGTGTTTTAATGTGATTTAAGCCGCTAGATTATTGTTGATACATTATAATTTACGGCAAATATGGCGTTGAAAAATTTCGCACAACCGTATGGGCGACCTGCGGTCGCCCGTCAAAGGCTCCCTCTGACGAGGGAACTGTCGTTTTTTTGAAATAAAAAAATGACTGAGGGATTTTTATAAATTCGTATAAAATCAACTTTACAATCCCTCCGCCTAACATTCGTTCGGCACCTCCCTTTACACAAGGGAGGCCGAATATGCGGCCGCCTGCCAATTCATAGCAATTAAAAACGGGCGAACCCTCCTTTTCCGCAAAAATCACGCTCGGCTCGCCTGTTCGGTTGTAAACGCCCTCACGACGGCTCGCTGTCGCTACCAACTTTTGCGGATTGCGGACAGGGGCAAGCCCTGTCCCTACGGTATTATATATAATTCGGTCCGTGCGAAGCACCCGCTTCTTTTCACTCTTCACTTTTCACTCTTCTCTGCCCGTCAGGGCTTATGTCCCTTTTGCTCCGCTACACTTCGCAAAAGATGGACTAACGGGTTCAAGCCCCGTGGGCAATGTGTTGGTAGAACTAAAAAACAGGACTGAACGAAATGTTCAATCCTGTTTTTGGTACGGATATTCATAAGGGATTTAATAAACATACCAGCACGTACAATCATATTTCAAAAAAACGCATATTTTTCAATTATCCTCTTTTGCGGTACAATGCACTTGCAAAGGAGGATTTTGCATTATGAAAGTTAAAGATGTTAAGCACAAAGTGACCCTTGATGATTTTGAGCACCGCCTGCTCGTCGGTTGTGTCAATGTCGTAAGGACAATGTATCTTGATCAAAAGAAACCGACCGAGGATGTGGATGATTTGCTTGTCAAAATCATTAAAGCGCCGTCAAAGAAAGTGAGCGTGAGAGTATGAAAGATGAATTTGTGAAGAACATAGGTGTTTGGGGACAGCGGTACTATGCTTACTTGAAAAAGCACAGCCCGACAGTAATCAATGTTATGCGGATGAAAGGAACGCTTGAGCAGTATTTGCGTGATCTTGACCGGGACGCACAGGATATGTTCGAGCTGCTTGTGAAACAGTACGCCGAAATTGAGGGCATCACTGAACAACTAAAAATTGAGAACCAAATTGAATGGGTAGGACGGATGAATAATATCAAAGCACGGGTGACAAATATTGTAATAGAAGAACTCATATTTTGTTGAAACGGCGGAGTCTGAAACATGACTCCGCTTTTCATTTTACGGCAAGGCCATGGTGATTTCACAAATCCACCGAAAAATCCGCTCAAGCATCACATAATATTGCTGTATCTGTTTTACAACATAAATATTCTGAAAAATGACTTGACAAACGATAAATGTTGCGGTATAATAGTTACAACAAGAAAAACGCCCTGAATTTGATAGAAATTCAGGGCGCCGATGATCATCTTGTGATACTCTACAGTATCGTGTATAGTATACCATATTTTTATGGATTAGTCAAGATGCCATCTATTTGTTAATTCAAACGAAAGTCTGCGTTGTAAATAGATGTGACCCATTTTTGATAAAAAAATAAGTCAAAATATAGTACAATGTTTTTGAACGCCTTTTGAGTGGAGCGTAGCGGAA
>SFGA01000100.1 GCA_004556705.1 Ruminococcus sp. | reverse complement strand
AAAGCCGCAATCAAAATCGTGGGCGGAGAGCAGTATATTTTGTCGGCGGTCATGCACGCTGACGAGCGCAACCGGGCCATGTCCGAGGCGCTGGGGGAGGACGTGTACCACTACCACCTCCATGTGGTTTATATCCCGGTAGTGGAGAAGGAGATACGCTGGACAAAGCGGTGCAAGGACAAGTCCCTGGTGGGCAAGGTCAAGGAAACGATCATGCAGGTGAGCATGAGCAAGAAGTGGGCGTCCAAGCCCATTCTGGACGAAACTACCGGGGAGCCGTTACGCACAGCTAAGGGCAAACCCGTTCTACGAAAGTCGTACAGTGTCCTGCAAGATGATTTCTTTGAGCATATGCGCTCCGCTGGCTATGACGATGTAGAGCGTGGGGAACGTGGTAGTTCCGAAGAACATTTGACTGTTACGCAGTTCAAGACGGAGCGTGAGCAGGAACGGCTTGCACAGCTTCAAGAGGTGTCGGCGCTGGCCCAGGTTGAGGCCGACAAAAAGAATAAGGAGGCAGCATCAGCTGAGAAGAAAGCGGCCCAGGCCAGGGCTAAGCTGGACGATGTAGCGCCCTTGCTCAAGGGCATGGAGAAACTGGCGGCGGACTTCTCCGACGACCCGGAGCGGACGCTGCCGGAGGCGGGGCCGCTGGAATCGGCCAAGTCCTACCGGGAGAAAAAGGCCAAGCCCCTTTGGGAGAAGATCGTCAAGGTGCTGCGCTCCGTCTACCGGGCCTACTTCGACCTCAAGAGCAAGTTTGAGCAGTAAGAACGGCTCCCTGTCAGCCAGGATTTATGAGGTTTGTGCCGAGAGGGACGGCTTGAAAGGGCAAGTCAGGGACTATGAGCGGGTCAGACGGGCCATTGGCCCGGAACAGGCGGACAGGATACTGGAGGCAGCTTACCAGCAGGAACAGGTCGAAAAGGAGCAGAAATGGGGTGCAAGGTCAAAAATAAGGGTAGGCGCACGATAATCACAAAAAATGGAGGTAATTTCATGGAAAAGTACATCTTTGACGAGGGCAACGGTCTGTGGTATGAGTTGCAGAGGGACTAACAATATTCGGGCGTGTGCGGCGGAAATCGTGGACACAGAAATTATTTGCGCATGAGGCCCCAAATCGGAGGGTGTCCCGGTGAATGCCCTCCTGATTTATTTGGGACAGCGGGTAAAAACTTCTTGCATTTTAGAGTGTGCTATGCTATACTGCTGTCATCCTGATTTGAGGAGTCTATTCAACATGCGGCAAGGTATTCTTAAATAAAATTTGATAATGGGCACAAAAATAATTGCCCCTTGCAGGGGCTTGGTTTTTGTACCCAATTTAAGAATGCTTTTGCCTTTTTATCAAATATCGTGACGGATAACGGCTCATGTTAGCTGAATGCGTTTCTATGTATCCGAAGTCATGATCCCCAGCGGTAAAAGTATTTGCCGCTGGGGATTTTTGCGCCCTTTTGGGCCTTGTATGGAGGATAGACATGAACATTATCAATATCGGGATTCTTGCCCATGTAGATGCGGGCAAGACGACACTGACAGAAAGCCTGCTGTATGCCAGCGGAACCATTTCAGAGCCGGGGAGCGTCGAAAAAGGGACAACGAGAACGGACACTATGTTTTTGGAGCGGCAGCGTGGAATTACCATTCAAACGGCAGTCACTTCTTTCCAGTGGCACAGTTGTAAAGTCAATATTGTGGATACTCCCGGCCACATGGATTTCTTGGCAGAGGTATACCGCTCTCTGGCTGTTTTGGACGGGGCCATCTTGGTGCTCTCCGCTAAAGATGGCGTGCAGGCCCAGACCCGTGTTCTGTTCCATGCCCTACGGAAATTGAACATCCCCACCATTATCTTTATCAACAAGATCGACCAGGTTGGCATTGATTTGGAGAGCGTATATCAGTCTGTTCGGGATAAGCTCTCCGCTGATATTATCATCAAGCAGACAGTGTCGCTGTCCTCGAAAATAACTCTGACAGAAAACACTAGTGCAGAGGTGTGGGATTCGGTCATCGAAAATAACGATGAGTTATTGGCAAAGTATATCGCAGGAGAATCAATCAGTCAGAAAGAACTTGCGCAAGAAGAACAGCGGCGAGTTCAAGACGCCTCCCTGCTCCCGGTCTATCATGGTAGCGCCAAAAACGGCCTTGGCATTCAACAGTTGATGGATGCGGTGATAGGGCTGTTCCAATCGACCAAGGAACAGGGGAGCGCCGCCCTGTGCGGTAGAGTTTTTAAGGTGGAGTATACAGATTGCGGCCAGAGGCTTGTCTATCTGCGGCTATACAGCGGAACGCTGCGTCTGCGGGATACGGTGGCCCTAGCCGGGAGAGAAAAGCTGAAAATCACAGAGATGCGTATTCCATCCAAAGGGGAGATTGTTCGGACAGATACCGCCCATAAGGGCGAAATTGTCATCCTT
>SFGA01000099.1 GCA_004556705.1 Ruminococcus sp. | reverse complement strand
AAGAGAATATCCCTTGCCGTATTCCAGTTTCTCCGGTGTAACAAGCTGTCCGTTTGCGTCGGTGTAGAAAGTATCAATCGTTGTCGGAGTAGGATAAGTAAAGGTCATTGTTACCTGATTACCGTTAGGGTCAAAGATTTTGAAGCCTGCACCGGCATACGGAATGTTTTTACCGCTTTCTGCGTCCACCTTGACAACCTTGATATAGCTTTCAAAGTTTGCGTTGTTAATAAGATAGCGGTAGGTCTGACCGTCCTGAGCAATGAACACATCAAAGTCTTTCATAAGCTCACGACCTTCCCAACCGGAGGTCTGACCGAAGCCGTTTTCATCACAGACGATAACATCTCTTTCATCTTCTTCTGCTGCGTCAAAGCTGCCGAAAGATTTGAGATAGATTTCAAAGGTTGCACCGTTTTCAGGTGTCTCAATCTGTGTTTCTCCGTTATCGGTATGCTTGATGATGGCGATATTACCTTTCATAACCTGCTCTGTAACATCATTTGCTGTCTGATTGTGTTCAACCGTATAAAGCTGCGGTTCAGCACCGACCTTATGGATTGTGGTATCAAGCAGATAGCCCTCGGACGGAGTGATTTCACGGATTGTCCAGTCGTCATCACAGATATATTCCTTTGTGGTAAACTGACCGTTCTTATCCGTTACATACTTGTCCACAAGGGTTTCGCCTTTATAGATACCGTAAACTGCTCCGGCAAGGGTAGCGTCGCCCTGCGGCGTTCCTTCCTCACGGTCGCTCTTTGTTACAGTTACGCTGAACTTTTTGAGAATGTTCGTGAAATTGCGGGTTGTAACATCTTTCCAGTTAATCGGTGCGGTCTGATTTGCAGGCACAACATAACGGATAGCCGTATCTACTTCTTCAACAGTGTAAGGGGTAGTACCGCTGATAAGCACATCATTGAAAGAAGCAACACCGTTCTTATCTGTTACGGCATATTCATCTACGGCAATACCCGCAAGAGAAGTGCCGTAAAGGTGGAAGGTAACGCCCTCTACAAGATTATCCTCCGAAGATTTGATAACCTGAAGATTACCTCTCTTGAGAACATTATTGAAGTTGACCTTTGCCACCTGACCGGCAACGACAGTTACTCTGTGAACCTCCTGCGGCACATACTTGTCAATAGACTGCTCTGTGACCGTGTAAACACCGGGCATAAGGTTATCAAGCTGGAACTTACCGCCGTTTGCGGTTGTGACTGTCTGATTTACACCGTTACCGCTGACAGTAAACTGAATGCCGTCAACCTTTCCGTCCTCACTTGTCTTTACAATCTGACAAGAGCCGTAGCTGACCTTCATTTTGACAAAGCCGCTGACAGGGTCGCTGACCTCCTGAGCGTAAGTGACCACATCCTGAATGCCGTTTCCGTTCTGATGGATACCGTCAGACCATACGACCACACCTCTGCGGACGCCGTTTTTCTTTGCGGCTGTGATGGTAAATTCCTTGCTCGGAGCTTTATCCATCGAAACAGTCAATTTGTTACCGCTGACGGAGAAAGAAACACCGTCAATGTTTGCCGAGAAATTATAATTGCCAAGCACACCGTTTGTGTCGGTGAGAGTAGCAACATACTTGCTTCCGTTCCATTCAAGCTCGTTTACCTTTGCAGAACCGCTTGACCTTGTGCAGAAGCTCGGCACTTTGGTGTGATTCTGAACACTTGTTACCATACTGTTGTAGTAAGACAAGATTTTACTGCGAAGTGGGTGTGCAGAGCTTACACATTCAAGCACAGCATTATACCCACCGGTAGAAACGTGATTGAAGCTTGCGTCTCTTTCGCCGACAATCGTTTCCCAAATCAAAATCTGAGTGGCATAAGCGTGTGCGATACAGTTGGCGTCGCTTTCATTCTGAGACTTCCAGCTTGTCGAAATACCTCCACGATAGCCGTACTGCAAGATACGACCGATAAGCAGGCGAATATCATCGCCGGAAATCGTACCGTTCGGGCTGATGTTGTTGAAGAAGTTCTCGTCCTTTTCGGTGAGAGTGTCTCCAGTCCGCTGACCTGTACCCGGTTCAATACAGTAGGCAATATTGCCCGAATACGAACCCATTGCACGAAGTCCTGTATATTTCGTTGACAACCCTTTCCAACCATTCATATAGTTGAGATTGCCGTGCCC
>SFGA01000098.1 GCA_004556705.1 Ruminococcus sp. | reverse complement strand
AGCTATGTTTTTGGAAGAAAAGGTTACAAAATATCATAGAACACTGACCACATATCTAAATACACTGCTTTCAAATAGTTTTATAATAAATCAGATTGTGGAGCCACAGCCGCCAGAGAACATGATGGATATTCCGGGGATGGCGGATGAAATGCGACGCCCAATGATGCTGATTGTATCGGCAAAAAAGAAGATGTAATAATATAGAAAAAATAAACGAGGAGTATGTAAATGAGATCAGAAAAAGAAATGATGGATTTAGTACTTTCTTTAGCAGAACAGGATGAACGTATTCGAATTGTGACCCTTGAGGGGTCACGCGCAAATATTAATATACCTAAAGATGAATTTCAGGATTATGATATTACATATTCTGTAAGTGATATAGAACCGTTTATATCTAATGATGACTGGCTTAATCAATTTGGGAATATAATAATGATGCAAAAGCCGGAGGATATGGAATTATTCCCACCTGAAGAAAAGGGATTTTCCTATCTTATGCTATTTGATGATTACAATAAAATTGATCTTACCTTATTGCCCTTGGAAGAGTTAGATAATTACCTAAAGGGCGATAAATTAATAAAGGTTCTAATTGATAAAGATTGTAGAATTAAAAGGGACATAGTTCCGACTGATATAGATTATCATGTAAGAAAGCCAAGCGCAAGGGAGTATGATGATTGCTGCAATGAATTTTGGAATGTAACACCTTATGTTATTAAAGGATTGTGCCGTAAGGAAATTTTATTTGCTATTGATCATTTTAATCAGATTGTTCGCCATGAGCTGCTGAGAATGATATCATGGAAGGTCGGCATCGAAACAGGCTTTAAATTAAGTGTAGGCAAGAACTATAAGTTTATTGAAAGGTAATATGGGAAGCATTATTTCTATGCCATCAATTGTTCAGGGCGGTATCCGGTGAGGTGGCGGAAAGGCTTCATTATGCCTATCCGGAGTATGATAGGAATATAACAAAATATACCAGGGACATGTATAAAAAATACACTGGTAAAACCGGCTGCCTGGATAGCACATATGCCGCTGATATAGAAGAGAGGCGGGAACAGTGATTACAGAAATGAAAGCAGGGCACCTGAAAGATATCGATAAACCCAGCGAACCATTTGAGGTGATAGGTAAGATTATACCGAGGTATGAAAACGAGAATTGGACCTTTACAGAATTACTCTATGAAGCGCCATATTTAAAAAGCTACCAAGACGAAGAGGATGAAGAGGATGAGGAGGCAGATTGCCTTGAATATATTGACAATACTGATAAGATAATATATCTTTACTACCAAGACGATAAATGCGTCGGAAAAGTTAAACTGCGAAAAAATTGGAACCGGTACGCTTATATAGAAGATATCGCCGTATGTAAGGATTTCAGGGGGCAAGGCATAGGCAGCGCGCTTATCAATATATCTATAGAATGGGCAAAGCATAAAAACTTGCATGGACTAATGCTTGAAACCCAGGACAATAACCTTATAGCTTGTAAATTCTATCATAATTGTGGTTTCAAAATCGGCTCCGTCGATACTATGTTATACGCCAACTTTGAAAACAACTTTGAAAAAGCTGTTTTCTGGTATTTAAGGTTTTAGAATGCAAGGAACAGTGAATTGGAGTTCGTCTTGTTATAATTAGCTTCTTGGGGTATCTTTAAATACTGTAGAAAAGAGGAAGGAAATAATAAATGGCTAAAATGAGAATATCACCGGAATTGAAAAAACTGATCGAAAAATACCGCTGCGTAAAAGATACGGAAGGAATGTCTCCTGCTAAGGTATATAAGCTGGTGGGAGAAAATGAAAACCTATATTTAAAAATGACGGACAGCCGGTATAAAGGGACCACCTATGATGTGGAACGGGAAAAGGACATGATGCTATGGCTGGAAGGAAAGCTGCCTGTTCCAAAGGTCCTGCACTTTGAACGGCATGATGGCTGGAGCAATCTGCTCATGAGTGAGGCCGATGGCGTCCTTTGCTCGGAAGAGTATGAAGATGAACAAAGCCCTGAAAAGATTATCGAGCTGTATGCGGAGTGCATCAGGCTCTTTCACTCCATCGACATATCGGATTGTCCCTATACGAATAGCTTAGACAGCCGCTTAGCCGAATTGGATTACTTACTGAATAACGATCTGGCCGATGTGGATTGCGAAAACTGGGAAGAAGACACTCCATTTAAAGATCCGCGCGAGCTGTATGATTTTTTAAAGACGGAAAAGCCCGAAGAGGAACTTGTCTTTTCCCACGGCGACCTGGGAGACAGCAACATCTTTGTGAAAGATGGCAAAGTAAGTGGCTTTATTGATCTTGGGAGAAGCGGCAGGGCGGACAAGTGGTATGACATTGCCTTCTGCGTCCGGTCGATCAGGGAGGATATCGGGGAAGAACAGTATGTCGAGCTATTTTTTGACTTACTGGGGATCAAGCCTGATTGGGAGAAAATAAAATATTATATTTTACTGGATGAATTGTTTTAGTACCTAGATTTAGATGTCTAAAAAGCTTTAACTACAAGCTTTTTAGACATCTAATCTTTTCTGAAGTACATCCGCAACTGTCCATACTCTGATGTTTTATATCTTTTTAGAGATGTAAAGAGTTTTGGTGAAGAGGTTTGTGAGTATGGCTTTTATAACCAGGGTGCAATGAGAAGCACTAACAGCAGCTAGCTTAAGAACGCATAGGATATACTTTTTATGGAAGTCACAGAGGAGGAATAAAATTTGAACAGGATTAACAGAGTAAAGATGCATAACACCATGAACATTTTCCTCGTTATCAGCTGCGAAAAAGATCAGCAGGTGATTGTCTATTGTTTGCCACGAGACTGCACGAACCGGAGTTCCTGCTTCCACACCGGAAATAGTGTTGCCTTCCGGTGAAGGAATATAGTCACATACCGCTTCCAGCCTACCGGCTTCTGTATTGGCATAATGAAACTCCAAATCATAGAGCCACCCTATACAAAACAGGGCAACAAGTGCGGAAAGAATTGCCGCTATTAAGCGAGTGCGTTTAACACGCTTTAAAAATCTAAGTGCACGCTGTGGCGCTTTTTCAATAGGAACCTGCCTGCGCATATCCTCTTCAAGCTGGCGGCAGGCCGCACAATGCTCAATGTGTTCTCTGACCATAGCAGAGGTCTCTGTCTCGGTCAATTCTTCAAGATAGGATGGGAGTAAATCCCTGACTACGCAGCAGTCAAGATTGGTTTCACGCATTGTTATCACCTCCGATAATCTTTACAAGTTTTTCCTTACCACGATAAAAGCGCACTCGAGCCCATACTTCGCTGTGCCCAAGAATGTCACCGATGTCACGGAAAGAGAAATCACCGGCTAATCGCAGATGGATTACTTCACGAGTTTCGGCATCTAACTGTTGCATTGCTCGATATAGTGCAAAACGCTCTTGCCGGTTCTCAAACTCTTTCGTGGGATTATCAGGAGCCGCAACATGAGTAAGTTCGCTTTCTTCCACAAGAGTGGTGCGCTTACTTGCGATTTTTTCTTGTACTGCGGAAACAGTATCTTTGATTGAATGCGTAGTTGTATCTATAACATTTAATTCATAGATTCCCAAATTGGAAAATTGCTTCCACATTGTTTCAACTAATTCAATATTTGTTTCTCTGTCTAACTTTGAGCGTTCGATAGCTCGCTTCATAGTTTCTTCTTTA
>SFGA01000033.1 GCA_004556705.1 Ruminococcus sp. | reverse complement strand
CATTTTTCGGCGGTCTTTTGCCCGCCTTTTCTGTCTTTGCTAAAGCCTTTTTTAACCCCCAGTAGAACTGGGGGATTTTTTCCACGTATAAATACACCAAATATAAAAAAGAGCAGAGTGTTAAAGCTCTGCTCTTTCTCTGTATATACGCCTATTACTTAATAACCCTAACTCTGATAATATTATCAAGGGCTTTGATGGCTTCTATCGCATCAACGGAAACCTCGGTGTCGGTGTCAAGCATTGTATAGGCAAATTCGCCTCTTGATTTGTTTACCATATTGTCAATGTTGATATTCTCATTCGCAACCGAAGCCGAAATATTACTGATAACGTTCGGAACATTCTTGTGGAGAATGGTAATTCTTGTTTTACCGCTTCTTGGAACGGATACGCTCGGGAAGTTGACGGAGTTTGTGATATTGCCGTTTTCAAGATAATCGACAATTTCATTTACCGCCATAACTGCACAGTTGTCCTCCGATTCGGGAGTCGAAGCGCCGAGGTGCGGAAGCACGATAACACCGTTTGCGTCAAGCAATGCGCTGTTGCCGAAGTCTGTAACGTAAGCCGCAACCTTACCGCTTGAAAGCGCTCTGATAATATCGCTTGTTTCAACAAGTTCGCCTCTTGAAAAGTTGATAATTCTAACGCTGTCCTTCATCTTTGCAATGCTTATTGTGTTGATAACACCTCTTGTGGAGTCGGTAAGCGGAACGTGAAGCGTGATATAATCGCAGGAAGCAAAAATATCGTCAATGTTCGTAACGTGCTTTACGCTTCTTGAAAGATTCCAAGCCGCATCAACCGAAAGGTAGGGGTCATAGCCGTAAACCTCCATACCGAGTGACTGCGCCGCATTCGCAACGAGTACGCCGATAGCACCGAGACCGATTACACCGAGCTTTTTGCCCTTGATTTCAGGACCTGCAAAGGCTGATTTGCCCTTTTCAACGCTCTTTGAGAAATTTTCATCACCTTTAAGCGTTGTCTTTACCCACTCGATTGCGGGAACAATCTTTCTTGACGAGAGCAAAAGGCCGCACAGAACAAGCTCTTTAACTGCGTTTGCGTTAGCACCGGGAGTGTTGAAAACAACAATGCCCTTTTTCGCACATTCGTCAATCGGAATGTTGTTGACTCCTGCGCCTGCTCTTGCAACGGCAAGCGTTTCGGGTGCAAACTCCGTTTCGTGCATTGAAGCGGAACGGACAAGTATAGCGTCGGGATTTTTTATCTCATCCGAGCATTTATAATCGGAAGTGAAATTTTTAATTCCTGTTTCCGAAATTTTGTTAAGTGTTAAGACATTATACATTTCAATTACCTCTGTTATGAATTAGCCTTTTCGAAATCAGCCATAAATTTAACAAGCTTTTCAACGCCCTCATAAGGCATTGCGTTGTAAATCGAAGCTCTCATACCGCCTACGCTTCTGTGACCTTTAAGATTTACAAGACCTGCGTCGGTAGCTTCTTTAACAAATTTAGCGTTAAGCTCCTCCGACTCTGTAACAAACGGAACATTCATAAGCGAACGATCTTTTTTGACAACTGTGCCGTTGAACATTTTTGAATTATCAAGGAAGTTATAAAGAAGTTCAGCTTTTTTTACGTTTCTGTCTCTCATAGCCTCAAGTCCGCCGTTTTCTTTAAGCCATTCAAGCACAAGCTTGCAAATGTAAATTGTGTAGCAGGGGGGAGTGTTATAGAGCGAATCGTTATCAGCCATAAGCTTGTAATCGAGCATTGACGGAGTGTAGTCTCTTGCATTGCCGAGCAAATCCTCACGGATAATGCAAATTGTAAGTCCTGCCGGTGCGACGTTTTTCTGAGCGCCGCCGTAAAGCATACCGAATTTTGTAACGTCAATCGGCTCTGACAGGAAGCAGGACGAAATATCTGCGATAAGCGGAACGTCGCCCGTGTCGGGAAGCTCACGAATGATATTTCCGTGTACAGTTTCGTTCATACAGATATAAAAATAATCTGCGTCGGGACGGAATTCCTTTTTATCCATAACGGGTACGCAGGAGAAATTCTCATCCTTTGACGAAGCAACGATTTTAACATCGCCGTATTTTGCAGCTTCCTTGTATGCCTTGTTTGACCATTGACCTGATACAACGTAATCAGCCTTACCGCTTTTATTCATAAAGTTCATAGGGATTGCCGCAAATTGAGTTGAAGCGCCACCCTGTAAGAAAAGCACCTTGTAATTGTCGGGAATGTTCATAAGCTCACGCAAAAGAGCCTCTGCACCCTTGATTATACCGTCAAAAATTTTTGAACGGTGGCTCATTTCCATAACGGATTGACCGCTGCCCTGATAATCAAGCATTTCATCTGCCGCTTTTCTTAAAACCGATTCGGGGAGCATTGAAGGACCTGCCGAAAAATTATAAACTCTTGCCATTGATATACCTCCGATTATATATGCGATATTCGCAAAAAGATACTTATTTTAAGTTGCCAAATAGATTGAACAGATTGTTAAAAATGCGAACAAGTCATTTTCGAGTCTAAAATCCAATGCCTTATCGCAACGGCAACCGTTTAACATTATAACAGACTTGAATATCAAAAGTCAATATATTGTTAAGAAGTTAACAATCTTTTTCTCAAAAAGTTGAAACTACCAACAAAAGTTGTTATATATTTTAACAAAGTCTGTATTTTCATTCTATTCATAACTAAAATCGGGTGTTAATTGTCTTTTTGCACATAAATAGCAATTTTTACCACGCAAAACTTTACAACCTTTTTCGTTTTTTTATTGCAGTAACCCCTAAAATATTATATAATTTTAATAATAATATCTAAATTTACGGAGTTGAATATATGGATTTCAAAAATACCGAAAATGCTTCTATGCCAATGGTCGCTTTGAGAGGTCTTGTGGTTTTCCCGAAGGAGACTCTCCATTTCGACGTCGGCAGAAAGAAATCTATTGCGGCAGTAAAGTCTGCGATGGTTTCAAAGCAGGACGTATTTCTTATAGCTCAAAAGAATATACAGGAAGATTTAATAAACGAAAAAACGCTTTATTCCGTCGGCACGGTATGCGAGGTTAAGCAAATTGTTCGCTTGCCGGGTACTGACGCTCTGCGTGTTGTCGTCGAGGGAAAATACAGGGCAAAGCTTGATAAAATCACAAGCGACAGACCGTATTTTACCGCCGATACCATTCCGCTTTTTGATAAAGTACCGCAAAGACTTGACACCTTCAGAGTTGATGCGATGCTTCGTGCGGTTAAATCGCTTTTTGACGAATATTCCTCGCTGTGTGCGAAATTGGCACCCGATGTTGCGGTTTCGATAGCTGTGAACGACGATTCGGGCGACCTTGCGGATTTAATTGCGTCAAATATTCCGCTTGAATATCACGATAAGCAGAAAATCCTTGACGAGTGCAATACCTACAAGCGACTTGAAAAGCTTTGTGTAGTTCTCACAAAGGAGGTTGAAATTCTCCGAATTGAAAACGAGATCAACGACAAGGTTCAAGACCAAATGGACGATAATCAGAGGGAATACTATCTTCGTGAGCAGCTGAGGGCGATTTCCGTCGAATTAAACGGCGACGACTCTCCCGAGGCGGAGGCTGAGGCATACAGGGAAAAAATCAGGAAAATCGGTTTCTCAAAGGATGACGAGGAAAAGCTTTTGACCGAGTGCGACAGATTTTCACGACTTCAGCCGTCAAGCCCCGAAAGTGCGGTTTCAAGAACCTATCTTGACGAGGTGCTTTCGCTTCCGTGGAACAAATATACAAAAGATAATCTTGATATAAAAAAGGCTTCCGCCGTGCTTGAAAGAGAGCATTACGGGCTCAAGGAGGTCAAGGACAGAATACTTGAATTGCTTGCCGTAAGAAGCCTTGCACCCGATATTAAAGGGCAGATAATCTGTCTTGCAGGTCCTCCCGGTGTCGGCAAGACCTCAATCGCAAAATCATTGGCACACGCTATGAACAGAAATTTTGCACGCTTATCATTGGGCGGCGTAAGAGACGAGGCGGAGATCAGAGGACACAGAAAAACATATATCGGTGCAATGCCGGGTAACATAATATCTGCGTTGAAGCGTTCAAAAAGTATGAATCCGCTTATCTTGCTTGACGAAATCGACAAGCTTGCAAGCGATTACAAGGGCGATCCGTCGGCTGCTCTTTTGGAGGCACTTGACCCCGAGCAGAACAATTCGTTCAGAGATCATTACATTGAAATTCCCGTTGACTTGAGCAAGGTGCTTTTCGTAACAACTGCAAATGACGTTTCGGAAATTCCGGCACCGCTTCGAGACAGAATGGAAATTATCGAAATTTTCAGCTATACCTTTGAGGAGAAATTCCAAATTGCCAAGAAGCACCTTATCCCGAAGCAGCTAAAGGCTCACGGCTTAAAGGCTTCGCAGGTAAAAATCAAGGATGATGCGCTCAAGGTTATAATCGACGGCTACACGAAAGAGGCAGGCGTAAGACGGCTTGAGAGAACAATAGCCAAGGTTTTGCGTAAGCAGGCTGTTAAATTTGCCGAGGGTTATGAGGGCAAAATCACAGTCGGAATTAAAGACCTTGAGGACATTTTAGGACCTGTGAAATATACCGACAGCGATTTACTCAAAGCTGACAGCGTTGGCGTTGTAAACGGTCTTGCTTGGACGTCCGTCGGCGGCGAGATGCTTCAAATTGAGGCTCTTTGCGTTGAGGGAACGGGCAAGCTTGAATTAACAGGTTCGCTCGGCGACGTTATGAAGGAGTCGGCAAAGGCGGCATACAGCTATATCAGAAGTGTTGCCGAGGATTATAATATCCCCACCGATTTCTATAAAACAAAGGATATTCATCTTCATTTTCCCGAGGGCGCAGTTCCGAAGGACGGACCGTCAGCAGGTATCGGCATTGTTACGGCTATGGTTTCGGCTCTTTCGGGCTATACGGTTAAATCGAGCGTTGCAATGACGGGCGAGGTTACGCTTACGGGCAGAGTTCTTCCCATCGGCGGACTTAAAGAAAAATCAATGGCGGCATATAAATCGGGCATTAAAACGGTAATTATCCCCGACAGAAATTTACCCGATATTAAGCGGTTCGACAAGGTTGTTACAGACGCTTTGGATTTTGTTCCCGTAAGCGATGTGGCGGATGTTTTAAGTCTTGCGTTGAATATTGAAAAAACGGAAAAGCACGACAAGAAGCAGCCCGTTATCCCCAAGGAAAAAGCAAATAAGCTGAATACGTGGCAGCAATAAGGAGAAAATATGGATTATTCAAAAGCACAGTTCGAGAGAGCATACGGAACGTTTGAGCAGCTTCCTGCTTCGACAATGCCCGAGATAGTTTTTTCAGGTCGTTCCAATGTCGGAAAATCTTCACTTATAAACAAGGTGTTCAACCGTAAAAATCTTGCAAGGGTAAGTTCTGTTCCGGGAAAGACAATAACGATTAACTTCTATTCCTGCGGAAATGATGCGAAAATCGTCGATTTGCCCGGCTACGGTTATGCAAAGGTTGCCAAGAGTGAAAAAACACGCTGGGCAAATATGATGGAGCAGTATTTTAATTCGGGCAGAGATATAAAGCTTGTTGTTCAGCTTGTCGATATGCGCCATCCTGCAACCGCAGACGATATTATGATGATGGAGTTCCTTGAACACACAGGCATTGATTATATCGTGGTTATGACCAAGAGCGATAAGCTCAACAAGGGCGAATACAAGAGCAGAGTTGAAAATTCAAGACAGGAATTGAACTTTGTTGACCCTGAAAATATAATCCCGTTTTCGTCACAGACAGGCGAAAATGTTGATAAGATAAAAGCAATAATAGAATCCCGTTTGGAGGCAAAATAATGACAAAAACACCGTTTCTTACAAAGGAAAAAGCAGAGGAGATAGCAAGCGTTTATCCCACCCCTTTTCACATTTACGATGAAAAGGGAATACGTCAAAATTGTGAAAATCTTTACAAGGCGTTTTCGTGGAATAAGGGCTTCCGTGAATATTTTGCGGTAAAGGCAACGCCCAATCCGTTTTTGATTGATATTTTGCGTGAATACGGCTGCGGCTGCGACTGCTCTTCAAAAACAGAGCTTATGCTCTCAAAGGCTATCGGCGCTACGGGAGACGCTATAATGTTTTCTTCCAACGACACCCCCTCCGACGAGTTCAAATACGCAAACGAGCTTGGCGCAATAATCAACCTTGATGATATTACCCACATTGATATTGTTGAAAAAACACTCGGCAAGCTTCCCGAAAAAATGTCATGCAGATATAATCCGGGCGGATATTTCAAAATTGCCAACAACATAATGGACAACCCCGGCGACGCAAAATACGGTATGACGACCGAACAGCTTTTTGAGGCTTTCAGAATTATGAAGGAAAAGGGCGTTAAGGAGTTCGGGATACATTCCTTCCTTGCAAGCAATACCGTTACAAACGAATATTATCCGACGCTTGCAAAAACTCTTTTTGAAATTGCGGTTAAGCTCAAAAATGAGACAGGCGCAGATATTAAATTTATAAACCTTTCGGGCGGAATCGGTATTCCTTACCGTCCCGACCAGAAGCCCAACGATATTTTTGAAATTTCAGAGGGCGTAAGAAAGGTATATGAAGAGGTGCTTGTACCCAACGGTATGGGCGACGTCGCACTCTATACGGAGCTTGGCAGATTTATGATGGGACCTTACGGTGCGCTTGTTACAAGAGCAATCAACGAAAAGCACACTCATAAGGAGTATATCGGCGTTGATGCTTGTGCTGTCAACCTTATGCGTCCTGCAATGTACGGTGCTTATCATCATATAACCATACTCGGTAAAGAGAATGAAGAGCCCGTTAAAATGTATGACGTTACAGGCTCATTGTGCGAAAACAACGATAAATTTGCAATAGACAGAATGTTACCGAGAATTGATATGGGCGACCTTATCTATATTCACGATACGGGTGCGCACGGCTTCTCAATGGGATATAATTATAACGGTAAATTGAAATCGGCTGAAATTTTACTTAAAGCCGACGGCAGCTTTGAGCTTATCAGAAGGGCAGAAACACCAAAGGACTATTTTGCGACCTTTGATTGCTTCGATTTTTATAAAAAAGTTCTCGAATAAGAGGTAAACGATATGTCGTTTGTTCATTTACATTTGCATACGCAGTATAGCTTGCTCGACGGTGCTTGCCGTTTCGGGCAGCTGTTTGATGCGGCAAAAGCGAACGGACAGACGGCTGTCGCAATTACCGACCACGGTAATATGTTCGGTGCGATTGAGTTCTATAAAGAGGCTAAAAAGCACGGAATTAAGCCGATAATCGGTTGCGAGGTCTATGTTGCCGTTCGTTCAAGGCACGACAAGGTACATTCGATAGATTCCGAAAGACACCATCTTGTTTTGCTGTGTGAAAACGAAACAGGCTACAAAAACCTTATTAAAATGGTGTCGGAAGCGTGGACCTCGGGCTTCTATGTCAAGCCGAGAGTCGATAAAGAGCTTTTGGAAAAATACCACGAGGGAATTATTGCGCTTTCGGGCTGCCTTGCAGGAGAAATTGCAAGAAAGCTTGTCGCAAGGGACTATGACGGTGCAAAGCAGACTGCACTTTGGTACAATTCCGTTTTCGGACAGGGTAATTATTACCTTGAAATGCAAAATCACGGCTTGAAGGAACAGCTTGAGATTATTCCTATGCTCGCAAAGCTTTCCGAGGAGACGGGAATACCGCTTGTCGCTACAAATGATGTGCATTATGTCAAAAAAGAGGACGCAAAAACCCAAAAGGTGCTTATTTGCATACAGACTAACCACACCATTGACGAGGAAACGGGAATAGAGTTCGGCACAGATGATTTTTATTTGAAGAACGAAGAGGAAATGCTTGAGCTTTTCAATAATTATCCGCAGGCTGTAAAAAATACGCAGATAATCGCAGACAGATGTAACGTCGAATTTGAATTTCATAAAACTAAGCTTCCGCATTTTGACGTCCCCGACGGCAGAGACCATTTTGACTATTTCAGAGAAAAATGCTATGAGGGGCTCTATAAAAATTACGGAGAAAACCCCGACAAAAAATATATCGAACGCCTTGACTATGAGCTTTCGGTAATTAAAAATATGGGTTATGTGGATTATTTCCTTATCGTAGCCGACTTTATAAACTATGCAAAATCAAAGAATATTCCCGTAGGACCGGGCAGAGGCTCGGGCGCAGGCAGTATCGCCGCATATTGTATGGGAATTACGGGCATTGACCCGATGAAATATAACCTCATTTTCGAACGCTTCTTAAATCCCGAAAGGGTAAGTATGCCTGATATTGACGTAGATTTCTGTTATGTTCGGCGTGAAGAGGTTATTGACTATGTAATAAGAAAATACGGAGCCGACCACGTTGCGCAGATTGTTACCTTCGGTACTATGGCAGCTCGTGCGGCAATAAGAGATGTCGGCAGGGTGTTGGGAATTGCATACAATACGGTTGACGCTGTATCAAAGCAAATTCCCCGTGAGCTTGATATTACAATCGATAAGGCTTTGAAAAAGAATGCAGAGCTTAAAAAGATGTATGACTCCGACCCGAAAATAAATGAGCTTGTCAATTTGGCAAAGGCTGTCGAGGGTATGCCGAGGCATGCATCAAAGCACGCCGCAGGTGTTGTCATTACAGATAGGCCTGTCAGCGAGTATGTTCCGCTTGCGAAAAATGACGATTCGGTTGTCACTCAATACACAATGACCACCATCGAAGAGCTCGGACTTCTCAAAATGGATTTCCTCGGACTTCGCACACTCACGGTTATTGATGACTGTGTTAAGGCTGTAAGGGAGAGAGAGCCGTCCTTTTCAATTAAAAATATTCCGCTTGACGACGAAAAAACCTATGACCTTTTCAGGAACGGCGACACATACGGAGTTTTCCAATGTGAGTCGGCAGGACTTCGCCGTGTTCTTTCAAGGCTTAAACCAAACAATCTTGAGGATATTATAGCGGTTATTTCGCTGTACCGACCGGGACCTATGGACTCTATTGACACATATATTGAAAACAGACACAATCCCGAACGGGTTAAATATAAAACGGAAATGCTTCGACCTATTCTTGAGGTTACAAACGGCTGTATGGTCTATCAGGAGCAGGTTATGGAAATTTTCCGTTCGCTTGCAGGCTATTCTCTCGGCAGGGCGGATATTGTAAGACGTGCAATGTCAAAGAAAAAGCACGACGTTATGGAAAAGGAGAGAACGACCTTTATTGAGGGCTGCGGCAAAAACGGTATTTCAAACGAAACCGCAAACAGCATCTTCGACGATATGACTTCGTTTGCTTCTTACGCTTTCAATAAATCTCATTCGGCGGCTTATGCTCTTGTCGCATATCAAACGGCATATCTCAAATGTCATTATCCGGCAGAGTTTATGGCGGCTTTAATGACAAGTGTTATCGATTGGACGGATAAGGTAACAATGTACATTTCCGAATGTAACAGAATGGGAATTGAGGTTTTACGACCCGACGTCAATTTCTCGCAGGCTCAATTTACGACCGATTTCGGCAAAATAAGATTCGGACTTTTAGCCGTTAAAAATCTCGGCAGAAATTTCATTGACGCTATCTATAAAGAGCGCTGCTTAAACGGAAAATACACCTCGTTTTACGATTTCGTGAAAAGAGTGTATTCAAAGGATTTCAATAAGCGTGCGGTTGAAAGCTTGATAAAATGCGGTGCGCTTGATTCCTTCTCGCTAAACCGCAGGGAAATGATGCTGAATCTCGGCTCGGTAATTTCCTCGGTTGAGGCGACAAAACGCAGAAATATCGACGGTCAAATCGGACTTTTTGACTTGGGCGGAGTTCGGGATAATTCGTCCCCCGAGATAAGCCACACGGAGGAATTTGACCGACTTGAAATGCTCGGATATGAAAAGGAAACAACGGGTCTTTATATTTCAGGGCATCCGATGGCGGAGTATTCGGAGCTTTCAAAGAGAATAAAAGCTACCCCCATTTCCGATTTGCTCGAAGCGGCAGGGGATGAGGTAAGTCTCTATAAGGACGGAGCTTATGTAAAGGCTTTCGGCATAATTTCTTCGGTTAAAAAGAAAATTACCAAAAATGACTCCACAATGGCTTTCATAACGCTTGAGGACGTAACAGGCTCAATAGAGGTTATTGTGTTCCCGAAGGTATATGAAAATTTCGGAAATATGCTCACGCTCGGAAATATCGTAGTGCTGAAAGGCAGACTTTCCATACGTGACGACGAGGACTCAAAAATTATAGCCGACTTTTTCGAGCCTTGTCCTAAGGATGAACCAAAGACTAAAAAAAGCGGAGCTTTCCTGCGCTTTAATTCCGAAAGTGACCCGAGAGTTCAACAGGCACTTGCCGTTCTCAACGGCAGTGAGGGCAAAATTCCCGTCTATTTCTTTTTCAGCGACACTCGAAAATATGTAAAAACCAATTTTTCGATTTCGCCGAATGATGGGAGAAATTCAAAGCTAAGCGAAATTTTAGGCAAGTCAAATGTCGTAATTCAATGAATTTTGCGACAAATGGGCGAGTTAGCCTTGACTATTTTTTCTTTTAGTGTATTATATATGTTGATTATTTATGAGGTGATAATATGAAAACAATAGGTGTTTTAACAAGTGGCGGAGACGCACCCGGTATGAATGCGGCTATTAGAGCTGTTGTTCGCTCAGGCTGTGAAAACGGTATGAGAGTTATGGGTATTCGCAGAGGTTACAACGGTCTTATGTACGGAGATATGTATGAAATGAATCTTCGTTCTGTTTCTAATATAATAAATCGTGGCGGTACAATCCTTTATTCCGCAAGAAGCCCCGAATTCAAAACTGAGGAGGGACTTCAGAAGGCTATCAATACCTGTAAGGAAGTAGGTATGGAGGGCGTTGTTGTTATCGGCGGCGACGGCTCTTTCAGAGGCGCAAGAGATCTTTCACTCAGAGGTATTCCCTGCGTCGGCATTCCCGGTACAATCGATAACGATATTGCTTGCTGCGACTATACAATCGGTTATGATACAGCTATGAATACCGTTATGGAGATGGTTGACCGTCTCCGTGACACAACAGAGTCTCACGACCGTTGCTCGGTTGTTGAGGTTATGGGCAGACGTGCAGGCTACATAGCTCTTAATGCAGGTATAGCTTGCGGTGCTACAACAATTCTTATTCCCGAGGTTGATTTCGACTTTGAGCGTGATGTTATCGAGAGAATGAGAAGAACTCAAAAAGCAGGTAAGAGACATTTCATTATCGTTGTTGCAGAGGGCATCGGCGGTGTTGATGAAATGGCAAAGAAAATTCAAGAGGTTACGGGAATTGAAAGCCGTGCTACAATCCTCGGTCATGTTCAGCGTGGCGGTTCTCCCACAGTTCGTGACAGAGTTGCAGGCAGTCAGATGGGTTACAAGGCTGTTGAGCTTCTTAAAGAGGGTATAGGCAACCGTGTTGTTGCTATGCAGAAGGATGAAATCGTTGACTTTGACATTTTTGAAGCATTGAATATGAAAAAGACAATCGACCTCAACCTTTATAAGATTGCTCACGAAATTTCAATCTGATGAAAAATATTGTTTTAATCGGTATGCCGGCTTCGGGCAAAAGCACCGTCGGCGTTGTCCTTGCAAAGACTCTCGGTGTCGGCTTTGTCGATACTGACCTTGTCATTCAGCAGCGTGAGGGTAGGCTTTTGCAGGATATAATAGATAAGGACGGGCTTAAAGCCTTCCTTAAAATAGAAGAAAACGCATTGCTTTCTTTGGACTGCGAAAACAGTGTTATTTCAACGGGCGGCAGTGCCGTGTTCGGCGAAAAGGCTATGGAAAAGCTCAAAAAGAACGCTGTTACGGTGTTTATTGACGTTTCTCCGAGTGTGCTTGAAAAGAGGCTTTCAAACATAACCACTCGTGGAATAGCCGCAAAGCAGGGCGAGAGCGTTGAGGATATTTTGAGGGAAAGACTTCCGCTTTACAAAAAATATGCCGATTTTACAATTTCAACGGAAAACGAAAACGTTGAAAGCTCGGTTGAAAAAATTGTTTCATTATTAAAATTAAATAATTAACGAAAAAAGACTTTTTAGATTTTAGGATTTACATTTTGTCCATAATAATCTAAAAAGTCTTATTTTTTCCGCTTATAATTTTCCGAATAAATCACAAATTATAAAAGCGGCAAGAAGTCGCAGGTGCGGAGGTGAAAAATGAAATATTTTTTCAAAATAATAAGCTTAATCGGGCTTATGATAACCTCTGTCATATTCGGTATGGTTATATTTGCTCAAAAGACGATACCCGACAGTATTCACCTTGTTGAAAGCGAAAAAATAATGATCAGCGAGATATTTTCGTTAAACGTAACGCAAAATGAAGACTATGTGTCTGCGAATACGCAATCAAATGTTATTGACGATCGCTGTGAAGATAAGGAATATACTCTCGATATATCGCTTCTCAATACCATACCGGTCAAATCTTCTTCGGTAACCGTTTCAAAAAGGCAGTATGTTGTACCCGGCGGCGATGTTTTCGGCATTAAGCTCTATACGAACGGCGCTGTCGTTGTCGGTATGGACGATGTTCAAACCTCGTCGGGTGCAAGAAATCCCGGCAAGGAAGCAGGACTTGAAACGGGAGATGTGATAACCGCCCTAAACGGCGAGAAAATCACAACGGTAAATGAGCTTACAAAGTTTTTCCAAAACACGAATGACAAAACTATCAGAGTTACGGCGGACAGAAACGGGAAGCCGTTTGAAGCCACATTAACTCTTGCCGTGTCAGAAAGCGACGGAAGAAACAAAGCAGGCTTGTGGGTAAGAGACAGTACCGCAGGCGTAGGCACAGTTACCTATTATACCAAAAATACAGGCGTTTTCGGCGGACTCGGACACGCAGTTTGCGATGTCGATACGGGAAAGATGATGCCATTGCTTTACGGCGACGCTATGTCCGCAAGAATAAGCGGCTGCTACAAGGGAACTCCGAGTGCTACGGGAGAGCTGTGCGGAGTGTTCACAAATAAAAAGACGGGCGATTTGAAAATCAACTGTGAGTGCGGTATATACGGCATTTATAATGAAGCTGTAAACGGGCAGGAAATACCCGTTGCCGCAAAGCAGGAGATTACCGCAGGTCCTGCACAGATAATATCCACAGTGGATATTAACGGACCTAAGTATTACGACATTGAAATAGTAAAGGTTTTCTTGCAGAATGACTCGAGCAACAAGAATATGATTATAAAAATAACCGATCCCGAATTGATTGAAAAAACAGGCGGTATTGTGCAGGGAATGAGTGGAAGCCCTATTATTCAAAACGGTATGCTCGTCGGAGCAGTAACCCATGTGTTTGTAAACGACCCTTTGCAGGGGTACGGTATCTTTGCCGAAAATATGCTGAAGATTTCAAATTCCGTAGAAGATGAGATAACTAGAAAAGCTTCCTAAAGGAACGCCCGAAAGGCAGTTGCAAAATTGCTTTTCGGGTTGTTTCTTTATTCGACCTAATTTTTTTAATGCTGACAAATAGTATTGACGCTTTGAAATGCTTATTAACTCTTTAGCTGTCATTTGGTCGATTTTTGATAGCGTTTCAAAAACTTTTAGTAAATTTCTGAATATACTATTGCCAAAATTATACTAAAATGGTAAAATATGGCAGAAATCAAAAAACGGAGGTAAAATATATGGAAAGAAATCTTAAAGTGGTGTTGACAGCAGAAGGAAACGAATTCGGGGCGAATTGTGTAAAAGCTCTTGCTTCCTACGGTTGCGAGGTTAAGCTTGTTAAAAAGGACGGCAGAAAGCTGCTTGAGGCAATCGAGAGCGAAAAACCGAACGCAGTTGTTATGGATGCGTTTTTATCGAACATAGACGCACTCGGTGTCGTCGAAAGGGTTAAGGAAAGCAAGAAATTTGACGATATGCTCTTGATGGTAATGTCGGGAGTTGACAATCAACGATTTGAGCAGGAAATTTTATCGGCAGGGGTTGACTACTATTTCAGAAAGCCTTTTGATGTAAATGTAATGGGCGAGAGAATACGCCGAATGTCCGATAAGTCGCAGAGGATAAGCACGCAGCATAATGAGCTTGGCGATCCTATGGATTTGCAGGTAACGGTCAGCGAAATTATGCATCAAATCGGCGTTCCTGCGCACATAAAGGGTTATCAGTATCTTCGTGAGGCGATAATTCTTTCAATTGACGATACGGAAATGATGAACTCTGTAACAAAGGTGCTTTATCCGACAGTCGCAAAGAAATTTTCGACTACGCCGTCGAGAGTTGAGCGAGCAATCCGCCACGCTATCGAGGTTGCGTGGGATAGGGGAGACGTTGATGTTTTGTCGTCGTACTTCGGCTATACAATCCAGTCAAGCCGTGGTAAGCCCACCAATTCCGAGTTTATCGCAATGATAAGCGACAAGCTCCGCCTGAATATGAAAATTTCGTAAAATTAAAGCCCTTGATTTTTCAAGGGCTAAATTTATTGGGCATGAATGAAATATTATACACGGTAGGGCGGTGGCTTGCTCCTGCCGAACAAATTAGCAAATATGTTACTGCTTTCGGCTGTTGCCAAATTGAATTTAATATCATACCGTAGGGACAACACTTGCGGTTGTCCGTAATCAGCAAAAGTTGGTACTTCGCACGGATTGAATTATATATCTATGTTGTAGGGCAGGGGCTTGCTCCTGCCGAACGAATTAGCAAATATGTTACTGCTTTCGGCTGTTGTCAATTAAATTCAATATCATACCGTAGGGACAGCCCTTGCGGCTGTCCGTGAATGTAATTATACATCAAATTCACTGCGGACAGGGGCGAGCCCTGTCCCTACGGGTTGTGGGTGTATTTTAATGTGATTTAAGCCGCAAATAAACATAAATAAACAACAATCCAACGGCGGCAGCAAGCCACCGCCCTACACCGTAGAATTAAATTTTTAGTTAACTCCCTCTGACGAGGGAGCTGTCGTTTTTCGAAGAAAAATGACTGAGGGAGAGATAACGAAAATTTGCTGTTTATTGCTTTCTCTCCCTCAGTTTCGCTACGCTCAACAGCTCCCTCGTCAGAGGGAGCCTGAATATACTGTTATCCGTGAATTAAAATAAAATATGCACCGTCATTGTTTTGAAAATTTACTGATTTTCAACGACCACTCTGAATGCCAATTCCTGTGCCTGTTCGAGCGTTTCGAGCGTGCCTGCCTGCCGTCTGAACTCTGCGCCGCCACGAATTCCTTTCATATACCAAGCGGCGTGCTTTCTCGCTTCCTTCATACCGATTTTTTCGCCCTTGTATTCGCAAATGAGCTTGATATGCTTTACCATAACCCTCATTCTCTCGCTGACGGGCGGTTCGGGAAGAATTCTGCCTTCGTTGAGATAGGCGTTGATCTGCGAAAATACCCACGGTCTGCCGAGCGCACCTCTGCCGACCAAAAGGAAATCACAGTTTGTTTTTTCAAGCATAAGTGCCGCAGTTTGACCGTCAATAACGTCTCCGTTACCGATTACGGGGATTGACAGCTCTTTTTTTACCTCGGCGATTATATCCGTGTTTACAGGCGGTGCATACATCTGCTGTCTTGTCCGTCCGTGGATTGTAACAGCCGCAGCACCCGATTTTTCGGCTCTTTTTGCTATATCGACTGCATTTATATTGTCAAAATCCCAACCCGAGCGCATTTTAACCGTTACGGGAAGCTCGGTAGCATCGACAACCGCTTTTACAATGCTCTGCGCAAGCTCGGGATTTCTCATAAGCGACGAGCCGCCGCCGTTTCCTGCAATTTTCGGGGCAGGACAGCCCATATTTATATCGATAAAATCAGGTCTTGTTTCAAGCACGGAATTTATGCTTTGCGCCATAATTTCAGGGTCGCTTCCGAAAATTTGCACGCCTGCCGGACGTTCTTTTTCGTTGAGCGTCATCAATTCCTTTGACTTTTTGTCGCCCATTGTAACACCCTTTGAGCTTATCATTTCCGACACGGTATAAGCCGCACCGTACTCACGGCAAAGCTCACGAAATGCCCTGTCCGCAACGCCTGCCATAGGAGCAAGCCCTGCAAAGCCTTCAATTTTCAAATTTCCGAACTGCATAAAATCAACCTCAATTAAATTTCAGCATATTTTACCATAAATTCTTTTTTATCTCAACCGTTGAGGCATAATTTTAGTGCAAAATATAAAAAGATATGGTACAATATCATAGTAATTAAAATTTCTGAAAATTCGGTGAAAAATATGAAGCTATTGATTTTAGACGGTAACAGTATTTTTAACAGAGCGTTTTACGGTATAAAGCTGCTCACAACTAAGGATGGACACTATTCAAATGCAATTTACGGCTTTTTGAATATTCTCTTAAAGCTTGAAGATGATGTTTCGCCCGACGGTGTGGCTGTAACCTTTGACCTTAAAGAGCCGACCTTTAGGCACAAAATGTATGCCGATTACAAGGCAGGCAGAAAGCCGATGCCGCCCGAGCTTGCGGAGCAATTGCCTGTACTTAAAGAAATTCTTTCGTCGCTCGGCTATAAAATCGTTACAAAACCCGGCTTTGAGGCTGATGACCTTATCGGCACGCTATCACATAACTGCGGAGAGGGTAACGAGAGCTTTATAGCTACGGGAGACAGGGACAGCTTGCAGCTTGTAAGGGATAATGTTACGGTTTTGCTTGCTTCAACCAAAATGGGCAGACCCGAAACCGTGGTTTATGACACCGAAGCCGTTAAAGAAAAATACGGTGTTGAGCCGATACAGATGATTGATATTAAGGCTCTTATGGGCGACAGCTCGGACAATATCCCCGGTGTTGCCGGAATAGGCGAAAAAACCGCCTCAGCTTTGATTTCAAGCTTTGGCTCTATCGATAAAATCTATGAAAATATCGACGAAATTGATATTAAAGAGTCTGTCAGAACTAAACTTAAAAACGACAAGGAAAAAGCGTATCTCAGTTATAAGCTCGGAACGATTGACGTAAATGTTCCGATTGATACCGATATAAATTCATATAAAAAGGGCGAGGGCGACCCCGAAAGAGCGAGAAAGCTTTTGACTGAATATGAGATGTTCAAAATTCTTGAGCGTCTTGATTTGCCTGCTGTCGTACAGTCGGGTAAAAATGACGAGGCGCAGTCAAAAGCACCCGAAAAAAGTGCCGATATTTCACTTTTGGAAAAATCGGTAAACGAGGAAAAAGAGCTTTTCTTTGCCCTTGATACCGACAAATTCGGCTTAAAGGGTATTTGCGCCGTTGACTCCGATTATGTGTATGAATTTACTTCCGACGAGGACATAGAAAAGGTGCTTTCAATGCTTTCCGACAAGGAAATTAAAACCTGCACCTATAATTCAAAGGCGGTTTATTCCTACTTTTTCAAAAACGGCGGAGACATAAAAGATATTGATTTTGATATTTTGCTCGGTGCATATTTGTTAAATCCCTCGGCAAAGGATTATTCCGTAAAGCGACTTGCGGCGGAATTTTCCGTGCCGTATTATGAGTATGACAACGAAGCTCTTTCCGACCTTTCGGCGTACAGAGCGTTAAAGAGCCGTATTGCGGCAAGGCTTGAGAGCACGGACAATACAAAGCTGTTTAATGAAATCGAAATGCCTCTTGCGAGGGTGCTTTCATCAATGGAAGTTTATGGAATTAAGGTTGACAGAGAGGGTATCGAGGACTTTTCCGACAAGCTTTCTGCCCGCATTTCAGAACTCCAAAAGGAAATCTATTCGCTTGCAGGCCGTGAGTTTAATATAAATTCACCTAAACAGCTCGGAGAAGTGCTTTTTGACGACCTTGCAATCCCGACAAAGAAAAAGACCAAAACAGGCTATTCCACAAATGCAGACGTTTTGGAGGGACTTGCCGAGGACTACGAAATTGTAAGATTTATCCTTGAATACAGGACTCTTGCAAAGCTCAAATCTACCTATTGCGACGGTCTTATCAAGGAAATTTCTTCCGACGGCAGAATTCACACAACCTTTAATCAGACTGAGACGAGAACGGGCAGAATTTCCTCCGTTGAGCCGAATCTTCAAAATATTCCCGTAAGAACAGAACTTGGCAGAGAGATGCGAAAATTCTTTGTTGCCGAGGACGGTATGACCTTTATTGATGCCGACTATTCGCAAATTGAACTGCGTGTTCTTTCGGATATTGCAAACGACCAAAATATGATTGACGCCTTTAACAGCGAAACGGATATTCATACAACAACAGCTTCACAGGTGTTCAAAATTCCGCTTAACGAGGTTTCTCCGCTTATGCGTTCAAGGGCAAAGGCTGTAAACTTCGGTATTGTTTACGGTATCGGTGCATTTTCGCTTTCAAAGGATATAGGTGTATCAAGGGCGGAAGCGGATAAGTATATCAAGGACTATTTGCACCATTATTCGGGCGTTGACGAGTATATGAAAAACATTGTCGAAAAGGCAAAGGCAGACGGCTATGTTTCAACTCTTTTCGGCAGAAGAAGATACTTGCCTGAACTTTCATCATCAAACGGTATGCTTCGCTCCTTCGGCGAGAGAGTCGCAAGAAATATGCCCATACAAGGTACTGCCGCAGACATTATTAAAATCGCAATGATAAAGGTTTATAACAGACTGAAATCCGAAAATCTCAAAGCAAGACTTTTGTTGCAGGTACACGACGAATTGATAGTCGAAGCACCCGAAAACGAGGCGGAAAGGGTTCAAAACATCGTTTGCGAGGAAATGGAAAATGCTTGCAAAATGAAGGTTCGTCTTGTCAGCGACGCAAATATAGGCAAAACTTGGAATGATGCGAAGGGTTAAAAAATGAATATTGAAATTTCAAAAATGACCGAAGCGGATATTAAGAATATCGCAAAAATAGAACAAGAGTGCTTTCAAGACCCGTGGAGTGAAAAATCACTTTTCGAGGAGCTTGAAAACCCCGTTGCCGATTTTTTTGTTGCGAAAATCGACGGTGAAACGGCAGGCTATATAGGCTCTTTTAATGTTGTCGGCGAGGTTTCGATAACCAATGTTGCAGTCGGAGAGAAGTTCAGAAAAAAAGGTGTTGCAACAAGGCTTTTAGAGCATCTTGAAAAGGTCAGCCGTGAAAAAAATGCCGAGTTTATAACACTTGAAGTGAGAGAGTCGAACGAAAACGCAATCGCTCTTTACAGAAAATGCGGTTTCTCGGAGGTAGGACTTAGAAAAAATTTTTATTCCCATCCGACCGAAAACGCCGTGCTTATGACAAAAACGCTTGAATGATTGTGGGAATTTTTAATGCCATTTCAGCCGTAAATCGTCATAAATTAGCAACAATCCAACGGCGGCAGCAAGCCACCGCCCTACGCTGTAAAATTAAAATTTAAGGTTAATACACGGCTTTTATCTGATTTGAAAATTTGTTGAAACGCAGGCTCCCTCTGACGAGGGAGCTGTCGTTTTTCGAAGAAAAATGACTGAGGGAGAGATAACGAAAGTTTGATATTTATTGCTTTCTCTCCCTCAGTTT
>SFGA01000032.1 GCA_004556705.1 Ruminococcus sp. | reverse complement strand
TGACTCCGTTAGAAAAACGAAATCAGTTTTTTGCTTAAATTTTAATTTTAACTACCATAGGTGCTTTTTTGTACTGTCTACACAAATTGGGGCAGTTCAAACCAAGCCTTAAAGAATATCAATATAACCATTCCAGAAAAGAGTATTACTGCCCTAATCGGCCCTTCGGGCTGCGGTAAATCTACTTTTCTCAAAACACTGAACCGTATGAATGATCTTATTCCGATTGTAAAAATCACGGGAGAGGTATTCTATAACGGTCGCAATATATTTGATAAGAATGTGGACGTGAACGAGCTTCGCCGTGACATAGGTATGGTGTTCCAAAAGCCCAATCCGTTCCCGATGAACATTTACGATAATATTGCTTACGGCCCCCGTACACACGGTGTCACAAGCAAGGTAAAACTCGATGAAATCGTAGAGCAGGCACTTCGTGATGCGGCTATTTGGGACGAAGTAAAAGACAGGCTCAAAAAAAATGCTCTCGGTCTTTCCGGCGGTCAGCAACAAAGACTTTGCATTGCCCGTGCTCTTGCGGTTGAACCTAAAGTTTTGCTTATGGATGAGCCGACTTCTGCACTTGACCCTATCTCGACTTCACGAATTGAAGAACTTGCATTGCAATTAAAAGAAAAATATACTATAATTACAGTGACTCATAATATGCAGCAGGCAGTTCGTATCTCTGATAGTACGGCATTCTTTCTTCTTGGAGAGTTAGTGGAATTCGGTGAAACTGAAAAATTGTTCTCGCAACCGGTCGATAAGCGTACCGAGGATTACATAACAGGAAGGTTTGGTTGATATTATGAGAAGCAGATTTGATGAGCAGCTAAGCCTGCTTAATAAAAAAATGATTGAAATGGGCGCTGAATGTGAAAACATTATCGCTCTGTCCACAAACGCACTTTTGGAAGGCAACACCGTCGAAGCACGAAACGCAAAGGAACAAGGTCATAAAATAGACCAAATGGAGCGTGAGATTGAATCCGTTTGCTTAAAACTCCTGCTCCAACAACAACCCGTAGCAAAAGACCTTCGTGTGATTTCTGCCGCTCTTAAAATGATTACCGATATGGAAAGAATCGGCGATCAGGCAGAGGATATTGCTGAAATTATTCCTTTCCTTAACGGAAGAACCGGCGAGGAATGCCACGATATTCGGCTTATGGCAGAAGCCACCATCAAAATGGTGACTGAAAGCATTGACGCTTATGTAAAACAAGACCTTGAGTTTGCCAAGTCGGTATCCGATTACGATGATGTGGTGGATGATGCTTTTGATCGTGTAAAGCAGTCACTAATTAAGATGATTTCCGAGAATACTGCCGACGGCGAGTATGCTTTAGATCTTCTTATGATAGCGAAATACTTTGAACGCATCGGAGACCACGCCGTAAACATTGCGGAGTGGGTTGAGTTCTCCGTAACCGGCGTTCATAAAGGAGAATAATATGATTTGGTGTGTTGATGACGACAATACCATTCGTGACATTGAGGTTTATACGCTGACGCAAACCGGCTTTGAAGCCAAAGGGTTTGCTGATGGTATATCTATGCTTGAAACACTGAAAACCGAAAAGCCGGAGCTTATTGTGCTTGACATTATGTTGCCCGGCAAGGATGGCGTTGAGGTCTTGAAAGAGATTAGAAGCAATCCCGAAACACGAAAAATCCCTGTGATTATGGCGACCGCCAAAGGCACCGAAATGGATAAAATTCAGGGACTTGATACAGGTGCTGACGATTACCTTGTAAAGCCTTTCGGTGTGATGGAAATGGTATCCCGTATTAAAGCGGTACTGCGCCGCTGTGAGCCGGACGAGAAAGAAGAAGTTCTTTCCATTGGTGAAATTACACTTAGCGATAAAGAACACCTTGTAACCGTTAATGGTGAAAAGGTGGTACTTACCTTTAAGGAATTTGAGATTCTGAAGCTCTTTATAAGCAATCCCGGCGTCGTGTTCTCCCGTGATAAACTCCTGTCGGAAGTGTGGGGCGTGGATTATCTCGGCGAGTCGAGAACGGTGGATATGCATATTAAAACCCTTCGTCAGAAGTTAGGCGATGCAGGTACCATTATAGAAACGGTGATAGGTGTCGGCTATAAAATGGAGGGTAAAAGATGAGTAAAAAAATCTTTCGCTCCATTATAGCTGTTGCAATGGTTGTGCTTTTGGCAAGTCTTTTTATCGCAAGCAGCTTTCTGTATGATTATTTTAATAAATCACAGGTAACACAGCTCAAAGAGGAACTTTCCCTTGTTGCTACCAACGTAGATAAAGTAGGCACAGGGTATTTTGATAACTTTGATTCTTCTGTGTTCCGCTTTACCTTAGTATCCGCTGACGGCTCGGTACTCTATGATTCACAGGCAAAAGCCGAGGATATGGAAAATCATCTTGAGCGTGAAGAAATTGCCGAAGCTCTTGAAAACGGAAATGGCAGCAGTGCAAGATATTCTTCCACCCTGACCGAGCGTACTTTTTATGAAGCAACCCGCCTTCAGAATGGCAATGTGCTTCGTATTTCTGTAAGTCAGGTAACTGCGGGAGCCTTGATTCTTGGTACGCTTCCTGCCATTGTTGCTATCATTTTGATTTCTGCTGTTGTGGCTCTCGTGCTATCGCATAAAATGGCAAAGGATATTGTAAAGCCACTGAATCAACTTGACCTTGAAAATCCAGCAGAAAATGAAACCTATGAAGAACTTGCACCTATTCTTACCAAGCTGAACAAACAGCACAAGCAGATCGCACGTCAGATGCAAGAACTACGTCAGAAGTCCGATGAGTTCGAGCAGATAACCGCTTCAATGAACGAGGGACTTGTTCTGCTTGATAAAAAAGGTATGGTGCTCAGTATCAATGCCGCCGCTAAAAAGCTGTTTTCTGCAGATGAAACGGCAGTCGGTCGTGATTTTCTCACCCTTGACCGTAGCATCGATATGAGCCGTGCTATCGAAAAGACACTTGGCGGCAAGAGAGCTGAGTTTCGTGAGGAAAGAAACGGCAACGAATATCAGTTTGTTATTAACCGTACCGAGTCGGACGGCAAGACGGTAGGTATTGTTATTCTTTGTTTTGACGTAACCGAAACAGCGTTTGCTGAGCGTAACCGCAAGGAATTTACCGCCAATGTTTCACACGAACTGAAAACACCGCTTCAATCCATTATCGGCAGCGCAGAGCTTCTCGAAAATGGTCTTGTAAAGCCGGAGGATACAAAGCGTTTTGTTGGTAATATCAAAAACGAAGCCACAAGACTTGTTTCTCTTATTAACGATATTATCCGTCTTTCTCAGCTTGATGAGGATAGCGAGCCTGCCACTGAGTCGGTTGACCTCTACGATGTGGCAAACGAGGTTATCGAGGTGCTGACTATTTCGGCGGCGAAGAAACAAGTAGAGATTCATCTTAACGGTGAGTCTTGTGTGATGAATGGTATCCGTAGATACCTCTACGAGATTATTTATAATCTTTGTGATAACGCTATCCGCTATAACAAGGACGGCGGCAAGGTGACGATTGATCTCAAGAACAAGGACGGCAATATCATCCTTTCGGTCAGCGATACCGGCATCGGTATTCCTGCTGAACATCATAGTCGCATCTTTGAACGTTTCTACCGTGTAGATAAAAGCCATTCCAAAGAAACCGGCGGCACCGGTCTTGGCCTGTCTATCGTGAAACACGCTGTAGCCTATCATGGCGGCAAGGTTACACTTAATAGCAAGGTGGGCAAAGGAACAACTATTACGGTTGAATTCTAAACCAAAGGCGTCGCAGTAATGCGGCGCCTTTTGCATTACTATTTAAATGTTTAACAAAATAACATATAATTATTATGCATTGCACTTGATTTTTTGAAAGCAAGGGAATATTTTGCTTTTTAATGTCTACTATTACTTGAAAAATCAGTTGTAATGATATATAATGTCATTGTCGGTGTGACAACATACTGACAACAAAAATCTTGACAGTCCATATTTTATGGATAATCTGAACACTCTCGATAATGTGAGTAATAATACCCATACAAAATTGTTTAAGTTACACTTTTCGGGAGCGAGTGGGAATAATTTCACACCCTTAAAAAAGCCAATAAATAACGGCTTTTTGCCGTTCTACTGTCCTTTGTGGCAACAAAATGGCAACATAATTTGAATTATTGTAAAAGTAAAGAGCTATCAGATTTTTTGAAAGTCTGATAGCTCTTTTTGTTTTATAATATTCTGTTTTATATTTGATACATCCTTAAATTAGGAATTGTCGAGCGTGGCAAGCATTTTGCCTATGGTACGGAATGTTTTTTAACATAATTTCGTCTAAAACAGCTCGTCAAGCAAAATATAATACTTATATTTTTGTTCATCAAAAGTTATATTCAGCTCGTCTAAAAGCATTTGAGGGTTAAAATCAAAAATTTTATCTCCGCCGGTGTACTTTCCGTCGAAATTATGCTTTAGGCTTCTTATTGCGATTGCGATATCCTGCCATCGGTCAGCAGGACCCATTTTTCCGATATCGATAAATCCGCTTATATCATTTTCTTCCACGAATATGTTCGGCAAGCAATAATCGCCGTGAGTAAGAACAATATCTTCTTCGGGACGATTGTTTTTCAGCCAATTAAGAAGCTCCTTTGGATTGGGGAAGCCGTTTTTCCCGAAGGTTTCAGGCTCGGCACTGCTCAAATCCACCAAATTATTGTAAGCATTATATTCTGCGATTTTCAAGCGTTCGTTGAGTCTGCTCGTTTGATAAGGACAAGCCTTTACGTCGATTTCCCACAGCTTCTTTAATCCCTGTGCGACAAGCTTTATCAGCCTTTTAGGTTGCTCAAGGTACTCGGCAGAGCAAAGCATTTTTCCGTCGATTTTTGTCATAAGCGTATATGAAATACTGTTCACAACACAATATTCAATTATCGTGGGAATCGGGATTTTATTGCCAACCCACCTCGCAATTTCAGCCTCGTTGTTTGTTTCTGTGCTTTGCGGTTGAATTTTCAAGACAAATTCATCATAAATACGCACTTGTGAGTCCGACATTCCGACATTATCCACCGAATACTCCTTTGTGCTGACGATTGACTGAATTTTTTCGGGAATACAAAGCTGCTCCATTTGTCCACCTCTCTCGGTATCGCCTGTTATAAGGCTTCTATACTCTTCCCTGCCCCATCATTTCAACAGCGGTATTATTTTTTCCGCAACGACCTTAAAGCCCTGTGCGTTGAGGTGCAAGCCGTCATAGCAATACTCCTTTGCGAGCCTGCCCTTTTTGTCCGAAAGGTATTTTGTAAGGTCGAGCCAATGCACCTTGTTTTCGACTGCGATATTATGTAATTCCTCGTTAAAAGCCAATATTTTCTTATTGCTGCGTTTGCCGACCATCTGCCTTGCCGTGAGCGACATTCGTGAATTTACAGGGTAAATCGCCTGCAAGATTATATTCGTATTAGGGCATGATTCGTGCGTTACTGATAAAATATCCTGTATGTTTTTCAAGGTGTATTCACTCGGAATATCCTTTCCTATATCGTTTGTTCCGATTAAAATCACAAGGTTTTTAGGTGTAATGTTCAAAGCGTTGCATTTGAGCCTCTCCAAAAGTCTATCGCTCGTGTCGCCGCTTATTCCACGGTTATAAACAGCCTGCCCCGTAACCTTTGAAAAGGTGTAGAACAGCTCGTAGCTGTTAAAAATTTCCGTGATTGAGTCGCCGAACAGTACGGTTTGACCGTGATATGCATAATTTTCGTTTAAGAACAAATAGTTTTCTTTTTTAGTCTGCTTTACAAGGTCGTAAGCAGTCTTTTTTTGAATATCCTTACCCATTTCACTTCTCCGTGCGTAAATTTATTTTACACTTATAGTTTAAGCTATTTTTCGACTGTTTTCAAGACGGTTTTACACTTTTCAAAAGACGAAAAGCTCAACCTGAGGCTGAGCTTTCATCTTTGATTTAATATTTTTTATTTAGCGTTTATTTCTTTTCCCAGCCCGAATACAGCGTCATACTGTCGCTGACCTTATCGGTGGTAATATCGAACGGCTTTTGACAGTCCTTGTCCGTATACCAGCCTGTAAAGGTATAGCCCTCTTTTACGGGATTTTCCTCAACGCTGACGAGCTGACCGTACATAACCTTTTGATTTTCTATCTGCGAGCCGCCGTCGGTATTGAACGAGACAGTGAAGCCTGCATGATTTACTGCGAAAATCAAACAGGCGATGAGCACGATAACGCCTATTACAATCAACCTGTCCGCCGTTTTGACCGACATCTTTATATTTCTGTAAAGACCGCCCGGCTTTCTTTCTGTATTGAGATTTATTGTGTTGTTATCGTTCATTTTTTCACTGCCTTTCAAGAGGGAATGAGGAGGGGTGATGAATAATTCTTTTATTATCTGCGAGCAAGATATTTACGCATATCGATAGCGCATGCAACAAGGATGATGACGCCCTTGATGATGTAAAGCATATTTGCCGATACGGAAAGGAAGTTAAGACCTGCGAAGATAATCTGCAAAAGGAGAACGCCGATTACTATACCGCTGATTTTACCTGTACCGCCGACAAATGATACGCCGCCGATTACGCAAGCTGCGATAGCGTCGCACTCGTAGTTAAGGCCTGTATTTGCCGAGCAGGAAGCGATACGTGCGCCCTCGATAAAGCCTGTGATACCGTACATAACGCCTGCAAGAACGAATACCATAAGTATTGTCATAAATACGTTAACGCCCGAAACTCTTGCCGCCTCTTCGTTTGAGCCGACTGCGAACATATTTTTACCGAACTTTGTCTTATTCCAGATAACCCACATAATCGCTGTGAGGATTACCGAATAAAGAACATATCTCGGAACTGTAACGCCGCCGATTGTGAAGAGCTTGCCTGTTATGAAGTCTGTGTAAGACGGGTCAAGACCCGAAAGAGTCTGACCGTTGTTGCCGCCTATCATAAGATACATAAGAACAGTACCGAATACGATAAGCTGTGTAGAAAGGGTAACGATAAACGGATGAAGCTTAAACTTTGCAACGAAGAAGCCGTTTACAACGCCGACAACTGCTCCGATTGCGATAACTGCAAGGAATACAACGATAAGGGGCATTGTCTTGAGGTCGGGGAACATCTTGTTTGCATAGTTTGTCATCTGTAAAAGCGAGGCTGCAACGCAGGCGGTAAGACCGACGCAGCGACCTGCCGAAATATCAGTACCCGTAAGTACGATACAACCTGCAATGCCGAGTGCTATCGGCAACTTTGCTGCTGTAAGGGATACGATATTTACGATTGACGATACGCTCAAGAACGCAGGTACCTTAATTGCGATAAAGATAACCGCTATTGCGATAATAATGTACATTGCGTTGTTGAACAACAAATCGGTTATAAGTCTTCTTTTTTCGTCACGGTTTGCTTCTTTGTACTTGTTCATCCAAAGGGCAACCTTTGACGGCTTTTTCATTTTTTTAACATTTTCCGAAGCCATAGAGAAATCCTCCTCATACATATTTTGCCGCAAGGGTCATAATTTCTTCCTGCGTGGTTGTCTTTGCATCAACCTCGCCCGAAAGTCTGCCGCCCGACATAACAAGAATTTTGTCACATACGCCGAGAAGCTCGGGCATTTCGGACGATACCATAATTACTGTTTTTCCCTTTTTGGCAAGTTCGAGAATAAGCTGATAAATCTCGTACTTTGCGCCTACGTCGATACCTCTTGTCGGCTCGTCCAAAAGAAGTACGGTAGGATCGGTAAGCAACCATCTTGCAAGGATAACCTTCTGCTGATTACCGCCCGACAAAGAACTGATTTTTGTTTCCTGAGTAGGTGTTTTTACCCTCAAGGACTTGATATATTCTTCTGTGGTGTCCTTCATCTTTTTCTTATTGAGGAACGGACCCGTCTGATATTTTTTCAAGCTTGAAATTGTGGTATTTTCTCTGATATTAAGTATTCCGAAAATACCGTTTGCACGTCTTTCCTCTGTCAAAAGAGCAAAGCCGTTCTTAATCGATTCGTGAGGAGTTTTATTTTTAACCTCTTTACCGTCAAGATAAATCTTTCCGGTGCTTCTGGTGGTAATACCGAATATCTGCTCCAAAAGCTCTGTTCTGCCCGAGCCGTCAAGTCCTGCTACGCCGAGGATTTCACCTCTGTTTGCTTCGAAGGATACATCCGTGAGGTTTGTGTATTCGCCTCCGAGATTTTCAACCTTCAGAAGAACATCGCCGATTTCGTTGTCCTTTTCGGGATAGCGGTTTGTAAGCTCTCTGCCTACCATAAGCTTGATTATCTCGTTCATTGTAAGCTCGCTTGCGGGCTTGGTTGCTATCCATTTGCCGTCACGCATAATCGTAACTTCGTCGGATATACGGAGGATTTCCTCCATCTTGTGAGAAATATATACAATTCCGCAGCCTCTGTCACGAAGCATATTGATAATGCGGAACAAATGCTCAACCTCTTCCTCTGTAAGTGATGAGGTCGGCTCGTCAAAAACGATAATTTTCGAATTGTAGGAAACCGCCTTTGCGATTTCAACCATCTGTCTTTGTGATACGGACATTGTGCTCATTACGGTCTTGGGATCAACGGGAATTTCAAGGTCCTTAAAGACTTTCATTGTTTCGTCGTACATCTTCTTTTCGCTTGTAAGCGGAATGAACTTAGAAACCTGCGGAAATCTTCCGAGCCACATATTATCCATAACATTGCGCTTGAGTGCCTGATTCAATTCCTGATGCACCATTGCAACGCCGTTTTCAAGGGCTTCCTTGGAGTTTTTGTAGTTAACCTCCTTGCCGTCAACGTAAATGTGACCGCCGTCCTTGCTGTAAACACCGAAAAGGCATTTCATAAGTGTCGATTTACCTGCGCCGTTTTCTCCCATAAGAGCGTGAACCGTGCCTCGCTTTACCGTGAGCTGTGCGTGATCAAGAGCCTTGACACCGGGGAATGACTTTTCTATATCAACCATTTTTAACAATACGTCTTTGTCAGCAGCATCGGATATATTTACGTTTTTTTGCATAGCTTTCTCTCCTATCTGCATTGATTTACGGTTGGGGCACGAAGCCCCAACCGTTGAGTTTGCTTTACGCCGTGAATTGATTATTCGGCGCTGTCTGCTGTGAATGCAGAGTAAGGAATGTTAACTCTCCATGTGCCGACTACGTTGTTGCTGTCGATACCGTCAAAGGTCGATGTGCCGTTAAGCAAGTTCTTCATAATTGTTGTAATTGCGGTTGCCATACCTGCTGCATCCTGCTTGATTGTACCAACCATTGTGCCTGCCTTGATAGCCGATTTAGCTGCATCGGTTGCGTCAACGCCGAATACCGGAATGAATGTGCCGCCTTCCTTATTATAACCTGCTGTCTGAAGAGCCGAGATTGCGCCAAGAGCCATTTCGTCGTTGTTAGCGATAACAAGCTCAATCATATTCTTATTAGCTTCTGTGTACTGTGCAAGAGCTGTGCTCATATAGTTTGTAGCTGCTGCCGATGACCAAAGTCCGTCCTGGTCAACAAGATACTTGTTCTTGTTTGCTGCGTCGTAGAACTCGATTTCAGGCTTGCCTGCTTCTTTAAGAACTGCGTTTGCGTCCTCAACACCGTACTGTGTACGAGCGATAGCTTCCATATTGCCCTCTTGTCCCTTGAACATTACATAGCTGATTTTGCCGTCCTTGTTAAGGTCGAGCTTGTCGTAATTCTTAACAAGGTATTCGCCAATCATCTTGCCCTGCATGTGACCTGCCTGCTCATAGTCTGTTCCTACGAATACGCACTTGTCATAGCTTTCGATAACTGACTGGTCAACCGAACGGTTGAAGAAAATAACCGGAACATTCTTTGCCTTAGCAAGATTGATAATGTTCTGTGCTGCGTCGTTTGAGCCTGTGTCAACAACGTTTACGATAAGCAATGATGAACCTTTTGCAAGAGCTGTCTGAACCTGCTCTGTCTGTGTTGTCTGATTGCCGTTAGCGTCATAGTTGTTGTAGGTGTAACCTGAATCCTTTAAGATTTTGTCCATTGAAGAACGAACTGTTGAAATATACGCATCACTGAATGTGTAATAGAATACGGATATTTCTCCCTTATTCTTCGGACCTTCTTTGTCCTTATCGGATGCACAAGCTGCAAAGCCGACAACCATTACTACTGCTAAAAGCAGCGCCAATACTTTTTTAACCTTTCTCATAAAGATAACCTCCTTAAAATTATCGTTTAGTCATTCAGCATCTTCATTATATAATCGGTCAGCAAAAAAGAAAATGTAAAATCTTATTCAAAATGTATAAAATTTTATGATTATCCTGAACAAATATGGTAAAAATTTAACCCCAAGATATTGTTATCAATAAATCGGGGCTTTATTCATATATATAATGCTTGCCGGTGCGTTATTCAAAGCTGAAAAGTACCTTTTGCACGTCCTTGTTAAACATATTGCTGCGGTCAACAACATAGACGGAGGTTTCAATCGACGGCTCTATGCTCTTGCCCGACATAAGCGTTGCGGCATTAGACACCGCAAGATAGCCTATCGCAAACGGATTTTGAACAATAAGAGTGTCGATTTCGCCCGTTTCAAGCATACCTACGCATTTAACATTGCTGTCAAAGCCGACGCCGCAGACATTATCGGCAAGGTCGAGCTCGGATATTGCCATTCCCACGCCGAGAGTCGCCCACTCGTTAAAGCCGATAACCGCATTGATTTCGGGGTTCTCGGTCAAAAGCCTTTTAGCCTCTGCCGTCGCATTGTCCTGATCGGACGACACATAAACCGTTTTGACGATTTCAGCATTTTCAAGCGTTCCGATATAATCCGCAAAGCCCTGCTGACGTTCGTTGTTGTTTTCGGTATTTTCGCCCGAGCTTACTACGCCTATGTATATTTTTTCCTTGTCCTTACAGAGCTTTTCAACCGCTTCGCCTGCCTTTTTACCTGCCTGAATATTGTTCGTGCCGATAAAGGACTGCGTGTTTTTCACATTGACGTTACTGTCTATCATAATGACCTTTATTCCGCTGTCAACAGCCTCCTGTACGGCGGGTGCGGTGTTGTTATAGTCAATCGCAGACAGAACAATCACGTCAACCTTGCGTGAAACTGCATTCCTGATAAGCTTGTTTTGCGCCTCACAGTCCGATTCGTTGTCGGGCCCCTCGACGGTAAGCTCAAGGTTATATTCGGTTGCGGCACTCACGGCTCCGCTTTTCAAATCGCTCCAAAAGTCCGAGTCGCTGCCCTTTGTGATAACCGCCACCTTGCCGTGAGCCGACTTGGTTGTGGTGTGTGTGCAGCCGATAAAGCATACGATAGCGAAACACAAAACAAAAAGCGATATAAGAATTTTTTTAATATTCATTTTCGTGTCCTTTCTCTATCATAGGAATTCTGACGGTAACGGTCGTGCCGACGTCAAGCTCGCTTTCGATTTTAATGCCGTAATGCTCGCCGAAATAGATTTTCAAGCGGTCGTCAACATTCTTAACACCGATTCCCTTTGAGTCGCTCCTGCCCTTTTCAAGCACTTTTTTGCATTGCTCCTCGGTCATTCCGAGTCCGTTATCGGCAATAATAATCAAAATATCGTCGCCGTCACGCTTAACGGTAATTTTGATTTCGCCCTCGTCAACCATTCGGTCAAGTCCGTGATAAATCGCATTTTCGATAAACGGCTGAACGGTGATTTTGTTGCACATACAGTTTAGTAAATTTTCATCTACGTCAAAGGAATAGGTAAATTGGTTTTTATACCGATAACTTTGGATAATCAAATAGCTCTCTGCGTGCTTTAATTCGTCGCCTATCGTGATAAACTCGTTACCGTGGCTTATGCTTATTCTGAACAGCTTCGCAAGTGCGCCAACCATCTTAACTGCGTCTTTGCTGTTGTCCTGCTCGCACATCCATTGAATTGAGTCAAGCGTATTATAAAGGAAATGCGGATTTATCTGTGCCTGCAAGGCTTTAAGCTCAGTTTTACGAAGTATGATTTCCTCGTTATGCACCCTTTCCATAAGCGACTGTATCATACCGACCATGTGCTCAAACGAAGCCGACAGCGTTTGGAACTCTACAACATTACTCATATCCGCCTTGTACTCGAACGCCTCCGCCTGCTTTTCAAATTCCTGCATAGAAGCGACAAGCCGTCTTACCGGCCTCGTAACCGCCTTTGACAGTATCCAATAAATTACAAGCGAAATAAGCAGGCTGAACAAAAGCGCAAACAAAAAGCCGAGAAGCAGCTGATCTCTTACCGACCTTGTAACCTCGTCATTGTAACTCACGCCGACAATCCGCCAATTACATTCGCTCATCGACATAAGGCAATAAATATTGTCCTTTTCAATGTGCGTGCCGTCGGTCATATTTGAAATTTTATCCGTGCTTTCGCTCTTTATGCCCGAAAAAAGCATCTGCTGCTGCGGATGATAAATGACGTCGCCCTTTGAATTTATAATGTAGCAATAGCCACGCTGACCTATGCTGATATTGTCAATATAGGTCGCAATTTGCGAAAATTTGTAGTCAATCGCAACATAAACCTGCTGCTTGAAAAGGCTCGAATACTCCTGCCTCGCAATCGTTACAACCCACGGATACTTGTCCTTATACATTGAGTTTACATGTGGGTCTGTAACGGTAAAGCCGCTTGATGCCGAGACAAGCTCCGACTTATCAAGAAGCATATCTCTTGCGCCGTCCTTAACCTTGTCGTCGCTTTCGTTGCCGTACAAGAGCAAACGCCCACGCTCGTCATAAATCATAACGCTGTAAATATCGTCCTCAAGCCGAGCCGAGGTTGACAGAACGCTTTGAAGCTCTGCTTCACTCGCACAGCTGTTTGCCTCGGCGCAAAGGCTGTTGAGCTTTTTCTTTATCGACGACATATATCCCGACACCGCAATATCAGCCTGCGACACCGTCTGCTTTGACGATACCGCCGCCGAGTTTATCATAAGTCTTTGGTGGAACATACCGAAGAACACGGTTGAAGCAACTACCGAAAAGAGCGTACCGCAGACAACTACCGCAATGATAAGTCCCGACAACTTTGTTTTCTTATACTTAAACATTGCCTGTCCCCAAATGCTCCTCTCTGTATTTATTCGGCGACATACCGTAATATCGCTTGAAGCAATAGCTGAAATAATGCTGATCGCTGTAGCCGCATTTTTGCGATATTTCAAATATTTTCATAGATGTACATAAAAGCAGATCGCTTGCGGCTTTCATTCTGCGCTCCGTGACAAGCGACACAAAGTTTTGCGACTTCGTTTTCTTAATAAGTGCGCTCAAATAGTTCGGACTTACGCCCAATTTTTCACTCGCATCCGTAAGCGACAAAGCCTCGTTCATATATTCGTCGTTGATAATCTGCAACGCCTTATCGCAAAGCAGCTCGGTTTCGTGCCTCTGTGAGCGTGAAATCATATCCCTCGCATCAAGGCAAAGGGAAATAAGTTCCTTTTTGTATCTCTCGTTAAAATCAAATGAAAGTTTGGAAGTTATAAAATTATTAGAAGAAAAAAGCTCCGACAACGCATTTCCGTCGGACAAAACGCTGACGCAGCGGTGCGCTGTTGCAAGGATTTGAATGATAAGATAATCTATGCCGTCCCTGCTTCTGCCGTTGAGCATTTCTTCAAGGTAATCGCTGATTTCCTGCTTCGTTCCGACCTTCAGTAACTGTTCAAGCTTATCGACCGATTTATCGACCGCCTCATATTCAAATGTGCTTTTCGGCTCTTGGTCGTTGATGTATCGAATATTGCCTGCACCGTCCGAGGTGTATCGCCTTGCCGTGATAGCCTGCGAGCAAGCAAAGGCAAGCATTGACGGCTTATCGACCGTCTGACTGATACCGATTGTGCATTTTTGAGAAAGCAGCTTCTTCGCGCTCTGCACAATTTCAATAACGGGAATACGAAGCTTTGTCGACATATCCTCGGGGGCGCTTGTTACAAGCGTTACAATTCTGCCGTTTACGAAAAAGCTTTCACAATTCGCATACTTTCCGACAATCGCATTCACAAAATCAATATGGTGCTTTTCGGTTACGTTCTTATCCTGTGAATTCTTGAATTTCGACACAACAACGGTGCAGCACTCGTCGTCGCTTTTGATAATTCCTATTCTTTTCGCCGTCTGAATAAGCACCTCATCGGGATAGTTATCGTCACTCGTTCCGAGCAAAAGCGGAAGCAAAAACTCCGTCTTTTCAAGCCTCAATGCCGTGTTTTCGTCGGAAGCGCCGCTTTTGAGGTGCTCAAACTCCAAGTCCATTTCCTCTCGGATTTTCAAAAGCTCGTCGCCGAGCTCCTGAGCCGAAACGGGCTTCAAAAGATAACGAATTACATTATATTTGAACGCTTCCTGTGCGTATTCAAAGTCATCGTAGCCGCTTAAAATAACAAATTTTGTCGCAGGCCGAACCTCTCGAGCCTTGCGTGCAAGCTCAAGTCCTGTCATAAGCGGCATTTTAATATCCGTCAAAATAAGGTCCGGCTCGAGCTTTTCAAGCTGCTCTAACGCTTCAATTCCGTTTTCTGCATCGCCGACAACATTAAAGCCTGCTCTCTGCCAATCGACACTGTTAATAACCGCCTCTCTCTGACGAGCTTCATCATCAACAACAAGAATATTGTACATAATTTACCCTCTCATAAAAATCGGTTTTTACATTTGTATCAATTTTTATTATATAAAAAGTTCAAGAATTTATCAAGAAATATTTGTGGAATTGTGAATTCGCTGATTGTAAAATAAACTGCAATAAAAAAGAGATGCCAAAGGCTGAGTGTTCATAAGGAAGTATTGGTTTCTCGCATAAAAATCCATTATGCTTTTGCCAAAAAGCTGCAACGCACTTCAAAATAATATATTTTTGATACAAGAAAAGGCAACCCCCACAGATAATGCTGACGCATATCTGCGGGGGTTAACGAATTATTGTGCGAAAAGATGTTGTTTTGAAGCAAAACTTCCTTATGAGCACTCAGCCAAATTGACATCTCCTTAATTACAAACTATGTTTTTAATCGACCAAAACCAAGGCTTTTTTCGGGCAAAATCGAGCACATTTACCGCATTTTATACACTTGCCATCGTCAACCGTCGGTGCACTGAAGCCGACTTGCGATAACGCACCCACAGGGCAAATATCAACCGACGGGCACTTGTGATTTTGGGGACAATTTTCAACGATTACCTTTAACTTCTTTGCCATTTTCACGCCTTAAGAATATTTATTCGTCATCATCGTCAAACAAAGCGGAATCAAGTCCCAAAACCGCATCGGACTCGCCGCTTTCAAGGCTTTCAACCTTTTTAAGCCTTTTATTGATTTGAACATTTCTGAACTGCGCCGTTTCAATGCTCTTACCTGCGGCATCAATTTTCTTCTTTGCAGCTTCAAGAAGTCCGTCAAATTTTTCATACTGACCTCTTATTGCCGAAAGAAGCTGACGAACCTCATTTGCCTTTTCGTTTATGGCAACGGTCTTAAAGCCCATTGAAAGCGAATTGAGCAAGGCTGTAATGGTGCTCGGTCCCGCAATCATAATGTTGTACTCCGACTGTATTTTTTCGGGAAGTCCCGACCTTGACGAAGCAATCTCAGCATACAAGCCCTCTGTTGCAAGATAAAGAATTGCAAACGGTGTTGTGTCCGGAACGTGTATGTACTTTGAAACGTCCTTCGCCTCTTGAAGCACCCTCGTTTCAAGTGCCTTTCTCGCCTCCGCCAATGCATTTGCGTCTGCGCTGTCTGCGGCGTCGCAAAGTCTTATGTAGTCCTCCATTGGGAATTTCGAGTCAACCGGCAAATATACGTCCTTTTCGTTCTTCTCGGAGGCGGGGATGCGAATTGCGAACTCAACCCTCGCCATTGAGCCGGGAACGGTTGCAACGTTCTTTTCATACATATTCGGTATAGTCTGATCGAGTATTCCCTCAAGCTGAACCTCCGCCCAAGTGCCTCTCGCCTTGACGTTCGTCAAAACACGGTTGAGCGCCGTAACATTTTGCGTAACACCCGTTGAAAGCTTTTGCATTTCGCCGAGCGATTTATATAGATTTTCAAGCTGATCGGAAACAGTTTTGAAAGAGCTGTTGAGCCTTTGCGTGAGTGTCGAGGTAAGCTTTTCGTCAACCGTCGTCCTCATTTCCTCGAGCTTCTTTTCGTTTGACTGCTGAAGCTTATTCATTGACTCAACAAGGGTTTTGTTGATTTTTTCGCTCTGCTCGGCATTCTTTTCGTTTATCGAGCCGAGAAGCTCAAGCGTTTTTTCCCTGTTCTCGTAGTTTACCTTGTTCATATTCTCGATTTTCAACGACATATTATCAAGGCTTTTCTGCACATCGGAACGGATTTCCTTGTTTGCGTTCTGATTTTCAATTCTTATGTTGCTGAATTCCTTGCTGAAGGTGCTTGAAAGATAATCAAGCTTCTGCTCGATGCTTTTTGAAGCATCGTTTTCACCGAGAGAATTTACCTTTTTTGAGAGTGCCGAGAGCATAACGGCAAGCACGATAATTCCGAGTGTACAAACCGCCGTTATAATGTATAAAAGTATGTTTTGCATAATGTTCTCCGTTAAAATCCGTTTATCTGTTCTTTTTGTCCTCAATCATGTGAACGTTGATATGATTATAGGTCATTTCAATTCCGTATTCGTCAAATTCCGTTTTAATTTCTTCGTTAAGAGCGTAATAAGCCTGCCAATATTTATCGGTCATTGTCCAAGCCTTGACAACATAGCGGATACTGCTGTCGTCATAAGAAAGCACCGCCGCAAAAGGCTTTTCGGGTGTCTCTTCAAACAGCTCCGTCTTTTCAACCGCCTTCAAAAGTGCTTCACGAACGGTTGAAATCGGTGCATCATAGGAAGCCGAAACCTCAATATCCACACGGCGTTCCGCTTCGGTTGTGTAGTTTACTATCTTTGCGGAAATAACCTTGCTGTTGGGCACATAAACCATTTTGTTATCCGCCGTCAAAAGCTTTGTGTGAATAAGGCTGATTATATTAACAGTACCCGTCACACCGTCAATCTCGACAAAATCGCCTATCTTAAATGGCTTTGTAACAAGCAGCATAAAGCCGCTTGCAAGGTTTGAAAGCGAGTCTTGAACGGCAAGCGAAGCCGCAAGTCCGATAACCGAAAACGCCGCTACAAACGAGGTCGTAGACACTCCGAGTGCGTCAACCGTGATTATTGCGGTTATAAACCAAAGTATGATTTTTATACCTGTTTTTATATATCTTTTAAGAGCTATATCAAGTGAGGTTTTATCTATTACCTTTGACAAAAGTGAGAAAATCACCTTGATGACCAAATAGCAAATGACAAAGGTAATCACCGCCGCAAGTATTTTTCCGACGGTAAAATCACCTATCGCATAGTCAAGAATATCACGAAATTTCATTTTCGAGCCTCTTATTTAATAAATAATATCGTTGCCGCCATACAGAACTGCGCCACATAGTAAAGCGTGTGGTTTAAGATGATGTTGCCCTTTGTATTCTTGTTTTCGCCGAAGTACATTCCCGAAAGAACAAGGTCAGAGAGCAAGAACAACAATGCGCCGACAGACATTACGATCCAAGCAGACAGCTTAAATTTAGTAATGTAAGCGGTCATCATAGAAGACGTCATTGTAAGTGCAAGCGTGCAGGAATAAAGGAAAACTATAAGCTTGAACTTGCCGTATTTCATCTTCAAGGGCTTTTCCATAAGAATTGCAATCACGCCTATCACAAGTGCCAGCACGATAGACATAATGATTGAAAACGAATTCCACGGCGAGCTTCTGAAAATTGCCGTTATAAAGCATAAATGACCGAGCAGGAACGAAATAAAGCCTGCATAGAGATATGAATTTTTATCCTGAAGATATATCCATTTCAAATCGAGCCAAATATCGCCCAGCATTCCGAGGATAAGACCTGCAAGAATAAGCGTGCCGAATTCAAGGAAAACTCTGTTTCGGTTCATTGCCGCAAGAGCAGTCGCAATAAAGCAGCAGCTTGCTATTGCCTTTGCATACAATGCGGCTATACCACCCTTTTTAACTCGCAACACAAGGAATACTATTGTTGCCGTAATACCGATTGCGAGCAATACATAATAAAATGTTGATGAATACATAAGCCTGTGCCTCCCCCTAAGTTATATGCCAATTATACTATATATAAAGCAAAAATACAATCCAAATTTACAAGCGTTTAATTGACAAAAGGCTTCTGTTGTGTTTTAATTTATTGAGTAATTACATAACAGAGGTTTTCAGTATGAAAAAGTATTTATTTTCGGCGGTATGCTTACTGCTTGCGATAACAATTTTGTTTTCAGCCTGTTCGGGAAGCGGTACGCAGGGCGAGAAATCCACAGAGAGTCCGCACGACTCGGATTCGTCATTCAGAGCTGCGATAGTACAGTTTGACAACGACAGCTTCACAAACGAGCTTCGTCAGATGTTCATTAAAAGGATGAGGCTTCTCGGCTATGACGAGGCTAAAATGAAATTCGACATTAAAAACGCACAGGGAAACAGCGAAAAGCTTTCGCAGACCGCTTCCTCGCTTTCGGGCGGCGATTATGATATTGTCGTGGCTATCGGCGACAAATGCGCTTGCGCTTTGGCAAATGCAGGCTGTACCGTACCGACTGTTTTCGTGGCGGTAAGCGACCCCGTCGGCTTAGGACTTGCATCCGGTGTCGAGTCCCCCGACAAAAATATGACAGGCACCGTCAGCAACACCTCCGAGGACACCCTGCTTTCGTATATCAGAGTCCTCACTCCTAATATTTCAAGCGTTGCGGTTATATGCATGAACAACGAGAAATCCATTGCGGAAAAGGACAGCGTGGTTAAGTATCTCTCAAACGATTTGTTTGGCGTCGAACCTGTTATACTTGACAGCACCGACTCGATTGACTCGGTTGTCGCAGATGTTCTCACACGAAACGGCGCAATTTTTCTCACAAATGATGAGGAGCTTAAAAACGTTTCGGCAAATGTTGTGAACTTGGCGTCACAGAGCTCAAAATTCGTGTTTTCATCAAATATCTCCTGCGTTGAAAACGGCGTTTTAGCGGCGACAGCCTCTCCCGTAAAGGATTTGAGCTACACCGCCGCAGAGGATGCCGACAAAATACTTAAAGGCGCAAAGGTTTCCGACATTCCGATTAAAACGGACATTGCATTTGCGATTTATGTATCGAAAAGCACGGCTACAACTTTCAATATCGATGTGCCGAAAATCGACAATGTAATTCTTTTCTGAAAAAATTAAAATATTTTCCAAAAAGGTGTTGACACTTCCCCTGCTCTTTGATATAATATCATTCGTCGTTAGGAACGGCGAACTGAATATGCGAGAGTGGCGGAATCGGCAGACGCGCACGTTTGAGGGGCGTGTGGTAATCCCGTACGGGTTCAAGTCCCGTCTCTCGCACCATATCTAGTATTCATAAGGGATTTCACTTATGAATACTAGATTTTTTTATCTTGATACGGTTTTATGTATGAGCAGGCGGGATGCCCGCTCTTTTTGTTATGCTGTTTTCGGCTCGGTAAGATACTCCACGGCAACGCCTTTTCGGGTGTCTGCTTTGATGCGAGTCCTTTGAGATACCTCGGGTATTTCCACATACCCGACAAAGCGATAGTAGATTACGATTCTCTGCGTTCGGTTTTTACCTTTGCCCTCTGTTTCAAAAACATCAATGTGGTCGATGAGTTCACGGAGCAGTGGTGCGGTAAGTTTGTCCATTCGCATAAATCTGCGGATTGCCGAAGTGAAGTTCTCGCGTTCCTGTTCGCGCTGTCCGCATTCGGAAAGCTTTTGACGGAGAGTTTTTATCTTGGCTTTCAACTCCAACCGTTCTACCCAAATGTCGTTCCTGCCCCTGCTTTTCAGCGGCGTTGTTTCGCTCTCGTCGTCACAAACTATGTATCGCTCATTTTCGTGCAAAGCACGAAAAGTACGCTCACACCGTTGACCCCGACGGTCTTGGCAAAATCATATCCCATTCAGCCGATCATTCAGTTGTAATAATAATGTCCCCCTAATAGGTAGGCAATAAAAATGCTTGTTTTTTAATCCCCTTATAAAAAATTCACATATTGTTTACAAATGCCTCTCACTAATCACGCGATCTAAAAGGGCAAAAATACACCGTTATTCCGAGTTTTATTACTTACTTTTTGAGAATAACATAAATTAGCAAATCCCCATTTCCATATCTGTATCTGCGAAAACTGATATTTGTCAGATAAGAATGCTCTCGCTATACCTTTAGTAACGAAATTTTTATTTTGCACGAAAAAGCCCTTGATATTTCACAGAATATTTACAATTTTAAATTGTGGTTATATTTGTTTGCAAAAACAAAGAATCCCTTCCGAGCAAAAACTCGAAAGGGATGAATATATTGTTTCAAAAAATCGGAATCTCCGAAGAGATGCCGATTAAAATATCAGTTCTTTTTGCCAATCGTTTTATAGCCCTTGGACAACATCCATGTCCAGTTGTTTTTTTCTTTCTTTCCAGTCGGGCATTTGTACAGTCAGAAAATCATAAAAATCTTTGCTGTGATTTGGATATAGAAGATGAGTTAATTCATGAAGTATTACATACTGAATACACCGAATATCAGCTTTTAAAAGATATTCATTAAGTGTTATTTTGCATTTATTAGGAGTACAGCTACCCCAAAGAGTTTTCATCTTTTTTATGCAAAGTATCGGTCGGTCAATGCCGTATTTTTTGAATACTCTGTCAAAACACAGATCAGTTTCTTTCTGAAACAATGTTCGTGCTGTTTCTCTCCACCACATTGTAAATGTTCTTTGTAGCATATCCTCATCATCGGTTTTTTTGAGGTAAACAACCACCTTTTTTTCATCAACTTCAACATGGTTTTGCAAAGATGCCTCTTTTAAAATACGCATATCTTTTCCCAGAAACTGTGTTGAAGAACCATTGCGAATGTCCGACAGATTATTATATCCACTTGACTTTTTGTATTTTGTGATCTGATCATCTATCCATTTAGTCCTTTGATTAAGGAAGTGATCTATCCAATCGTTTGGGACTTGTTCCGGTACCGATAAATATACAGTTAGCGAACGGAAAACTTTCAGATGCACATTTTTGATTTTTTTGCGATAAATCTCAACTTTGACCGAACCGTTTATCGGGCTTAAGTATAATTCTTTTTCTTCCATTAGTATCTTGCAACCGCAACTTTCATAATTTCATCAATGATAATATCTAACATTTCGATATTTGAATTGTCAATTTCTACGCTGATTTCATCAAACATATTGAAAAGACAATCATCAAGCGCACGGTGTATTTGCTTATGCACCACTTCGTTGTGCTTCCAATCACGTTTTGCATTGTCTGCAACAGCTTTCGTAATTCTTCTTGAATAATCAGCAATTGTATTTTCAATACTGTCGGTGATATTGATTTTGGATTTTGAGCGAACAGTCGTAACCACTGCACCATAGAATGCCTTAGCATCGCTATCATTTGCAATAGAAACCGGGTAGTCTTTTGTCATTCGCCCATTACGGAAATCATCGGCCATTGCTTCCATTGTTGTGAAATACTTATCGGCATCTCTTGTCTTATCGTATTCTGCAAGCGTGGTTTTAATTTTGGTAGAGAACTCCTCGAACAAGAGAGGGTCATCGTAGCGAACCTGTTTTAATTCAGATTCAATACGGGTTTTAATTTTATCCGCTTTAACATTGCTCGGTTCATCACTGCTTAAAAGATTTTTCATTGCCTTTTCATCAGTAATGGAAACCGGCTTGATAATTTGATGAACTTCTGTTGCATTAACAAATGTATCAAGAAGATTTTTGATGCCAGCTTCATATTTGGAAAGATCGATTTCGTTATCAAATCTTTCTATGACACTCTGGCGAAGTTTATCAAAAAATCTGTAATCGCTACGATAATTTTCCAGTTTATCAAATCCGATTTCGACAAAAATATCTCTGTTTGTTAAAGCAAGATTTAAATGGTTTGCATAGGTTTTTAGTTTCTCATAGAATTCGTTCCGCTTTGCATCATCTTTGAGACTAATTTGCCATGTGTCCGATGTTGCATTTTTGTCAATATCGACAAACATATTCCACAGTTCTTCATGTGATGCTTCAAGTTTATTTTTTTCATCAATCGGTCCGAGAATAGAACCTTCAATATCTTCTTGGTCGTAAGAATTCATAGAAGATTCCGCATCATCATAGAGGTCCACTGCCGTTCTTAATTTTTTAAAGATGCCCCAATAGTCAACAATAAGTCCGAAGTCTTTGCCTTTATAAACACGGTTTACACGGGCGATAGCCTGCAAAAGATTATGCTCCTGCAATGTCTTATCAACATATAATACCCCGGCAACGGGAGCGTCAAAACCGGTGAGCAACATATCTTTTACAATAAGCATATTGATTTCGCCTTCGGGATTCTTAAAATCCTCACAAACGGAATCGCAATATTTTTCATCATTATCCCCAAACAGCGGTTTGACATGTTTGTCATGGTAGTCTTTGATTTTCTTAATTGATGCCGAAGTCACATCATCATCGTTGCCTTCTCGTTTGTCACCAAAAGTAATAACAACACGGGGATTTGCTTTCTTGCCGGGCAAGGACGAAATGATATTATACATATCAACGGCAGTAGCACGAGACGAGCAAACAACCATTGCCTTAAGACCTTTCGGCAAGCAATAGTTGACAAAGTGGTCATAAATATCAAAGGCAATCAAGTTAATACGGCTGCCTGCCTCAGCAAGTTTTGACCATTTGCTATACTTCGCTTTAAGCTCTTGCTTTTTGTAAGCAGGCAGGTTTTCGGTAAGACTATCGAAAAAGGCATCAATCGTATTTGAAGGATCGTTTTGTTTTACTTTTCTGCCTTCATATACAAGGGGAACGGTAATCTTATCCTCAATAGAACGTTTCATCGTATAATTGTGGATTGGATCACCGAACTTTTTATATGTGTTCTTCTTGGATTTTGAAATGAGAGGTGTTCCGGTAAATGCAATCAATGTGGCGTTGGGTAAAACCTCACGCATATAGTTATACATAGCGCTGTACTGAGAGCGGTGTGCTTCGTCAATTAAAACATAGAACTTTTCGCTATCCACCTCAAGATAGTGGTTCTTACATACGGTTTCAAATTTATTGATAAGGGTGGTAATAACAATATTACCTTTATCTTTCAAGAGCGTTTTGAGACCTTTGCCCGTTGCAGCACGTACAGGTGCCATTTGGGAATTGGCAAAGTTATCCCGTATTTGCTTATCCAAGTTTACACGGTCTGTTACAATAACAAAGCGGGGGTGCTCTTTTACTTTTAATGACTGAATCTTTTTGACAAGCATGACCATAGTCAGCGTTTTACCACTGCCTTGTGTATGCCAAATAACGCCGCCGGTTGTTCCTTTGTTATCTTCGCCGTTGATGCGTTTGACGGCATTTTCAACGGCAAAGAACTGTTGATGACGGCATATTTTTTTTATGTTGCTATCGTATAAAATGTAATCATGAATAAGCGTTAATAGTCTTTTCTTATCGAGCAATGATGCGGTAATTCTGTCTTGTTCCAAAATCTGACCGTCGGGAGAACAGTTTTGGCAGATTTGTTTTTGCCAGTCTACATCATCCTCACGCCACTCAACAAAATAATCGGCGGTTGTTCCACAAGTTCCGTAAACAACTTTATTAGGATTCATAGCCATGACAAGCTGTGTGAACTTAAATAAATGAGGAATATACTCGGGCCCCATGTTGCGAACATTTTGGAGTACCCCTTCTTTTACATCCACACTCGACTTCTTGCACTCGATAACGGCAAGAGGTATACCGTTAACCATAATAACAACATCAGGGCGAGCATACTGTCCATTAGGTCTTTCAACACTGAATTCTTCCGTCACCTGCCAGATGTTGTTTGCCGGATGTTCAAAGTCTATGTATGATAAATCAAAGGACTGCCGAACCGGGACATCCTGATCTATAACTACATTTTCTTCAAGACTGATGCCGAGCGTTAGAAGATTATAAATTTCCTTGCTTGCCATGGAAAGTCCCTGCAAAAGAGAAGCGTCCAAAGCGTTCACGGCACGCTGAACAGACTCACCGGAAAAGTTGAGTTCATAGTTTTTATATTTAAAAGATTGCGTATTCAAAAAGCGAATAAGCTCATCCGTGAAAATCACCTTGGATAAGCTTCCTCTTTTTTGTTCCGCCTCGCTGCGTGATACATATTGATAACCCATTTTCTGCAAGAAGGCAATAAGCCTGTCTTGGCATTCGGGGCGTTCGTTAAAAATATAATGGTTCGGCATTTCGGTTCCTCTCGTTAATTCTTTTTACTTTCAAGCATCTTTTGCACTTTTTTGGCTGACTCAATGAAATCTTTTTCGACCTGCGACAACTCATCGATATTTTGCTTTTTATATTTGGAATATTCCTCGCCGGCTTTTGCCAAAGCCATTTCATGAGAAATCGTTCCGGCATTTTGCAACACTTCGCTGTCGCTCATATGAAGGAAATCATCGAGTTTATTAACCCACTTGCGCATGGTCATAGTTTTGCGACGAAGTGCCTGTAATTCCGCAAAGTCGAGATATGCCGATGTAATAGCATTCAACTCTTTGAGTTCGCTTTCGGATAGATAATTCTTTGCATTTGCGATATCCGTTTTTTGCGGTTTATTCCCTTTGAAACTTGTGAGTCCCATAAATGGCTTTGTGCAATCGGCACGAAGATAAACAAGCTCCGGTGCGGTGTGACCGGTAACAGCATAATGCATTTTATTTTGAACGGTTTTGAAAAACAGAATGCTTGTCTCGGCGTTCTTATCGTAATCGATACTTGTGGCATAAATATCGAGAATCTGACGGTAAAACACTCTTTCGCTTGAACGAATGTCACGAATCCTGTCTAAAAGTTCTTTGAAGTAATCTCCACCGCCGGACGATTTCAGCAAATCATCATTCATGGCAAAGCCTTTGATAAGATACTCTTTCAAAACACTGTTTGCCCAAATGCGAAACTGCGTACCACGAAGTGATTTAACACGGTAACCGACTGAGATAATAACATCAAGATTATAGTAATGCGTGTTATAAGGCTTACCGTCTGCGGCAGTTGTCAAGAAATCCTTGACAACTGAAGTTTCGCTCAATTCGCCTTCCTTGAAACAGTTATTTATATGATAACTGATGTTTTGCTTTGTCGTTTGAAAAAGTTCAGCCATTTGTGCCTGATTTAACCAAACCGTTTCATCTTCAAGAGTAACATCAATTTTTGTCAAACCGTCTTCGGTTTGGTACATGATGATTTGGTTGTTATCGTTCATACTTCAACCCTCACAATTCCGTTCAAAAGATATTGCTGTAAAGCTTTGCGTTGCTGCTTTATTCTTTCTAATTTTTTAGTGTTCAGTGTTATTGTATTATCGATAGCAATGAGAATCTTGGAAATTTGTTTTTGTTCATCAATATCAATTTTACCATCTTTCATTGGAGTAGGTATTTTGAAACTTTCAACTAATCCTTTGTTTAGATTAGCTTGAGTTCCTTGCTGACCTTGTGTAGATATTCTTTCTTGAATACTACACAGATAATAGTATAAATATTGATTGTCAAAAGAATTCTTGCTTGGAACAATACCAATAATAGCCTGACTTGTTGCACAATCAATATTAGCAATTGCACATTTACCTATTGAAGCATACATTGCATACAATATAGTTCCTTTGGGAAAAAGTTTTGCTGAGGAATTCTGTAATCCCTCCAATGATAGAGTTCTATTGCTCTTGCTTATGTATTTTCCACTCTGGCTAATATCGTCAATAGAAACCCAGACGATGTTTCCATCAAAATATTTAAGTATCTTTGTTGAGGGAGTCCCTCCACTTGCTAATAAATCGACATTATCACCTAATGTTTGATAAGACCAGTTTTGCTTTGGCTCAAAAACTTTTTTTAGTAAAAATATCCTTTGCTGATTTGCTTTCTCAATATACTTTTCCTGCAACTCAATCGCTTCGTCCCATTTCATTAGGATTTCGGCAATCTTTTCTTGCTCGGCGGTGGATTTGGGATAGGCAACATTTAGTTTTTCAAGATTGTCTGCATGAATATGTACAACAGAATGCCCTTGCCCAAAACTTGCTTTCTTTGCCAATGAATAAGATTGATATTGTTGATAGGCAAGAAATAATGGGTTCACCTCATTGGTTTTAAAGGTAATAATATCTCCACCGGCATATATTGTCTCATCGCCGTTATAACAAACACACTTACCTATTTCTTCTGCGGTTTCTCCCGTGCCGGTAAATAACAATGTGCCTTTTTTTATCGGCAGACTTTCACTTGCTGTTTCTTCATCAACAAAGTTCTCCGCCTTTTCAAAATGAAAGTTATTGTATTTCATATAGATGTCGCCATAACCAACACAAGGCACACCGCTATCGCACATTTTATCTCCGGGCAAACCTCGTCCTTTATCAAAAGATCCAATATCTTTCAGCTTTTTATCTGTCACCCAATCGCTCAGGAAAATACCGAACTCTGTTTTTTTGTAACCTTCCGGCACTTGTCCGTTATTTATCTGTTCTATTCGCTGTTTAATCTGTTGGTTCATTTTATCACTCCGGTTTTATAAAAACTTTTAAAAAGTCTTTATGGGCAGTTTCTAAGTCATTCTTTATTCCTATGGGATTTCCGAGATATCCCTCAGGATCGTAAACGAAGCAATATAGTTTTTTGCAATCCGGGTGGGATTGATATTTTTCAATATCAATTATCAATTCTTCACCCAAATCTTTTGAAGACATACTCCGTCGTGTCTTTTTTACTTCTATCACAGTCTGAATGTCTTTTAAAAGAAAATCCATACGCACACAACTGCCCGCATACGAAGGTGTCCATTCTTCTGCTCTAACATCGTCAAAATGTAGCAAAAGCAGTGCATGTAACAAATCTTGAACATCGTATTCGTCGCCAATGCTTAGAGTAGGACGTTCTTTATGACGTGTACGCAACTGACGGGCAACTTTGTGAAATTTTGTAAAAATATTTTCCAATTCTAATGTAGCGTTGAAATCTCTTTTCGCCTCACAGAGAATATAATCTTTTTGTATTAAGTCGATCAGTGAAGAAATTTGTTCTTGCACTGCATCTACACTGGAAAGATACTCATTATTGATTATATAAATAGATTGATATATTTCAGAAGGAATAAAAGGAAATCGATCAAAGAACGCCAAAATTTTATTTCTCCAAGCATCAAAACTTCCGCTCTTGACACAAGTAACACCCATTGCATCAAACCGAGTTGATTTGACTTTATTTCCCTCGTTGCTAAGTTTAGTTAGTATTTCTATGAACTTATCTTTTGTTATATTTTGCATAGTGTTACTCATTTTAACCCCAATTCTTCAAGATACTTGTCCATCTCAGCTTCAACGACGGCAATCTGCACCTTCAGTTCTGTTATCTCAGCATTAACGGCGTCAATATCTATGATTTCTTCTTCCTCAAAGGTATCCACATAACGGGGAATATTAAGATTATATTCGTTTTCTTTGATTTTATTGAGCGTCGCCACATGGCTGTACTTATCGTTTTCGGCGCTTTCGCCGTTACGGTATGCCTTATAAGTATCGACAATTTTCGCAATATCTTCATCACGAAGAACATTCTTTGCTTTATCTTTCTTGAACTGCTTGGAAGCGTCAATAAAGAGAACGTCGGAATTGTTTCTGCCTTTACGAAAGACAATGATACAAGCAGGAATTGAAGTGCCGTAGAATAGATTTTCGGGCAAACCGATAACTGCATCAATCAAGTTTTTATCCACAATAGCCTGACGAATTTTGCCTTCGCTTGCACCTCGGAAAAGAACACCGTGAGGAGCAACAGCGGCAACTCGTCCGTTTCCGCTCATAGATGCAATCATATGAAGAAGAAAAGCCCAGTCGCCCTTGCTTGCAGGGGGAACTCCTATATCAAAGCGGTGCCAGCGGTCAAGCCCGGGTTCCATTTTAAATTCTTTTTTCTTTCCTTTTTTAGACTTGTCCGTTTCTTCATCCACAGAAACCTCACCGCCGGGATTAAAGCCGGATGCCCATTTATCCAGGCTGAAAGGCATGTTGGCAACGATGCAGTCGAATTTCATAAGGTTGCCGTCGCTGTCAAGATGCTGAGGGTTGGCAAGGGTATCGCCCCATTTAATATTGGCATCCTGAATATCGTGGATAAACATATTCATACGAGCCATTGAAATGGAAGAATTGTTCTTCTCCTGCCCGTACATCTGCACTTTATCAAATCCGCCTTTTCTTGCCGCACGGATAAGCAGAGAGCCCGAACCGCAAGTGGGGTCATAAACACGGTCACCCTCAACCGGAGAGACAATTTGTGCCATAATCTCGGAAACCTGCTGTGGGGTGAAGAACGAGCCTGCCTTTTTGCCTGCCATTGTGGCAAACTCGCCAATCATATACTCATATGCATCACCGATAATATCGGCAGGTACTTGATTTTCGTTGACTTCAATATTGCTTGGATGCAAATCAAGGTCGGCAAAATCGTTAAGCAAATTGCGAAGAATCGGATTCTTTTGCTCTTTTTTTCCGAGATTGCTTTCGCTATTAAAATCAATACCACGGAAAATACCGCTCAAAATGGCGTTGGAGCTTTCAAGACCGGTAAGTGCTTCACTGATTTTTGTTCCCAAATCGGGGGCGAACTGATTTTCAAGGAGATAATCAAAGGTATACTCTTTCTTTAATGAAAAGGGCAGATTTGCAATTTGACGTTCAAGTCGAATACCGCTGTATTCTTTTTCAAGCTCTTTTACATTTTCATCAAAAGTATCGCTGAGATATTTGACAAAAAACATTGAAAGAACATAGTCTTTGTAATTGGAAGCGTCAATGTTATCACGGAAGGTGTTAGCTCCTGCCCATAATGCGCGCTTAATATCATCAAAAGTTGTCTTAGCCATTTTTCTTTCCTCCGAGCATCTTAATTGCTTTGTTGATGGTGAAATTCGTTTTTATATTTTCAAGCTCTGCGAGCCGAATTCGTTTCTTTTTCAATTCAATTCCGTTATGCCAAAGCGAACCGATCGCCTTTTGTGTTTTGATATCAGGAAATGGAATGCTCATTTCTTCAAGATCAGTTCTGCTAATTGATTTCATGACAGCTCCGATAGAACTTTCTTTGGATAGACTTCCGATTTGCTCATTTAATATCATAGCAAGATATTTAGAGTCCACCTTGTCATTGGGAGTGATGATAATAAGGTTGTTTCCACAATAAATACCATTATCAATGCTATCGATATAATTTACAAAGGTAGGTGCGATTCTTTTTACAATGATATCATTCTTATGTAAAAGCCAGTTTTCATCCGGAAGTACATTATTTACAGAGATATGTTTATCAATTTCATTGTCTACTAAAAAGTTTGCGCATACAAGCCATTTGGTTGGAGTTGCTGATGGTTTTGACCTTGACGGAGTGACTGTGCAGAAATTGATGTTAGCAATTTCACTAAGTTTTATGTGTTTCATTGGCAACCTCTTTTTGAAATGAGGCACAGTAAGATAGAATCCTGTGCCTGTTTTCTTTAATATCTCGGAAGAGAACCGAGATTATCTGATTTTATGTTATTTGCATCTGTACGAAGATATGAGTTGTCAACTACACGAACATCTTCGCCAACAGTCCAATTACCATAACGATAATACTTGGTCTTTGTAACATTGGGATGCTCGTTTATGAAGTTAATCATATCTCGCTTGGTGCATTCTTTTGTGGCAGCAGAGTAAAGGTCGTTTGTCCACTTTAATTTCGCAATATATTCATTCCCATATCTATCCTGCTCGTAATGCACTTTATCAATGTATACCATCTTATTCTCCTTTCGTTTGAATTAACAAATAGATGGTGTATGTGTTAAAATGATGTGACCCAAAAAGAAAGAGAAGTAACTTCAAAATATGGTATAATGAGATTGCAACAAAACATTAACCAAGAAAGAAGTAC
>SFGA01000031.1 GCA_004556705.1 Ruminococcus sp. | reverse complement strand
AATCTTGTGAAATCACAATTTATTCTTGTAGCCTGCCGCTGATACCGTCTGGATTGGCTTTTCCTTTCTTTTTGTTCCCTTTAATTAGCCATGAACTGCCAAATGCCTATATCATGCCTGCGAAACAAACAGAATTGTGCTTTGCCGTTATCTATGCAATATGGAATGACCAATACCTGATACCTTGCTCGTGCCATTATTTGCTCCTATTCTAATAGCATTTTTTAAGCTATTATATCATAAATTGTGCGGCAGCACAAGCGGAACGAAGTGACGGCGGCGACAGCCGCAATTTAGTCATTTAATGTTCTCCGAAACGGTCAAAATCTTTGATTTTGCAAGCGTTTCGTGGGGTTATTATATCATACAAAGAAAGTAACCGCCTCTGCGAAAATGCAGAGGCGGTTACTTGTCAATTAGTCATCATCTTCATCATCCGACCAACCGGATATGATATGTAATTCACCGGAATTCATATCCATAGCCATATTGTCGCCCATGCGCATCAGCAGATTGCCGTCGGAGTCAATTGCCATATTATCTGAAATGGAATGCGCATAGTCGCCGTCGTCGTAATCAAAGAAATGTTTGCTCATAGATGTTCCTCCTTAATCTTCGATAATTTTGTATGCCACACGGGAGCCTTTGAATCTGCGGGCATGATAATGTGCACCGTTCGCCTTCCAGTGAGGGAAGTGATCTGCTTTTTCCTCGTTGGTATTACGATGGCAAATGATGATGTTTTCGAGGACATCGCAGCCGCCGTCGGAAAGCGGGCGGATGTGGTCGAGAGTCGGGTAATAAGCACTGTTCGGATTCCCGCAGGCTGATTTTTTCATCAGCCGTCCGGTATAATCATACACCTCCTGCTTTGTGCCGAAAACCCGGTTCCACACGTCTATGGTCTTATACTTTGACATTTTGAGTACCTCCTTTTCAGTTGTTACTCATATTTTATAATCAAAACCGATAACTTTCGATGAACCTCATGGTTCAAAAAATAAAAGATACCCCTCAGAAAGGGATATCTTTCGATTGGATGTTCATCGTCCGCACAAAACGGAGCAATGTTTTTTGACCTGGTTTTCTTTCTCCGGTGCAATAGTAACCGACCGCCCGAACGCTTATGTTAAGTTGCTCGGCAACCTTCTCATAGGTCAATCCGGATTTTTGAATACTGTTGCGGAGAAAATCGGCCAATTCGGGATCTTTCTTTCGGTTAGATTCCATATCAGCAACCTCCTGGCTTTCGCCGTTGCTTGGCCGAAAGTTGCTACGGATATTATACCATAAGAATTCTATAAAGTCAATCTGAAGGAATTATCTCGCAAAAATAAGGCAGAAGCAGTACCCTGTTTCTTATAAAGTTCTCGATAAAGGCAAGGTGATCTGTCATTACTCTGAGGTTTATCCAAAGAAGGAATAGCCGCAGGGCATCTTTTTCCGATACATCAATTGAATCATTGTAATAATCTCCGTGAATGATTGGATTGCGGTTTAATGTTATATCAGAGTTTTTGTGGTTTGTTGTAAGTTTTTTATAGTAGGAATCAATCTTGTTCCATGCCTCTGTATCCCATTCGCCCATCATATCATTAACGATCATATATATTTTTTCAGAGCGCTGACCGCCGTTTTTGTATTCTTTCTTTACTTCCCAATACCCTTCTAAAATATCTGCGCAGCGCTTGTGCTCATGCTCGATAAGCGCAAACCAGTTTCTTGCGGCACTGCGATAGCAACCGTTGTACATCATCTCGAGTGCCGCATGGGCATCTTCCAGTTTCCTTTGCAGCGAAATCCCGGGATTCGGCACTTGATAAAATGTTGATAGCAACTCTCTTGCACTCAAGTATTCTGCACAAGAAAACGATTCCAAGATATAATCCGAAGTGCATTCTTCTTCCAGCAGTGGCAGATCCGGCGTTTCAAGAAAATACAGCAAGACACCGTCGTCAGCCAATTGGCGCATTCTTTTACGGTACGGCGGCGTAAATAGAATACTTCTGTCGCTGTCAATCCGTCTGTTTAATGCATCATTTGCGTAAAAGAATTCATAATACGCTTTGCCCACTTCGACATTCAATTTTTCACATTCCGCAAATTCAGGAATGTTTTTCATTGCAGCCGTTATATCGTGAATTGGTGCGGTGCCGTCCTGTGTGCAATCAATCAACGCTTTCAGCCTGTCTGCATCCGTATCGCAATCAGGCAGTAATTCAAGAACATTTGAGGTTGCCGAAAGCTTTTCAAACCCCTTAGCAAATACTTCACGGTAGCGTTCTTCCAGACGATCTCTGATTTGCATCTTTTCAGAAGCAATTGCATGAAGTCTTGCTTGCTCCTGTATTGCACTTATTTGCTGTTGTGTCATTAGTCTGCGCTGCTTTTTCAATAGCTCTAAATAAGATGTAATTTCCATCAAAACACCTCTTTGCGTTTAAGTAGCGTGATTATTATATCATAAAAACCTTGTTTTTCAAAGATGCGATTACATTACAGCAAGAAATAAAGAAGTTTTACCTTTGCGCTATCCGCTTTTTTGTGCCCTCTCATTTTTTGACAATTCAAAAATGCGGATATACCATTGGGGAGCAAAATGTGCAATTTACATCGAGATTTGTTCCCCAATATAGATACTGCTTACTTTTGCAATATAAGTATGAAAAAACCGCATAAACACTGGGTTTATGCGGTTATCAATGGCGGAAGCGGTGGGATTCGAACCCACGAGCCCGTGAAGGCTACCTGATTTCGAGTCAGGCCCGTTATGACCACTTCGATACGCTTCCTTATTCACAACGGATAATATTTTATCAAACCAAACGTGATTTGTCAAATAATATTTGTAATATTAGGCTAAATATGCTAAAATATTTTTTGAAAGTGAGGTGGGGGAATGCCAATTTGCAATGCTTGTCCGAGAAAGTGCAATGTTGAACGAAATATCGGCGAATTTTCTCGTGGATTTTGCAAAATGCCATATAATGCGGTCCTTGCAAGGGCTTCGCTTCATCTTTGGGAAGAGCCTGTCATAAGCGGAGAAAGAGGCTCGGGTGCGATTTTCTTTTCGGGGTGCAATCTTCGATGCGTCTTTTGTCAGAATTATGAAATAAGCCACGAAAATTTCGGAAAGCAGGTTTCAAAATCCGAGTTTATAGATATTGTTAAAAATCTTGAAAATCAAGGTGCTCATACAATCAATCTTGTCAATCCCACGCACTTTGTTCCGTTTATTAAAGAGGTTTTTAGCGAGTACAAGCCGTCTGTTCCCGTTGTGTACAACACAGGCGGGTATGACGATGTTGAGAGTATTCGCTCTTTGCAAGGTCTTATTGATGTTTACTTACCCGACTTGAAATATTTTGATAGCGATGTTTCTAAAAAGTATTCCAATGCCGAAAATTACTTTGAAAAGGCTTCAAATGCTGTTCTTGAAATGCAAAGGCAAGTAGGAAAATCGGAAATCAAAGACGGTATTATGCAAAAAGGAATTATTATCCGCCATCTTGTTTTACCTAAAAATACCGATCAATCTATCAAGATTTTACGTTGGATTAAAGATAATTTACCCATTGATACACATATAAGTCTGATGAGCCAATATGTGCCTTACGTAAAAACCGAATATAAGGAGCTTAACAGACGGATTGTAACTGCCGAATATCAAAAGGTTATTGCCGAGTTTGAACGCTTGGGTTTTGAAAACGGCTTTATGCAGGAGCGTTCTTCGGCACAGACCGATTTTATTCCGAAATTTGATTTAAGCGGTATTTGACAATTAAAAAAAGTATGTGCTATAATTAAATAAAAATAATGAGGATGATGAAAATGAAAAAGAACGGCTTTGTTGCTGAATTTAGGGAATTTATAATGAGAGGCAATGTGCTTGACCTTGCTGTCGGCGTTATTATCGGCGGAGCTTTTCAGGTGATTGTAAAATCTTTGGTTGATGATATTCTTATGCCGGTTATCAGTCTTTTGACGGGCGGCATTGATTTTAATAATTGGTTTATCGCTCTCGGAAGCGGAGATTATGCAACTTCGGCAGAAGCAAATGCAGCAGGTGTAGCAACGCTCAATTACGGTACGTTTATCGGTGCGGTTATCAATTTTTTGATAATGGCGTTTGTCATATTTCTCCTTGTTAAATCAATAAACAGTATTTCAAATAAGCTCAAAAAAGAGGAAGCACCCGTAGAGGAAAAGCCGACGACAAAGACTTGTCCTTATTGCAAGTCGGAAATTGATATTTCGGCTACAAGATGTCCGCATTGTACTTCCGAGTTAAAAGATAGTGAATGATATGAAAATAGGTTTTATCGGCGCAGGTAATATGGCGTCCGCAATAGTCGGCGGTGCTGTAAAAAGCGGAAAATTTGCATCAAACGATATTTATGTTTGTGACATAAACGAAGAAAAAGTCAATAAGTTGAAAACCGAATTGGGCGTTAACGCTGCTGCTGATGCTTTAGAGCTTATAAACAGCGTTGATACTGTTGTTTTGGCAGTTAAGCCTAATGTGTTTGCTTCGCTTCTTCCGTCGGTTTCAAAGAACATAAATAACAAAGGCACTTTTGTAATTTCAATCGCCGCAGGAAAATCGGTTGCGGAAATAAACAATTTGCTCGGTTCAAATGTGCCTGTTGCACGTGTTATGCCGAATATAAACGCAACTGTGCTTGAGGCTATGTCGGCATATTGCTGTAATGCTTTGGTAAATGATGAGCAAAAGGCTCTTGTTGAAAAGCTCTGTTCTTCTTTCGGTAAGGTCATTTCAATCGAAGAGGATAAATTTTCGATTTTCAGTGCGATTGCTGGTTGCTCTCCTGCATATTCATATATGTTTATTGACTCGCTTGCAAGAGCAGGGGTTAAAAACGGACTTGCAAAAGGTCAGGCACTTGAAATTGCGGCGCAGACCGTCTTGGGAAGTGCTAAAAAAATCCTTGAAAGCAAAGAACATCCGTGGGAGCTTATCGATAGAGTTTGCTCGCCCGGCGGTACAACGATTGAGGGCGTATGTGCCTTGCAGGAAAACGGTTTTGAAGCTACCGTTACAAGTGCGGTTGACGCTTCTTATCTCAAGGATAAATCATTATAAGCTGAAATTTTATAAAATCCGTCAAAGTTTTAATGCTTTTGGCGGATTTTTTTGTTGTAAATTCACTTAAAAATTGTTATAATCACATATATAAGGGGGTCTTGTAATGTATGGACTTATCGAGCATAAGGAAGTTATAAACGAATTGCTCGCTCGTTACGGTGTTAAATTCGGAATTTACAAAAACAACCGTTTCAACGAACGTCTTTTCCCGTTTGATACAATTCCGAGGATTATACCTAAAAATGAGTTTGCCTTTCTTGAAAAGGGACTAATTCAAAGGGTTGAGGCTCTCAATTGCTTTTTAAGAGACATTTATTCAAATAAATTTATCATAAGAGACGGGATAATCCCCGAGGAGTTCGTATATACCTCTGTCGGCTTTTTACCGGCATGCGAGGGTATTAGACCGCCAAAAGACATATTTAATCACATTTCGGGAATTGACCTTGTTCAAGGCAAGGATATGAAATGGTATGTTTTAGAGGATAATTTGCGTATTCCATCGGGAGCTTCTTATCCTATGATTGCGAGAGAGCTTTGCCGCAGAGCAAGTCCCGACACATTTCAGAACAATTCCGTTTTTGATAATCGTTCGTACGGCAATTTGCTTAAAGAGGTTTTTGATTACGTCAATACAGACGGCATAAACGTAATTTTGACTCCGGGCAGATATAATTCTGCATTCTTTGAGCACTCTTATTTGGCGGAAAAAACAGGTGCTGTGTTTGCTATGCCTCAGGATTTATTTGTAGAGGGTAATTACCTCTATTACAGCGAATATTCGGGCGAAAAGAAAAAGGTCGGTACGCTTTATCGCAGAATATCCGATGAATATATCGATCCTATGACCTTTTACCCCGATTCTTTGTTGGGTGTTCCGCATTTAATTGATGCTTATAGGGCAGGAAATGTGGCTGTTGTAAACGCACCCGGTAACGGTGTAGCCGACGACAAGGGCATTTACTATTTTGTTCCGAAAATGATTGAATACTATCTTCATGAGGACCCGATACTCTCAAATGCACAAACATATCTTCCTTATTATGAAAACGACAGAAAATATGTGCTTGAAAACCTTGAAAATCTCGTTATAAAGGATGTTTCGGAGTCAGGCGGATACGGTGTAGCTTTCGGAAATACGATGTCTGCAAGCGATTTGGAGCGTTTCAGAGAGTTGATAAAAAAAGAGCCTCGAAGATTTATAGCGCAAGAGGTAATTGATTTTCAAGACTTAAAAGTTTTGTCTGATGACAATAAGCAAGTTGACAGAAAAGCGGATTTAAGAGCTTTTGTTTTGTACGGCGAGGAAATCAAGGTTTGGAGAAGCGGACTTACAAGATTTTCGCAGTCTGCCGATTCGCTCGTCGTTAATTCTTCACAGGGAGGAGGCTTCAAGGACACATGGGTATTATCTCGATAAAATCAACCGATAATCTGTTTTGGCTCGGAAGATATATTGAAAGAGTTTACACAACCCTGAAAATTTTTACCGAGTATTATGACAGAATGATTGATAAAGATGAAAAATACTATCAGGACTTTTGCTCTAAGCTCGGAATAGCAAATAAATATTCATATAAGCAGGAGTTTATCCGTAATTTTCTGTTTGATGAAAATGACCCGAATTCCGTAATGCATAATTTGCTTGCTGCGTATGATAATGCGGTAATTATGCGTAATGAGCTGAGCAGCGAAACTATGTCTTATGTTCAAATGGCGGTTGACGCGCTCGAAAAGGACAAGTACAGTAATGCGCCTATCTTGAAGCTTCAGCAGGTTTTTGATTATATTTTCGCTTTTTGGGGCAGCGCAGACGATTACGTTGAATCGGAGACCTCGAGAAATATACTGAAATTCGGAAGAAGCGTGGAAAGGCTTGATTTATACACTCGTTTTTCATATCCTCCCGAGCTTGTAAAAAAGGAATTCAGTATTTTGTTAAACCGTCTTTACAAAGTGGGCATTGAATGTAATGTTGATGCTACCGATCGCTTAATTTCGATTATTCTTGAAAAAGACTCGTTTGAAGAGGATAAAAATATTATTCTTAATGAGCTTTCAAGGCTGTTTACAACTACGGTTGTGTATTGAGGTGGAATATGGCAGAGCTTGAATTTACTTATAAAATGGATATAAGCTTTTCTTCGGATGTGTTAAAGCATTGCTATTCATTGAGATGTATTCCGTTTGACAATGAATTTCAGAAGATAAAAGAAATAACCGTTGATATTTCTCCGTCAAATAATCGCACATATACCGAGGATGGCTTTGGAAATAATGTTTTAACCGACAGGATAACCGTTCCGCACCGTCATTTCGGAGTTAACGTTCACGGATTTGCGGAGACTGACCTTTCAAAAAGGCAGCCAGAGAAGCTCAACGGGATATATAAATACCCCTCTGAATATACGAAAGTAGGGGATGCTATTACAGAGTTTTTGAATGCCTTACCACAGGATTTTGTTACAACTCCCGTTGATACGGCGCAGCGAATTATTAAGGAAATTCATAAGGTGTTCAAATACAAAAGCGGTGCTACAAGCATAAAAACGACCGCAGACGAGGCGTTAAAGCTCGGTTGCGGTGTTTGTCAGGACTATTCGCATATTTTTATTGCCGTTTCAAGAGCACTCGGCATACCTGCACGATATGTCGCAGGTATACAAAAGGGCATAGGGGAGACTCATGCTTGGGCAGAGGTATATGACAACGGTATTTGGATAGGTATTGACGTAACAAACAACAGGATGATAGACGATACTTATTTGCAGTTAAGCCACGGCAGGGATTTCGCCGATTGCGGAATTAACAGGGGTATGCTTATAGGCGGTGGCTTACAAAATCAAAGTATATTGGCTGAAATTAAAGTTCTGTGACAATTTTAATGTAACAATATATTAAAATTGGTAAAATTAAATGAATAAGAAAAATACAGGTGTGATTTTAGGCGCTTTAGGCGGACTTGCGGCTTTGACAGTAACGTCGGCGGAGATATTTTATAATTTCGCTATTAACACGAAATCTCCTATACATATGAGTAAGCTTAACAGCCTTGTTCAAAAGGTAACCGATACAAACGACAGTGAAGAGGATTCAAGTGCAAAATACAGCGGACTTACGGGCACGCCGTAGATGAAAAAATGGTATGATGAGCAGGGGGAGGATATTTATATTAAGCCTGCTTCGTTGCGCCTGCACGGAAAATTATTTAAGAACGACAGCTCAAATTATGCTATTGTTTGTCACGGATATACAAGTAAGGCAAAGCATATGGCAGGGTTTGTCAACAAATTTTACTCACTCGGATATAATGTTTTGGCGGTTGACGCACGAGCTCACGGCGACAGCGAGGGAACAAAAATCGGTATGGGCTGGCCTGAACGTATGGACGTTATTGAGTGGATAAAACTAATTTTATCATGGGATTCAGATGCTAAGATTATCCTTCACGGCGTGTCTATGGGTGCGGCAACGGTGCTTATGGCTTCAGGCGAGTCTTTGCCTGAAAATGTTAAGGTCATAATTGCCGACTGTGGATATACGTCCGAGTGGGATGAGTTCAGGCGTGAAGCGGACGTTTTGCACATACCGTGGTTTCCCGTACTCAATGTTACCTCCGGGCTCTCAAAGCTTTATGACGGTTATAATTTTAAGCAGGCGAGTGCGATTGAGCAGGTTAAAAAGAGCCGTATTCCGACTTTGTTTATACACGGGAGTGAAGATGAGCTTGTGCCGTATGATATGCTTGGCAAATTGTATTCTGCTGCAAGCTGTGAGAAGGAATGTTTAACTGTTAACGGAGCAGGACACGCACTTTCGTCATCTGTTGAGCCGAAGCTATATTGGAATACTGTTGAGAGCTTTATTGAGAAATATATAAACAATTAAATAGTAGCTAAATAATATTGGTTTTGTAAAAAATTAACCCCCGAGATTTGGCTGAGTGTTCATAAGGAAGTATTGGTTTCTCGCATAAAAATCCATTATGCTTTTGCCAAAAAGCCTCGCAAGGCGACAGCCTTGCATCATCCCGCAGATAATGCTAACGCATATCTGCGGGGTTTAACGAATTATTGCGCAAAAAGATGTTGTTTTGAAGCAAAACTGCCTTATTAACACTCAGCCTTACTCGGGGGTTTCGGTTTGCAGTTGCTTATTTAGTTACTTGTTGAGTAGCTTGAGCTTGATTTCTTGCTGTTTGCAAGGAAGTTCTTTATGATTTTATTCATCTGCTCAGAGCCCCAATTGATGCACTTGTCATGCTTTGTGATCTTGTGCTCATCGCTTGCCATAAGATTTGTGTCGTTTTCAGTAAACTTGTTTGCTGCGATAGCCGAACGGCAGTTAAGCTTCCAAACGGGCTCGTTGTCATTGCTTACAAAGTACATAACGTGATAGCCATAGGTGGTTTCAACTATTGCTACATCTCCGGGCTTTCTTGCCTCGTCAAAAATCCAATCGTTAAAGCCGTCAACCATATCGCCGGGTGCTACGTTTTCGTAAAGGCCGCCGTTTTCCTTTGAGCCTGTGTCATCGCTCTTTTCTTTAGCGAGTGCCGCAAAGTTTTCTTCTGTCGGATTTTGAAGGAATGTGTTGTAGATTTCCTCAGCCTTTGCATAGTATGTTGCTTTCTGTGCTTCGGTAAGCTCTGTCTTATTGCCGTTGCTGTCTGTTGTTGTGTTAAACTGAACAAGGATGTGTCTTACATCAACAGCGTTAGCATTTTCACGGTAGGGAACAGCAACCATATAAATTACAACATATCCGCCGTCAGTCTCGATAACTGCTTTATCGCCGACCTTTCTGTCTGCGGAATAAATCCAATTAACAGTGTTTTCGCCGTATGACTTTTTAACGGTTGCAGCGTTGGTGTCAACAAGGTTAACAGATGCTTCCGTTGAGGATGATTTATAGCTTGTTGCAACATTAAGGACAGATGCGGCATTTGTGATTTTTGCAAGATAACCGTCAGCCAAAGTTTTAGCTTCTGCCATTGCAGCTGTCTGAGCTGCTGTTTTCTGCTCTTCGGTTGCGTCGTCTGCAAGGTCCTGTGTTACGGCAGTAACCTCAAAGAGATTAACGCTGAACTTTGTGTATGACTGAATATTTGCGTCATATTCCGCATTTATTTCATCGTCTGTAACCGCTGCGGAAATTTCCTTCTGTGAGTCGCTTGCGTAGTTTGTTGCAAGGTATCTTTCCTCATAAATTTCACGCATAAGCTTTTCGTTTACGCCCTTACCGTAAATCTTAGTGAGGTAACGGTTGAGAGAATAATCATTATTATCAGCGTATGTTGTAAGTTGCTTAATCTGATCTTCAAGCTCTGCTTTCTGATCGTCCGTTACTGTAAGACCTTTATCCTTCGCAAGCTGCGAATAGGTAATATAAGACTGAAGATATGTAAGAGCAGTTTCTCTCATATAGTCAGCCCAAGTTGGATTGTCATAGCCCTCAAGGGTTGACGGATAGCTCTGATCCTCAGGTGCTTTTGTAATGTCAAAGCCTGTAAGCTGACGTCCCAAACCCGAACCGCGGCTTTCGTATTGAGCAGCCTGGCTGTAAACTTGATTGTAAATGTCATAATAATAGAAATCGTATTTAGCTACCGATACTCTCTTATTACCGATTTTAGCAGCCGTAGCAACCTTCTGCGGAACACCGAAGAAAGATAAAATTCCGTAAATTACCGTGAGGCAAAGAGCAGCGATAATAATAACGCCACAGCATTTACCGAGAATTCTGCCGAATTTTGCAAGCTGAGGGCTTTTGGTTGCATTCTTTTTAGCAGCCTTTTCCATTCTCTGCTTACGCTCTTCACGATAAAGCTCTGCTTGGCTTTTCTCTGTCTGATTTTTGTCCATTTCAATTTCATCCTTTTTTTATGAAATTTCGGTCAAACCGAATATCCCTTATATTTTATACTATTTTTACTCAAGTTACAAGTGTAAAATAAAAAAATACTCATTATTTATATTTACTCTTGATTTTTTTAATAATTTATATATACTCTAATTGATATATTAAAAAAAGTAGGTAGATATATGTCAAGGTTAAAGCATAGAAGAAAAAGATTATCGTCTTTTCGAATGATACTTTTAGGCTTCGCCGGAGTTATTGTTTTAGGAGCTTTAATTTTAATGCTTCCGATTTCATCGGCGCAAGGAGTTGTCACTTCTTTTGACAAGACGCTTTTTACCTCCGTATCTGCTGTTTGCGTTACAGGCTTGGTTGTTGTTGATACCGGAAGCTATTGGTCGATTTTCGGGCAGGCTATAATCATCATGCTAATTCAGATAGGCGGTTTGGGAGTTATTACCTTTGCGGCGTCGCTTGCCATGCTTTCGGGCAGAAAAATTTCTCTGATGCAGAGAAGCACCATGCAGAACGCAATTTCAGCACCCGAGGTTGGCGGAATTGTGAGGCTTACAAGATTTATCCTTTTAGGCACGATTATAATTGAAACGGCAGGAGCTCTTTTAATGATGCCTGCTTTTTGTAAGGACTTCGGACTTAAAGGAATATGGTATTCGTTCTTTCACTCGATTTCGGCGTTTTGTAACGCAGGCTTTGACGTTTTGGGAACAGAAAGCAATAAATTTGCTTCCTTTACCGATTATGCCGCAAATCCGTTTGTTAATATAACCGTTATGCTTTTGATTACAATAGGCGGAATAGGCTTCCTGACATGGGACGATATTTGCACAAAGCGTTTTCACATAAAGCGTTACCGTATGCAAAGTAAAGTTGTGTTAGTAACATCTGCCTTGCTTGTGTTTATCCCCGCAATTTTCTTTTTCTTTGCGGATTTTTCCGACGCTAAAATATCCGAGCGTATATTTTATTCGCTGTTTCAATCTGTGACAACGAGAACGGCAGGCTTTAATACGGTAAATCTTTTAGAAATGAGCGGCTCGTCAAGAGCGATAATGACAATGCTTATGCTTGTGGGCGGCTCTCCCGGCTCAACCGCAGGCGGTATGAAAACGACGACGATTGCCGTTTTGTTCGCAACCGCAGTCGCAACATTTTTGCAGCGTGATAACATCGGATTTTTCAGAAGAAGAATCGAGGACAGCGTAATTAAAACCGTTGCAACGATTGTGACTATGTATACTAGCCTGTTTTTCGTATCGGGTGTTGCGATCAGCGTGGTCGAAAAGCTTCCACTTTCCGTTTGCCTTTTTGAAACGGCTTCGGCAATCGGTACTGTCGGCTTAACTCTCGGAATTACGCCGTCTCTCAGTCTTTTTTCAAGAGTGATTTTAATGGGATTGATGTATTTCGGCAGGGTAGGCGGTTTAACGCTTATATATGCCGCATTTGCAAATAAACAACACGTTAATTCTAAGCTGCCGCAGGAAAAAATTACGGTAGGATAAGGAGATAATTATATGAAAAACATTTTACTTATCGGTTTAAGCCATTTCGGAAAGCATGTAGCCGAGGAACTTGCAGATTTGGGTCATGAGGTAATGGCGGTTGACATAAACGAGGAAAAGGTCAATGAAATATTGCCTATTGTTACTAATGCTCAAATCGGCGACAGCACAAATGCAGAGTTTTTGAAGTCTCTCGGTGTCCGAAATTATGATGTTTGTATGGTTACAATAAGCGAAAATTTCCAAAACTCACTTGAAACCACTTCTCTTTTGAAGGAGCTTGGCGCAAGCTACGTTGTTTCAATGGCAAAGCGTGACGTTCAGGAAAAATTCCTGTTAAGAAACGGTGCGGACGAAGTAGTGTATCCCGAAAAGCAGGTTGCAAAATGGGCAGCTATTCGCTATTCTGCCGACCACTTGCTTGATTATGTAGAGCTTGATGACGAATACAGTATATTCGAGGTTGAAGTACCGCTTGCGTGGATAGGCAAAACAGTCGGACAGATAGATATTCGTAAAAAGTACAACATAAATATTATGGCGTTCAGACAGAACGGAAAGCTCGACGCATCTGTTTCTCCCGATACGCTATTGACTGACCAAATTACATTACTTGTGCTCGGCGAATACAAAGCTCTCCAAAAATGTTTTAAGATTTGACAAAAAACTAATCCGTGAATGAGAAAGCTCTCACTCACGGATTTTTTATGCCCGTATTTTATTTTTGAAGATTTTTCTGCGATTCCTGCTTTAAGTAAGCATTGATAAAGCCGTCAATATCTCCGTCCATTACATTTGCGATATTGCCCGTTTCAAAGTTTGTTCTGTTGTCCTTAACAAGCTGATAGGGCATAAATACGTATGACCTAATCTGACTTCCCCAACCGATTTCCTTTTGCTCGCCCTTAATATCGGATATCTTATCAAGGTGCTCACGTTCTTTTATTTCAATGAGCTTTGACTTGAGCATTGTCATTGCAACCTCACGGTTCTGGTGCTGGCTTCTTTCAACCTGACACGCAACAACAATGCCTGTCGGAATATGAGTAAGACGAACTGCGGAGGAAGTCTTGTTGACCTTCTGTCCGCCTGCGCCCGAAGAACGGTAAACGTCCATTTTAATATCCTCGGGAGCAATATCAACTTCAATAGTGTCGTCTATTTCAGGCATAACCTCAATAGAAGCAAAGGAAGTGTGACGTCTGCCTTCAGAGTCAAACGGAGAGACACGAACAAGTCTGTGGACACCTGTTTCGCTCTTCATATAACCATAGGCGTTTTCTCCCTCAATAAGAATACTTGCTGATTTAAGACCTGCTTCTTCGCCGTCAAGATAATCAAGCGTTGTAACCTTGTATCCGTGTCTTTCACCCCAACGGCAGTACATACGGAAAAGCATTTGCGCCCAATCCTGAGCCTCTGTTCCGCCTGAGCCTGCGTGGAATGTAAGAATTGCGTTTTTCGAGTCATATTCGCCGCTTAGAAGTGTAGAAAGAGTCATTGATTCAAGGTCGTTTTCGATTTTTTGAACGTTCTCTTCACACTCTTTAACAAGGTTTTCGTCCTCTTCCTCATTTGCAAGTTCAATCATAACAAGAGCGTCATCATAATCCTGCTTTAATTTTTCGTAAGCGTTTACCTTGTTCTTAAGAGAACTTTGGCGTTTCAAAACAACCTGTGAGCCTTTAATATCGTACCAAAATCCGTTTTCTGCGGTTTTAGCGTCAAGCTCTTCTATCTCTTTTTTCATTTTTTCAAGACCGAGTGCGTCTGCAAGGTCCTTAAGCGCATCCTCGTGTCCTAAAAGTCTTAATCTTAATTCTTCAAATTGAAGCATAAATATACCTTTTCCTTTTTAATAAGTATTTAACTTTAGTATTATATAAAAAAATAACGCTTTATGCAACTGTTTTATTAAAACAATTCGCAACAGTTTATTATTATAATCCATATTTACAATAAATGCAAATTTTGATAAAATATATTTAATTTGAAATTGACGGTGATGACAGTGACATATCAGCTTTATACAAAAAAAGAGATAAAGGAGCGACCGCAGAGGAAAAAGGTCGTTCTCGAAAGTTATATTGTCGGAAACAACGCACCTACCGTGTTGATTTGTCCCGGCGGTGCATATAAATTTGTTTCCGATTCAAACGAGGGTAAGCCCTATGCCCAAAAGCTTAACGAGAGGGGATATAACGCTTTTGTTTTGTTTTACAGCGTCGGCAGCGGAAACGGCAGGTTTCCTTATCCGTTAAAGGATGTTGCAAGGGCAATGCAGTTTATTAAATCAAAAGCGGATGAATTTGAAATTGACGCCGACAGAATAGCCTTAATGGGAAGCTCGGCAGGCGGTCATTTGTGTTCGTTTTTTGCTACTCAATATGAGAGGTTTGAATGTGAATATGAAAATAAAGACTATTCACTTAAACCGAAGGTGCTTTTATTAACATATCCCGTTATTACAATGGGAGAATTGACACATAAGGTATCAAGGCGTATTTTCCTCGGTATGCTCACGGGAAAAGCAGAGAGAAATGCAGCATCTGTCTATATGCACATAACTCCCGATTATCCGCCGACGTTTTGTTGGCACAATAGGGATGATTTGTCCGTGCCTGTTGAAAACAGCGAATTGCTTGAAGAAGCACTCAATGCGAACAATGTCAAGAATGAGTTTCTCTATTTTGACAAGGGTGGCCACGGTATCGGTCTTGCCGAGGGTAAGCAGGCTGATGGCTGGATTGATAAAGCAATTGATTTCCTTGATGAAAATATATAAAACAAATGCCGATGCAAGCTTTGATGGCTGTATCGGCATTTATATTACTGTTATTTTTTGCGGCTGAAAATCCAATCGACCGCACTCGGTAAAGCGTCATTGCTCAAGTCAAAGAACTCGCTTTCGGGATTTTTGCTTAATTCAAAGCATATATCCTCATACCATACGCTGACTTGGAGCTTGCCGTCGGAATTGGCAAGTCTGTATCTGAAATTTTTGCCCTCGCTGCCTGTAAAAACGTTCTTGTTTTCAAAAAAAGCAATTTCGGGAATATCGTGTCCGTTTATCATCATAATTTATTACCTCACTTTGAATGAATTATACCATTTTGAGCAGTAAAAAACAAGGGCGAAAAGGAATGCTTTTCGCCCTGAATATATGTTATAATTAGTGGTTTACGCCGTTAAAGCCGTTTTCCTGCTGGAATTTATCAATCTTATCAATAACGCCGAGAAGTACATCAAAGCCTGTTGATACGGTTTCAGCCTCAAAACGCTCGGGCATATCTCTCCAGGTGTGATAATAATAAGTAAGCATAGGATTCTGTGCGGCAAATGTAACGGATTTTACGCCTGCTCTTGTCATAGGAGTTGAGTCGCAGCCGCCAACGGGATTGTGAATACAACCGTTTGTTTTTGACTCAATGCCAAGCTCTGCAAATGTATCCTTGAACATTTTTTCAAGGTCCTTGTCGAAACGGCAACCCTGCCAATCGTCCTTAATAACAACCTCGAAGTAATCCTTGTCGGCAACGGAGTCAATATTGAGGTTCCAACAGTTTTCAAGCATACCGTCGTCCTTGTGCTCCGCTGTAAATGCCATAGAGCCACGAAGACCTGCTTCCTCAGCACCGCAGTTATAATCGATAATACGGCAGTTTTTGGGCATCTTTTCGGGATGATCCTTGAAGTATTTAATAACAGCGTAGCTCAAGCCGATACCTGTTGCGTTGTCCATAGCACCTCTTGAAGCGTTTTCCTCGTGAGCGTCGCCCCACATGGAAACAAATGCGCTGCCTATTCCTGTTATGACGGGGAGAATGAGAAGCACAATATTCGTAAATACCTTAAACGAAGCACTTGATGTTATGTTAAATGCCCATTCGTACATATTCGCAGCCAAATCGGATGTGAAAGAATAACCCGAAGCGTCAACGCCGCAAGATGTGGAAATAATCATTGCACCGTAAATCAAAGCCATTGCTATAGCAATACCGATATTTAAGAATACGCAGATTGCACCGAAGCCAACCTTGCCGTAAACTGTAATAAGACCTAAAACAGGATTGTTTCTGTGTTTATATGTGTTTTCAGAATGTCTCCAGGTCCAGCTTGTGTCCGTATGACCCGAAAGTACGATTGTGTAATCGTATTTTCCGTCCTCGGGAAGAAGCTCACCGTAGGAGTTCATTGAAATTTTCTGCGGGAAGAACATATCAAACCATTTTCTGTAAAAGAAACAGCTTGAAACAAGCCAAAATACGAATATAATGCCTGCGAATGCCATTGCAAACCAAAGGTAATAGTTATGAAGCGCAAAATATGTAAGCGCACTCATAATCATTCCAAAATATCCCGCATAGCTTAATCCGCCGATGCTTGAACGTGGAGAAACCGCAAATTCTTCTTTTACGGGTGTAATTCCGATTTCTTCAAGCTTTTCGCACATATAGTCGTGGAATTTTCGTTCGCCCTCAGAACCGGGAAGACGAGAACCGATTTTTTTAGAAGCGTGTTCAACTATGTCAAAAGCGACTTGACCATACTCTCTGTTTTCTTCTTTCATTTCTTTGCCTCCCAAAAAATAATATAAATAAATATATTCTATTTTTTTCCAAAAATCAAGTCTCAACAGCATCTTTTTAAGCGTATTTAGTATAAATTTTATCAGTTTTGAAAAAATATAAATTTATACTTGATTTTATTATCTTTTTATATTATAATATTCGAGCGTTAAAAAAACATACGTTATCGAGATGTGGCTCAGTTTGGTAGAGCGCTGCGTTCGGGACGCAGAGGCCGCAGGTTCAAGTCCTGTCATCTCGACCAAAATTAAAAGACCGTCATTGACGGCCTTTTAATTTTGCTATGAAATTCCGACAGGACTTGAACCTGTATAGTCCATGTTTTGCGAAGCGAAAGGGAGATGAGCTTTAAGGAACATTAACAAATTGTAAATATTATTTTCACTTATATTTTCTCTTGCAGTCAATGCGGATAAATGATATAATTATAACATATTTAATTAGGAGATGTTGTGATGAAAAAGACTTTATCTTTGTTTTTGGCTGCATTGATGGTGTTTACATCTTTGTTTGCTATGGGCTTGAACTCATTTGCGGCGGATAATTCAATATCTGTTGTAATGGATAAATCAAGCTACAAGGTTGGCGAAATAGCAACTGCGAAGGTTGTTATAAACGCAAACAAAATTTCAGGACTCGGTATAAGACTTAAATATGATGCGGATATCTATCAGGTGGTAAGCGCAAGCTCAATCAATACTGTTGATTACTCTAATCCGGGCATGGTCAACTTTACTTGGGCAAGCGGCGGAGATACCAATTTTGAAAATAAAGTGATTTTTACCGTTAAATTTAAGGTTTTATCGACTGTTCCGACAGATTTGATTTTGGAATTCTTCAGCGATAAGGTTTTAGGTCCGAATAATGAAGATTTATCGTCATCGTTTGCGTTACACCACAAAACGATTTTCCCTGATGCCTTATATGGGACTTGGTATTATCCGGCTGTTAAATCAGTTGCACAAAAAGGTTATATCACGGGTTATTCGGACGGAAGCTTCGGACCTGTAAACAATATTCAGAGACAGGATTTTGTTGTAATTCTTGCAAGAATTGCCGGCGCTGACCTCTCTGCATATAAAGGTAAGAACGGCGGCTTTTCCGATGTTCCGAGAAATGCTTATTATTCGGCTGCAGTTGCTTGGGCAAGAGCCGAGGGCATCGTAAACGGCTATTCAAGTGATTATTTCGGCGTTGGTACACCTATTTCGAGAGAACAGATTTGCATAATCTTTTGCAGATATTTGAATGGCGAGGTGTTCGGTAACGTTGATACAATCATTGCTCGCTATCCTGATGGCGGAAATACAAGCCCGTGGGCAAAAACATCTGTTGCTTGGGCAGCAGAAAACAATATAATCGGCGGAGCAGGCTATCTCAATTCTACCGGAAATGCCACCAGGGCTGAAATGGCTCAAATGCTTGAAAATATGAGCAAAAATAATATTCTTTAATCTACATCAAATAATATAAAAACAAGCTTCCTTTTGGAAGCTTGTTTTTATATATGTTCGTTTACACCAATTTTTCAAGACCGTAGGTTGAGTATTCTTGACCGGCTTTTTTCTTTTCAAGCTCATCTTTAAGCTTTGAGAATTTATCTTTTGTGACAGGGTAGAGATAAACTCCGATTATCGAAAGCACAAGAAATGCCGCAGGGAAAATCGTTACATTATTTTCAATTCCCTTTGCAACGGTTGCAGGCTGTACGGAGTTTGCCTTGTTATAGCCTGCAAGCTGAAGCACAAAGCCTACAGTCCAAACACCGATTGCCGAGCCGAATTTTTGGAAAAATTGCGGTAAGGCGGTTATTACGCTTTCTCGACGTGAGCCGTATGCGAACTCGTCTACCTCAACAAGATCATAGGCGATTGAGTAAAATACAGTCCAGAAATTAGCCATACCGACAGCCATAAAGAACGTGATTATAAGCACAACCACAATAGACTTAACACCTGCAATTTTACAGCCGATAAGACCGACGCACATTATAGACATAAATACAAGGCTTGAAAATCTTCTGTCTTTTTTCTCTGCAACCTTTGTAACTATCGGAATAAACGCTGCCATTACGACAACCAATTCAACAATAACCACAACCATATATATTTCGGGGTCTGCGCCGACGCAATCCTTAATCATATATTCAAATGACGATTGTATCATTGATGAGGCAATAAGGAAGAAAACTATAAACATTGCAAACCACTTAAAAGGCTTGATTTTAAGCACTTCAAGCATTTCTGCAAATATTGCTTTGATTTTCTTTCTTTCGCCCGTGACATTTTCAGCTTCCGCCTTAATTAGCTTAACTCCCTTGAGTGACTTAACCGTAAAGATACCGAACATAAGCGAAAGTACGCACATTATAATCGCTGTTATTTCCCAACCGAGCGACTCGCCGATATGCTTTCCTGAAATTACAACGCCTGCGAAAAGCGACGGTACGACGGCAGGCAAGGCGTTTCCGAGAAAGATTGCCGCAGTATTGATAAGTGAGCTTGTACTTCTGATTTCCGTTCGTTCGTCATAGTCCTGCGTAATTTCAGCAACAATTGCATAATACGGAATTGTATATATTGTATAAGCAAGCCAGAAAAGCATGGCGATTGCGGTATAATAAATGAACTGAATAACGCTGTTATCAGTACCGATATTAAAGAAAGCGGCAATAAACAGCAAAACTAACGGGAACAGCGCTTTTGCCATATATTTTCTTTTGTCTGCGCCGTTTTGGTCAGCGTATGCGCCGATAATCGGGTCGGTTATTGCGTCCCAGCAAATCGAAATAAAGCTTACCGTACCTGCTAATACGGGCTTCATATGAATAATGTCAGTTAAGAATACAAGATAATATGTACAGAACATATTATAGAGCAAGGATTCTGTAATTACACCCGAGCAGTAGCCGAGCTTACGCTTACCTGTTAATTTTCTTTCTGTCATTGCACAACCCTCCGTTTGTTATTTTATTTCAGTTTACACCCTGAAAAAGAGATTGTAAATAAAAATCTTTAATATTTTTAATTGTTATGTTATACTTTTTTCGGAGATGATTTTATGACATATAAGCAGGCGGTGGATTATATCTATTCGCTTTTGGTTTTCGGTATTAAGCCGGGACTCGAAAGATTAAACGTGTTGCTTGAAAAGCTTAAAAATCCACAGGATAATTTGAAATTTATACATATTGCGGGAACGAACGGAAAAGGCTCTACTTCGACGATGATTTCAAACGCTTTGATAAGCGCAAATTATAAAACGGGACTTTTCACTTCGCCTTATGTTTTTGATTTTTGCGAAAGAATAAGAATAAACGACAAAAATATTCCAAAGCAAGAGCTAGCACGTGTTGTTTCAAGAGTGAAGCCGATTATTGACGAGCTTTCCGAAAACGGGCTTGTTATAACGGAATTTGAAGCTATAACAGCTGTTGCACTGCTATATTTTAGCGAACAAAAATGCGATTATGCGGTTATGGAAGTAGGCTTGGGCGGACGGTTTGACGCAACAAACGTAATTAAAAAGCCCGAGGTGGCGGTAATAACCTCAATTTCAAAGGATCATACGAATATTTTGGGCGACACTATCGAGAAAATCGCCTTTGAAAAGTGTGGAATTATAAAAGACGGAACATCCGTTGTTACAACCTCGCTTCAAGACAATGAGGCATTGATGGTCATAGAAAAGACGGTAAAAGAGAAAAACGCAAATTTGACCGTTGCCGATTTTGATAATGTCGAAATACTTTCAGAAGGCAAAAACGGTACGAATTTTATTTACAAGGATAAGAGGTATTTTGTTTCGCTTGACGGACGGCATCAGGTTGAAAATGCAATCGGCGTTATCGAGGCTCTTAATAAAATCGAAAAAGTTGAATACGAGGATATTGTATACTCATTAAAACATACGGTTATGCACGGCAGAATGGAGCAAATAGGCGATAATGTTTTGATTGACGGCGGACATAATGAGGAGTGCTCAAGGGCGTTGTCAAGCGTTTTGAAGAGCGAGTATTCAGATAAGGAAATAACCGCTGTAATCGGAATGATGGCGGATAAGGATTGCGAAAAATATCTTTCAAACGTATTACCTTATTGCAAGCGTGTTATATTTACGAAGCCCGATAACCCACGCTCAGAGTCGCCCGAAAGGCTCTCCGAATACTCAAAAAAATATATTGATAAAATAAGTATTGAAATTAATCCGAAAATCGCTTATCATAAAGCGGTAGAAAATTCGCAGTTCGTTTTAGTGTGCGGTTCTTTCTATTTAATTTCCGATATATTTGAGGATGGAGATAAAGCCTATGACTGATTTTTACGAAGACAGAATGAAAGTGTTTTTTGACACGTTTCAAAAATTTATGACAGTCTCACAAGAGCGTGTTGACGGTTTCCTTTATAAAAAATGCGGATACAAGTCCGATAATACCTTGCCTGAAATTGACGACAGCTTTGTCGAATACGATAAAATCGGTCGTTGGGGGGGCAAGCAGGATGAGCACGCTTGGTTTTATAAAAAACTTATCATTCCCGAGCAATACAGAGGCAAAAACGTTGAGCTTGTAATCTCAACCGACGCCTATAATCAAAGCTGGAATGCAATAAATCCGCAGTTTATAGTTTACCTTAACGGCGCTCTTGTTCAAGGGCTTGATATGAATCATAGGGAAATTTTTCTCGATAACGCCGAAGAAAGCTATGAGCTTTACATATATGCGTACACAGGTATGAACGGCGACGGTTGGCTTGACCTTGACGCAAAGCTTGTTGTTTATAACGAGGAAGCAATAAAGCTTTATTACAGTCTTAAAGTTCCGTTTGAGGTTACGGAATATCTCAATCCCGATGAAAAAACATATATTGATATAGAAAAGCACATTTTGAATACGGTAAATCTTCTTGATATGCGTGTGGTTGGAAGTGCTGAATTTAACAATTCCGTAAAAGCGGCGCAAAAGTATATTGATGAAGAATTTTTCAAAAAATGCACACCGGAAGATGTCAATGCAATTTGTATCGGTCATACGCATATTGACGTTGCTTGGCTTTGGACGCTTGCACAGACAAGGGAAAAGGTACAGCGTTCGTTTTCAACTGTACTCGCCTTAATGAAAAAGTACCCCGAGTACAAATTCATGTCAAGTCAGGCGCAGCTTTATAAGTACCTAAAAGAAGAAAGTCCCGAGCTTTATGCCGAGGTCAAGGAAATGATTAAGGCAGGACGTTGGGAGGTTGAGGGTGCAATGTGGGTCGAAGCCGATTGCAATCTCTCCTCGGGAGAAAGCCTTGTAAGACAGGTGCTTTACGGAAAGAGCTTCTTCAAAGAGGAATTCGGCGTTGACTCAAAGGTCTTGTGGCTTCCCGACGTGTTCGGATATTCAGCCGCATTGCCTCAGATACTTATGAAAAGCGGTGTTGACAAATTCGTAACCTCAAAAATCGGTTGGAATGAGTCTAACCGTATGCCTTATGATACTTTTTGGTGGAAGGGCATAGACGGCACGGATATTTTTGCTTATTTCATGACTGCACAGGACAAGCATAGGGGAGTGCCGACAGCGACAAATTGCACATATAACGCAAAGCTCAATCCGAGTCAGCTTCAAGGCGGATATGACCGTTATCAGCAAAAGAATATAAACAATGATATTATGATTACCTTTGGCTTTGGCGACGGCGGCGGCGGACCTGTAAGAAAAGACCTTGAATATTACAATATTCTCAAAAAAGGTATTTCGGGCGTGCCCGTTGCAAAAATGGAGTTTGCAGGCTCGATGCTTGAACGAGTTAAAAAGAGAGCAGAGGAAAACCCGAAAACTCCCGTTTGGCAGGGCGAGCTGTATCTTGAATATCATCGTGGCACATATACTTCACAGGCGAAAAACAAGAGGAATAACCGTAAGTGCGAATTCCTTTATGAAAAGGCAGAAACTCTTGCCGTTATGAACGAAAAGCTTAACGGCTCGGAATATCCGAAAAAAGCACTTCACGACGGATGGGAAACAATACTTCTCAATCAGTTCCACGATATTATACCCGGCTCTTCGATAAAAGAGGTATATGAGGTTTCGTCAAAGCAGTATGAGCAGCTAAAGCTTTCGGGCAGGGAAATTGCTTCAAAGGCATATAGCGACATTGCCGACAATATCAATACCGACGGCGGAATTTTGGTTTTCAATCCTAATTCGTTTACCGGCGACGGTGCTGTTAAAATTGACGGCGTTACATATTGCGTTAACGACATTCCCGCAAAGGGCTATAAGGTTATCGCTATGCCTGAAATTAAAGCTGACGTTAAAATAACCGACAATAAAATCGAAAATAAATTTTTTCGTATTACTGTTGATGAAAACGGTACTCTTTCCGAAATCTTTGATAAGCGCAATATGCGTCAAGTGCTTAAAAATAATGAGCGTGGTAATGTTGTTACCGCTTATGAGGATTTGCCGAGAGACTACGACAACTGGGAAATCAGCAATTACTATACCGATAAATCGTGGGAAGTCAACAATGTTAGGTCGATAAAGCCTATAAGAGACGGTGCAAGAGCAGGTCTTGAAATTGAAAAGACATTCTTAAGCAGCACCTTAAAGCAAAAAATATGGCTTTATGATGACCTTGACCGCATTGATTTTGAAACGTATATTGACTGGAAAGAGTCACATATTCTGTTGAAAACAGCGTTCCCCGTTGACGTCAATACCGACAAGGCGACGTACGATATTCAATTCGGCTCTGTTGAAAGACCCACGCACTATAACACAAGCTGGGACAGCGCACGCTTTGAGGTTTGTGCTCATAAATATTCCGATATTTCTGAGTACGGATACGGCGTCAGTCTTATAAATGATTGCAAGTACGGTCATTCTGTTCACGATGGTGTTATGACATTAACATTGCTTAAAAGCGGTACTTATCCCGATCCGACAGCCGATAAATGCGAGCATTATTTTACTTATTCGCTTTATCCGCACGCAGGAGATTACCGTGAGGCAGGAACAATCAAAACAGCCTATGAGCTTAATAATCCAATGACCGCTATGAAGATTGATAAGCATTCAGGTAAGTTCGCCGACAGCTATTCGCTTGTTTCTGTAAAGGATGAAAATGTTGTTATCGAAACAATTAAGAAAGCTGAAAACGGAGACGGAATCATTGTCAGAATGTATGAGAGCTTCAACAGACGTACAAGCACCGTGCTTAAAACGGGCTTCGACTTTGAGTCTGTAACCCTTTGCGATATGCTTGAAAATGATTTGAAGGTTATATCAGCAAAAGAAAACTCAATTCCGATAACTCTAAAGCCGTTTGAAATTGTAACAATTAAAATCAGATAAGCGCAGTAAAAAAGCCACTCAATGTGAAATGATATAATGATGGTAGACACAAAAAAGTGTCTACCATCATTTTTTGTGTTAAAATGAGAAAGAGGAGATGAAAAGATATGGGACGACCAAAAG
>SFGA01000097.1 GCA_004556705.1 Ruminococcus sp. | reverse complement strand
GAGCTTCAGAAGCAGACCAAAGCCAATAAGCTGTTCTCTTATTTGGGAGGTGGCACTGATGAGCAGGCAGGAACAGAATGACCGTCATATCATTTGGAGTGACCTTAACCTTGACCTTGATGATTGGCGAGAGTCGTTAGAGGAACTGTACCCTGACTACCCCGAAGATGAACTGTACGACATTATGGTAAAATCCAATGCCGAAAACCTATATGATGAACGAGTAAATCTCAATATTCAGCTCTCACAGCCGATTATCGTTATCGGCGACCTCGGCAGATGGAACGGCAGAGTGTCGGGATACAAGATGATTGATTCCGGCAACATAAAAGACTGCCTATATTCCGATACCGATTACACCGAATGGTATGTGGATAAGTACGGCGACCTTCGTGCCGACGCCGTTCATCACGACGGCACAAACCATTATCTATACCGTGTATTCAAAGACGGTGTTACTGATAAGCAGATTGAAAATCTGCAAGATAAAATCTATAACGGAAAAGCCACAAGAGCCGACATCACACGAGTTACCAAAAGGCTCGGCGATGATATTGCCGGAGTTTATGGCTTTTCTATTCCAAAGCAAAGACAACCTAACGAACAATCGAGGTGATGAAAATGGATTACAGAGTATTGACCGAAGCAGAGCGTAAATACACCTTCAGCCAAAGTCAGCAGCTATCTATGCAGACCGGTCTTATCGGATATTTGAGAGCCGACTTCGGTTCTGCCGGGAACGAGTTTTGGACGACTTGGAACGATTTCAGAAAAGACTTGAAAACAGATGAATTTAAGGCTGAATTTGACGATGTGATAAACGGATTGCGTGACGGCGATGTATTGTCCGGCAGAAAGGCTATGTCCTCTTACTGTTATTCCACTCCCGACAGCTCCTTTAATGATGACCGCAACCACTACGGTATTCGTCTTGATACGGAAAAGTACAGCTATCTTATGAGGTTTAACCCCAACAGGGGCGAATATAATCTGTACTGCTATTGCTATCAGAAAGAGTGGCTGAACAGCCACTTGAAAAATGCCGAGCGTGGTATCCGATTTATTGACCCGCACTATCAGGAGCAGTTTCGCATTGCGGACGGCGAGAAAATTTCAATCAAGCTCAGCGACGGTAAAACAATGGAGAGGACTTGCAGATATATCGACGACTACCATTTGGAGGTCGGCACTAATCTCTACCACATCTGCGAATTTGCCGAGCTTTGCGAGAGAAACGGTCATACCGTAGAACCAGCCGCAAAAGAAAATACAAAACCTGCAAAGGACAAAGAAAAATCACGATAAGGAGGTGCAGACGAGGTGGCAAGAAAATTTGACCTGATTTCGGAGCTGTATGAAAGAACCTGTTTTGCAGTTACGGATAATCCGGTAAACTGGCAATCGTTTCTGAAAACAGCAGGCAGAAATTTCAGGCTCCGATTTGATGAACAGCTTCTCATATATGCCCAAAGACCCGACGCGACAGCCGTGCTTGAAATCGAACGATGGAACGGCACTTTCGGTCGTTGGGTAAACCGAGGGGCAAAAGGTATTGCCGTATTTGAGGACGCAGACAGAAGCCGTCAAAGGCTGATTCACTACTTTGATATATCGGACACCCACGAAAGCCGATATTCCCGACCTGTGCCGATTTGGGAGATGAGACCCGAATTTGAAGCAGAGGTTATTGAAACGCTTGAAAATACTTTCGGGGCGGTAAACGATACAACGAGTATTGAAAATGTCGTTAAAGAGAGCATTGCCAATGCCGTCGAGGATAATATCGCAGACTATATCACCGACTTTATGAGCTTGGGTGCAGGAAGCGATATGGAGTATTTGTCTGCTGACGAAGCAAATGCCTTGTATTTGGAGCTTGTCAGAAACAGTGTATCATATATGGTTATGGCACGATTGGGACTGGACGCAGACAAGGTGTATTCTCCCGATGACTTTGCCGGTATTTCAAACTTCAATTCACAGGAAGTTCTCAATGCGGTGGGTATTGCTACAAGCGACATTGCTGAAATGGCGTTGCTTCCAGTCAGCAGAACAATCAGCACGCTCAGCAAGGAAAATCGCATAATTGATGAACAGGGGCAATCCGAATACAATAAAGACATCAAAGACGAAAGGAGTCAAAGCGATGAGCGAAATCACATACACGAT
>SFGA01000096.1 GCA_004556705.1 Ruminococcus sp. | reverse complement strand
GCTTTTCCCCATAGGGGAAAAGCCGAGCGAGAACTACCGCGCCGTAAAACAGGTTTAGCAGCTTGTGGGCGACGACATACAAGGCGGCACAATGATACTCCCGCGTTGAACACCCTCAAAGTATTGCGCGGCGCACCCATAAGCATGGGCCGGGGTGAAACTCCCGTGAGGTTGCAGCTAACAACCGCCCGTTTTTGCCTTTTGACGAATATAGTTTATCCATACAGGAAAAGGAGGTTTTTCTAATGGATAAAAAACAGACAATTACAACCGAACGCAAAATAGGGAAAATCACCTATCTTGTTCAAGCGTTGCCGAGTGAAAAGGCAACCGATACAATCCATAAAAAGATTGAGAAACTCATTGTAAAGGATTTGCAGAAAAAGCCCGGAAATCCGGGATTTTTAGCGTCCGAGTAGTGCATTAGGCGGCGGGATATGGTATAATGATAGCAACACATTATACCTGTTTATTCGGCTGTCGGAAAGGAGGACTAATGTTACAGTCGAATAAAATCACCGCCCTTTACTGCCGTTTAAGTCAAGAGGATATGCAAGCCGGAGAAAGCGGAAGCATACAGCACCAAAAAATGATACTTCAACGCTATGCGGACGAACACCATTTTTTGAACACAAAGTTTTTTGTGGACGACGGATTTTCCGGCGTGAGTTTTGAGCGCGAGGGGCTGCAAGCGATGTTGCAGGAAGTGGAAGCCGGACGAGTGGCGACGGTCATTACCAAAGACCTTTCCCGTCTTGGCAGAAACTATCTGAAAACGGGCGAACTCATAGAGATTGTATTTCCCGAAAACGGAGTACGCTATATCGCGATCAACGACGGAGTTGACACAGCGCGGGAGGATAACGAGTTTACCCCCTTGCGGAACTGGTTTAACGAGTTTTACGCCCGCGACACAAGCAAGAAAATCCGCGCAGTTAAACAGGCACAGGCGCAAAAAGGCGAGCGCGTCAACGGGGAATATCCATACGGCTATATCCCAGACCCGAACAACCGCCACCACCTTATACCCGACCCGGAAACCGCGCCGATTGTCAAACAGGTTTTCGCTATGTTTGTTAGCGGCGTGCGTATGTGCGAAATCCAAAAATGGCTTGCGGAAAACAAAGTCTTGACGATTGGAGCGTTGCGCTATCAGCGTACAGGACAGGCGCGGTATCAGCGGGCAATGATCGCCCCCTATACTTGGCCGGACAAAACGCTCTATGACATATTAGCAAGGCAGGAATATTTAGGGCATACCATAACCGCGAAAACTCACAAGGTATCCTACAAGTCGAAAAAGACCCGGAAGAACGAAGAAGAACAACGCTATTTCTTCCCAAACACCCATGAGCCGCTTGTTGACGAGGAAACCTTTGAACTTGCGCAAAAGCGGATTGCTACCCGCCACCGCCCGACAAAAGCAGCGGAGATTGATATTTTTTCCGGCTTGCTGTTTTGCGCTGGTTGCAGACATAAGATGTATTACCAACAGGGCGTAAATATCGAGCCGCGCAAGTTTTCCTATTCTTGCGGCGCATGGCGCAACAGGGCAAGGACAGGCAGCGAGTGTACCTCTCATTATATCCGCAAAAACGTACTTCTTGATTTAGTGCTGGAAGATATGCGGCGGGTTTTGCGGTATGTTAAGGAACACGAACAGGACTTTATCTGTAAAGCTACCGAGTACGGCGACATGGAAGCGAGAAAGGCATTAGCGCAGCAGCAAAAGGAACTTTTCAAAGCACAGGCGCGTATGACCGAACTTGACACGCTTTTCCGCAAGCTGTATGAGGACAACGCATTAGGCAGACTGACAGATGAACGGTTTGTGTTTCTAACTTCCGGCTATGAGGACGAAAAGAAATCCCTTGCCGCAAGGATAGACGAGTTACAACAGCAGATCGCAACCGTTACCGAGCGAAAAAGGGATATATCAAGGTTTATTCAGATTGTCGGGAAATACAGCGACATACAGGAATTGACCTATGAAAACGTCCATGAGTTTATCGACCGTATTTTGATACATGAATTAGACCGGGAAACCAACACCCGGAAAATCGAAATCCATTATAGCTTTGTCGGACAGGTTGATACCGAGCAGGAGCCGACGCAAGTTGTCAACCATGACCGCCGCAACATGGTAGATGTAAAAAGTATCGCTATCTAACCCCAGCA
>SFGA01000005.1 GCA_004556705.1 Ruminococcus sp. | reverse complement strand
AATATCTCTAAAATTAAAAGGAATGAGCCCGGTACAATACCGAACTCATTCACTAACAATTTAATATTTAATTTTGTCTAAACTTTTGGGTTCACTTCATATTTGTAGGTCATTTTTGTTTTATTTGACTGCTGTTTCAACAAGCTTGTCCAAATCATCCTAATTAGGATGCGACACTGTTTTATCAACCATAAAATAAGAAAACAGGAGACAAATTTGCCTCCTGTCAAAAAATTGATGTTAAATTATTTTTCCTCATCATCAACGATGATTTCCAATATGCCCTCTTTTTCTTTTTTAGGCTTCGCTTTTTCCTGTTCCTCAAAAATTTTCTTGTTTTCGGGATCAAGGAACTCCTTGAAAATTTCAGGCCTTAAAACGCTGCTGTGAACTATGCTTCCGCAATCCTTGCAAATCGTATGGACTATTTGAGAGCCGAAAACTCCGCCTCTGACATCGGTATAAGCGCAAGCATTTTCGGTTTGATAACCGTATGCTAACATTTTTGAGCCACAGTACGGACATTCCTCATAGACAATCTTTTTCATTAAAACCTGCCCTCCCTTAATCTCTTGTTTCTATAAAACAAAACAGCGGCAACAACAAGCAAAATTAAGCCTATAGCGCCAAATGCAATAGCGAGCTTATAATAAACGCTATGCGTATTTTCAATTTCAACGGGAACGGTTGATGCCGCCTCTGTTTGTGTTACATTATTGGCAGCTTGAGGCTCGGTAGTCGGCTGTGCTTGAGTTTGAGGCTCTGCGGTTACCGTTTCAACAGGTACGGTTGTTTCCTCGGAAGCTCTGACGCTGTTTATCTGATAAGTACGTCTCGCACCGTTTTCGGCAATAACATAGACAAAGGATTTATTTGAGCCTACATCAAGAGTAAGATAGCCCTGCGGAATATCAATTCGTGCTTTGCCGTCAGCCGCAACAGCATTGATTTCAAGACTTACCACATCATAGGGAACAGAAATTGAATATGTCCTCGTCGAACGCTTAAATTCAGGCGAAAGCTGAATTTTAACACTTGACCCATCCTGCCTTTTACCGACAACGCTCAAAGAAGCAAGATTGCTGTTTGAGGATTTTTTGTTGTTTTGCTGTGCCTCGGGATTGGGCGATTCAGGCTGTTTTTCCTGTTGTTGTGTTACGGTTTCGGTAGGCGGAGCTTCTGTACCGCCTTCCTCGGGTTCTGCAAATACAGTAAATCCAAACGTTAAAATAAGTATAAGAAGCAATGCAACAGTCCTGCACACAGACATACATTTATTCATAAGCTTCATATTCCTCCGCAATTTGTTGCTTTAATATTACCATATATTTACATTAAATTCAATAAAAACCTCTCAAAGATGAGAGGTTTATACTTTTACATTCTCAATGTTGAATTAAGGAAGCTTTTAAGTCGCTCGCTTTTAGGTGCGTCGAATATTTCCTCGGGAGTACCCTGCTCTGCAAGTACACCGTCGTCCATAAACACAACCTTATCGGAAACACTTTTGGCAAAGCCCATTTCGTGAGTAACGATAAGCATTGTTCTGCCCTCTTTAGCAAGGTTTGAAATAACCTTTAATACTTCACCTGTAATTTCAGGGTCAAGTGCAGAGGTTGGCTCGTCAAAGCACAAAAGCTTGGGAGAAAGCATAAGCGCTCTTGCAATGGCAACTCTCTGCTGCTGACCGCCCGACAATTCGCACGGATAGGCGTCAAGCTTTTCCGCAAGACCGACGCTTGCAATAATTGACTTTGCTTCTTCATCAAGTGCGATAAGCTGTTTTTTTCTTTCTTCTTTATCAACCTTTTTTGCCTTGAATTCCTCTTTCAAAAGTAATTCTTTTGCAAGCGTAACATTTTTCAAAACGCTGTACTGCGGAAAAAGGTTGAAGTTCTGAAACACAAGCCCTGTGAGCAGCTGATTTTTTCTGTTTTCTTCGCTTGTGCGTTTACCTACCCTTTCGCCGTCAAAAAGAGTATTACCGGCAACCTTGATTATACCGCTGTCAGCTTTTTCAAGACCTGTAATACATCTCAAAAGGGTTGTTTTACCGCTTCCCGACGAGCCGATAAGCGACATAACCTTGCCTTCCTCAAGAGTAAGCGAAACGCCTTTAAGCACTTGGTTATCATCAAACGTTTTACGCAAATCGTTTATTTCCAATATATTCATTTCGCTCCCCCTTACACCTTAAAATAATCAAGCTTCTTTTCAAGCTTTGAGAAAAGAACAGTCAAAACGCCGTTAAAGGCAAGATAATAAACCGCCGTAAAGAACAAAGGCCAAATAACGCCCGAAATACCGTGTGAGCCTTTCATAAACGACTGACCCGCCCAAATAATCTCCTGCAAAGCGATAATTCTTGAAAGAGATGTGTCTTTTACAAGAGTAATAATCTCGTTTGAAAGCGGAGGGATAATTCTCTTTATCATTTGAAGAAGCGTTACCTTGAAAAAGATTTGTGATTTAGACATACCGAGTACAATGCCTGCCTCCTGCTGTCCTTTGGGAACGCTGACAATACCGCCTCTGAATATCTCGGAAAAATAGCACGCATAGTTGATTATAAACGCTACACACGCAGCCAAAAATCTTCCGCTTTCTCCGCCGCCCCAAAGTTGAACTCCGAAAACAAGACCGGGGAAATAAAAGATAATAAGAAGCTGAATCATAAGCGGCGAGCCTCTTACAATCCAAACTAAAACTTTAATAAGTACTCTTAACGGCTTAAATTTTGACATTGAGCCAAACGACATAAGCAAGCCGAGCGGAATTGAACCGACCAATGTAAAAATAAACAATCTGAAGGTTTGCAGGAAACCGACGTTCAATGCATTGAAAACTATCGGAAACTGTTCTGCGAACTGACTCATAATAACTCCTAACACACCAAAACAGAGAGTACCTAAGTATTCTCTGTTCGGAAAATATATTCATTTTTATAAGCTTATCTTATTTAATAATCGAAGCCTGAACGCCGTATTGTTCAGCTATCTTTTCCATTGTACCGTCTGCTGCAGAAGCTGCCAAGAACTCATTTGCCTTCTCAACAAGGTTGCTGCCCTTACGGAAGCCGATACCATATTCCTCGTCGCAAAGGTTAACTGTGTAAGTAAGGTTTGCGTAGTTTGTTCCCTCACCTACCATTGCAGCTGCCATAAGTCTGTCAATAACAGCAGCGTCACAAGTGCCTGATTTAACCTCTAAGAGAGCAGATGCCTGATCGGAAACGGAGGTTATGTTAAAGCCGTTTTCCTTAGCTGCTTTTTCGCCTGCCGAGCCTGCCTCGACAGCAAATTTAAGATCCTTACAAGCTTCAACGGTATTATACTTATCAGCTACATCCTTATTAACAATAACGACCTGACCGTTGTTGCAATAAGCTTTTGTGCAATCCATTGATGATTTAACCTCATCGGTAAGAGTCATACCGTTCCATGCACAGTCAATCTTCTTATCGGAAAGCTCTAACGCTTTGTTGTCCCAATCAATAAGAACGAACTTTACATCAACGCCGAGGCTCTTTGCAAAAGCTCTTGCCATATCGGCATCAAAGCCAACCCATTCGTCGCTGCCTGCCTGTTTGTAATCCATAGGCTCAAATTCTGTAATACCTACTACCAAAGTACCTTTTTCCTTAACGTATTCAAGGTCCGAGGTCTCTGTTTTCTTAGCTCCGCAGCCTGCAAACATACAAGCTACAAGTGCAAATGCGCAAATAACTGCAATTACTTTTTTCATTGTTTTCTCCTCCAAATTATTGAAAATTCAATCTGCTTTATCGTGGTAAAGTGCTAATGTGCTAACATAGTAACACCAAACAGAATGTTTGTCAATAGTATTTTGAAAAATTCCTGAAAAATTTTTTAAGCGGCTGACAATATGAAAATTTAGCTCAAATTAAAATAATTATTTCACAACCTGTTATTGACTTTATTAACTATTTTATATATAATATTTAAGCGTGATTTGCTGGTGTGGCGAAATCGGCAGACGCAAGGGACTTAAAATCCCTCGGTAGCAATACCGTACCGGTTCAAGTCCGGTCACCAGCACCAAAAAAAGACGATTACATTTGTAATCGTCTTTTTGTTATATTATGGATTACAAACGGCGCATGGCTCCCAGCCTTTTCGTTCAGCCTCGGCAACAGTCATTTTTGCACCGTTTGCATATCTACTATCTACAATCTCTAAGTTAAACTATATTTAGTATACAGTAATTGTTTATTATAATCAATTATATTTAATATTCAAAATTAAACGGAGCGTGGGTTCGTCCCAACGAGCACGCTCGTCGTGCTCATAACCCTAAAAAATAAACCTGCCATAAAGACAGGTTTTTTATGGTTGCGGGGGTGGGACTTGAACCTCACGACCTCCGGGTTTCTCACAAGGCTTCGCCTTGCTTGCCCCTCAGAAATATAGTCGCCCTGCTCGCTTGGTGCGCTTCGCATTGCTCCTTATTTCTTCACCTCACCCACGCTCCTTTTTCTGCCACCGGCAGCGGAGTGTGGGTTAGCCCCAACGAGCACGCTCGTCGTGCTCATAACCCTAAAAAAATAAACCTGCCATAAAGACAGGTTTTTTATGGTTGCGGGGGTGGGACTTGAACCTCACGACCTCCGGGTTATGAGCCCGACGAGCTACCAACTGCTCTACCCCGCGATATTTACTTTTCTCAAGTGCTCAAATATGATACTACAAAACCGATGAATTGTCAACAGTTTTTTTAATATTAAATAAAAATAAAGTAAGGGGCGAATTAAAAAAGTGCCAAATGAAAGTTTTTCTATTTTTCAAGCCTTGAAAATATTTGCAGCTCCATACTTTTAATACGCTTTTGCACTTCTTTATAATTCGGCATATAAGTTTCTACAAGCGACCAAAACCGCTTTGAATGGTTGAGCTCTTTAATATGGCAAAGCTCATGAATTACAACATAATCGATAGCCTCTGTATCGGTAAGCATTAAAAGGCAGTTAAAATTGAGATTGCCCTTTGACGAGCAGCTGCCCCACCGTGTTTTCTGCGCTCTGATTGAAACAGAATTGTATTTCACGCCGATTATTTCAGCCCAATATTCTACCCGTTGCGGAATATACTGCTTTGCCCTTTCTTTAAGAGCTTTGATTTCATCTTCGGTAAAAGCAGGATAAAACCTACTTTTCTCCGTTCTCTTTTCATTTTCAATTATATGCTTTTCAAGCCAAGATTTATTTTTATTATAAAATTCTTCGATTTGCCTGTTGCTTGCAAATATCGGTGCACGCAAAATAACCGAGCCGTCTCGCTTCACTTCAAGAGAAAAAGTTTTTCTGTTGGATTTTACAATTTTTATCGTTTCCATTTTATCCGCCCGTGAAATTTAATTCAAAATTATTTTAACATATTTTTACACAAAAAAACATAAAAAGTTCATAAAAAAGTATTGTAATTATTTTTAAAAATGCTATAATAATATCATAAATGATTGTTAAACAATTATCAATCATTTGTTTTGCTAAACAAAGCGTTTTGCTTTACAATTCACATTTTTTAGGAGGCAAAAATTATGGCAAGATTTACTCTTCCAAGAGACCTTTATCACGGTAAAGGTTCGCTCGAGGCTCTTAAGACTTTTAAGGGCAAAAAAGCAATTATTTGTGTCGGCGGCGGTTCAATGAAGCGTTTCGGCTTCCTTGACAAGGCTGAAGCATACCTTAAAGAAGCAGGTATGGAAGTTAAAATTTTTGACGGAATTGAATCAGACCCCTCTGTCGAGACCGTTATGCGTGGCGCACAGGCTATGATAGACTTCCAACCCGACTGGATTGTTGCAATCGGCGGTGGTTCTCCTATCGACGCTGCAAAGGCAATGTGGATTAAATATGAATATCCCGAGTGCACATTTGAGGATATGTGCAAGGTATTCGGACTTCCCGAGCTTCGTAAAAAGGCTCATTTCTGCGCTGTTTCTTCAACCTCAGGTACTGCAACAGAAGTTACTGCGTTCTCAATCATCACAGACTATTCAAAGGGCATTAAATATCCGATAGCTGACTTTGAAATTACACCCGACGTTGCTATCGTTGATCCCGAGCTCGCTGAAACAATGCCGAAAAAGCTTGTAGCTCATACAGGTATGGACGCAATGACACACGCTATTGAGGCTTATGTTTCAACAGCTAACAGCGATTATTCGGACCCGCTTGCAATTCACGCAATCGAAATGATTATGAAAGACCTTGTTCCGTCATATAACGGCGATATGGACGCAAGAGACCGTATGCACAACGCTCAATGCCTTGCAGGTATGGCTTTCTCAAACGCACTTCTCGGTATCGTTCACTCAATGGCACATAAAACAGGCGCTGCATTTGCAGACTACGGCGCTCACATTATTCACGGTGCTGCAAACGCTATGTATCTTCCCAAGGTTATCGCATTCAACGCAAAGGACGAAACAGCTAAAAAGCGTTACGGTGTAATTGTTGATTATATGGGTATTTGCGACAAATCAGCTTCCGATGATGAAAAGGTTGCGGCTTTGATTGCTTATCTTCGTAAGATGAACGACGAGCTTAACATTCCGCATTGCATTAAGAACTACGGTGCAGACAGCTATCCGACCGAAAACGGTTTTGTTCCCGAGGATGTATTCCTTGAGAGACTTCACGACATTGCTGTCAATGCTATTGCAGACGCTTGCACAGGCTCTAACCCCCGTCAGCCCTCTGTTGAAGAGATGGAGAAGCTCCTCAAGTGCTGCTATTATGATACAGAGGTTGATTTCTAATCAACTTGAGTTTTGCTTAATCGAATCGGCTGTTTTACCGCAGCCGATTCTTTTTTAGGAAGAGATTATGGATAAAATTAGAGATAAAAACGGCTTGACCGAAGAAGAATTTTTAGAAAAATATAAAGAAAAGAACTATCCGAGACCTTATCTTACAGCAGATATTGTTGTTATCGGCTTAAAAGGCGAACAGAAAAAGTTGCTTTTGATACAACGTGGCGGACACCCGTTTATAAATATGTGGGCGTTGCCTGGCGGATTTTCACGCCAAACGGAAACTATGGAAGAAACCGCACACAGAGAATTGCTTGAAGAAACCGGCGTTAATTCCGAATTTATCTCCCCTATCGGTCTGTTCAGCAAGCCTGACAGAGATCCTCGTGGCTGGGTTGTTACGCAAGCGTATCTTTGCAAGGTTAATTTTACCGAATGTAAAGCACTTGCGGGAGATGACGCAAAAAACGCAGAATGGGTTGACCTGACAGTTAAAAATCAGATAATTACGCTTGATAATGGCGATTGCATTATATCCTTCAAATACGAAAACGGAAAAATCGAGTATATAAGTAAAGATAAACTCGCATTCGATCACGCAGAGATTATCGCAAAAGCCATTGAGCTATTATAATATGTATAGAAATCAAAACGCCGACATAGCTGTAAAGGTTATGTCGGTTTTTTATAATTTATATTGACATATACCCCTATAGGGTATATTATAAATGTGTAAATACGGTTAAAGGAGAAATAGTGTGAAAAATCACACTATAATAATTATATTGCCCTCAAAATTTGCCTTTTGCAAAATTTTGAGATGGCAGAAATCACCATACACGCCTGTTCAGACAACGCAGGTTAAACCGGTGATTTTTAATAAACTATTTGTTGTCTGAAAGGCTATGGTGATTAATATGTCATGTAATAAAGAATGTTGTTCCTGCGAAAAGAATACACACAGGACAGATGAGGAAAAGAAAAAGCTGATAAACCGCCTAAACAGAATCGAGGGTCAGGTCAGAGGAATTAGAGGTATGATTGAAAAAGACTCATACTGTGCAGACGTGCTTGTTCAGTCTGCGGCGGTAAATGCGGCAATAAATTCTTTTAATAAAGATTTGCTTTCCCGTCATATACACTCCTGCGTTGTCAGAGATATAAAAAACGGCGACGAGGAAGTTATCGACGAGTTAATGAAGCTAATTACAAAGCTTATGAAATAGAAAGGCTGATGTAAAATGACACAATTTTCAGTAACGGGAATGAGCTGTGCCGCATGCAGTGCAAGAGTCGAAAAAGCCGTTAATAATGTTGACGGCGTTACCTCCTGCTCGGTAAGTCTGCTGACAAATTCAATGGGCGTTGAAGGTACTGCATCTGCAAAGGATATAATTTCAGCCGTCGAAAAGGCAGGCTACGGTGCACAATTAAAGGACGGTAGCAAAAAACGCAAAAGCAGCGAATATGATGAGTTTGAGGACAAGGAAACGCCGAAGCTTGTAAAAAGACTTGTAAGCTCGGCTGTGTTTTTGGTAATACTGATGTATTTCTCAATGGGTCATATGATGTGGGGATTTCCGCTGCCGAAATTCTATGAAAATAATCATATTGCAATGGGAATTACCCAGCTTTTGCTGACGGTTATCATAATGGTAATAAATCAACGCTTTTTCATCAGCGGTTACAAAGCGTTACTTAAACGAGCACCCAATATGGATACTCTTGTTGCCCTCGGCTCAACAGCGGCGTTTTTATACAGTACCTACGCTCTTTTTGCTATGACAAGGGCGCAGGTTGACGGAAATATGCAAGCAGTCGAAGGCTATATGTCGGAGTTTTACTTTGAAAGCGCTGCGATGATACTCGCTCTTATTACCGTAGGTAAAACGCTTGAAGCGAGAGCAAAGGGCAAAACAACCGACGCATTAAAATCTTTAATAAAGCTTGCACCGAACACAGCAATCGTTATCAAGAACGGCGAATATACAGAAGTGCCTGTTGAAGAAGTAAAAGTCGGAGATATATTTGCGGTAAAACCCGGCGAGAGGATTCCCACAGACGCAACCGTTATAAAGGGTGAAAGTGCAGTAAATGAGTCTGCTCTCACGGGAGAAAGCCTGCCCGTCGAAAAAGCAGTCGACAGCAAGGTCTACGCAGGCACAATCAACGCCTCGGGTTATCTTGAATGTACGGCTGACAAAATCGGCAAGGACACCACCCTCTCGAAAATCATTCAAACCGTAAGCGATGCAGCGGCAACGAAAGCACCGATTGCAAAGGTTGCCGACAAGGTATCGGGTGTGTTTGTTCCCGTTGTAATGGCAATCGCTTTTGTTACAACGGCTGTTTGGCTTATAGTAAACGGAAATTTCGGTTATGCTCTTGCAAGAGGAATTTCCGTGCTTGTTATCAGCTGTCCGTGTGCCCTCGGACTTGCAACACCCGTTGCGATTATGGTCGGTAACGGCGTCGGTGCAAAAAACGGAATACTTTTCAAAACGGCGGAAGCTCTTGAGCAGACGGGAAAAATCAACACGGTTGTTCTTGATAAAACAGGCACAATCACAAAGGGCAAACCACAGGTAACAGATATATATTCCTCGATTTCAGACGAAAAAGAATTGATTTCCCTTGCCGCAGCTTTAGAAAGTCAAAGCGAGCACCCGCTTGCACTTGCAATAACCGAAAGAGCAAAAGCGGACGGAATTAAAACCGAAGAAATTACAGATTTCAAGGCTGTTTCAGGCAACGGACTTAAAGCAAAATTAAACGGCAAGGATATTTTCGGCGGAAATTTCAAATATATAAGCGATAAAGTCGATTTGCCGAGTGATATTGCCGAAATCGCAGATAAATATTCAAGCGAGGGTAAAACTCCCCTTTTCTTTGCGTATGACGATAAATTTTTAGGAATTATCGCCGTTGCGGATGTAATAAAATCAGACAGTCCCGAAGCTATAAAAAAATTGCAAAATATGGGAATTAGGGTTATAATGCTTACCGGAGACAACGAGAAAACCGCAAAGGCTATCGGTAAAAAAGCAGGCGTTGACGAGGTTATCGCAGGCGTTTTACCCGACGGCAAGGACGAGGTAATACGTTCGCTTCAAAAAAACGGCTCGGTTGCAATGGTAGGCGACGGAATAAACGACGCCCCTGCCCTTACCCGTGCAGATATCGGAATGGCTATTGCGGCAGGCGCGGATATTGCCGTTGACTCCGCCGATATCGTATTGATGCAAAGCAGTTTAAGAGACGTACCGGCAGCAATAAGACTTAGCCGCAGTACGCTCAAAAATATTCACGAAAACTTATTTTGGGCATTCTTTTACAATTCAATCGGAATACCGCTTGCAGCAGGCTTATTTGTAAAATTCGGCATTACATTAAATCCTATGTTTGGTGCGGCGGCAATGAGCTTGTCGAGCTTCTGCGTTGTAATGAACGCTTTAAGATTGAATTTCTGTAAAATTTACAGCACGAAGCATGACCGAAAAATCAATAGAATCCATTCAAAAAAGGAGAATAAAGAAATGGAAATTACAGTTAAAATCAACGGTATGATGTGTCCGCATTGTGAAAATCACGTTAAAACAGCTCTTGAAGAGCTCGAAAATGTAACGGATGTTACAGCAGATTTCAAAACTGCACAGGCTGTCATAAAGGCAAGCGGTGCGGTTGACAGTAACAAAATTAAAGAAGCTGTGGAAAAGGCAGGATATGAATTTGTCGGAATCGAATAATATTAAAATCATCAAGACAGACGATATAAACGCTTGTCTTGAAATAAGAAGAAAAGTGTTTATTGATGAACAAAATGTCCCGACAAAGCTTGAAATTGACGATTATGACAGAAGTAATTCAGAGTGCGAGCACTTTTTGATAACCGACAACGGCACTAACGTAGGTACCTTTCGTTTAATATATGACAAACCGGAAATTGCGCATATGCAACGGCTTTGCGTTCTTCCCGAAATGCGTGGAAAAGGCTTCGGTTATGCCGCAATGTCATTTTTGAAGGAAGAATGTAAAAAGCGTGGCAACAGTAAAATCACACTCGGTGCACAATGTCACGCTATTCCTTTTTATGAGAGCTGCGGCTTTGTCTGCGTTTCCGACGTCTTTCTCGACGCAGGAATTGAACACAGAACGATGGAATATGTGCTTTAATCTATAATTTAGGAGAATTATTTTGATTTCAATAATTGTACTGATATATGTAGTCTTTATTTCGTTAGGTCTGCCCGACAGCGCTTTTGGCGTTGCTTGGCCCGTTGTACATACCGAATTCGGAATTGCAGAGTCATTCGCCTCAATTTACAGTATTATTACAGGCGTATGCTCGGGCGGCGCAAGCTTTGTTGCGGGAATCGTACTTCGAAAATTCGGAACGCCGAAGGTAACGTTCTTTTCGATACTTCTCACGGCAATAGGACTTATCGGAATGAGCTTTTCTCCGAACATTTGGGTTATGATGCTCTTTGCTGTCGTTATGGGCTACGGCGCAGGTGCTATCGACACCGGTCTTAATAACTATGTTTCCCTGCACTTCAAGGCAAGGCACATGTCCTGGCTGCACGCTTTTTGGGGTGTCGGTGTTACGCTAAGTCCCGCCATTATGTCGGCATTTTTAGGCGGAGAACAAGGAAATTGGAGAAACGGCTACCGTGTTCTTGCCATCATTCAGTTTGCAATTGCCGCCGCAGTCGGAATTATGCTGCCGAAATGGATAAAAAAGGACAAGGAAAGCTCGCAGAAATATATTGAAGAAAGCGAAAAAAAGAAGCTGAAGCTATCGGAGTTCAAAGGCTTATTGCCGAGCATTCTCGCACTCGGATTTTACTGCTCAATGGAGTTCATTGTCGGCACTTGGGGTGCTTCCTATGCCGTCAACGTCTATTCGATAGGTGCTGATACTGCGGCAAGGTGGGTTTCTGTATATTTCGGCGGAATAATGACCGGTCGATTGCTCTCGGGCTTTGTTTCAGACAAACTCGGCGACAACAATATGATAAGAATTGGTGCAGTTGCTTCCTTCGTCGGTATGCTTATTTTAATTCTACCTATCGGAAGTAAGGCTCTTATCGGTTTGTTTTTCATAGGCTTAGGCTTCGGACCTGTGTTTCCGAGTGTTTTACACGCCGTACCCTCTCGCTTCGGCAAGGAATTTTCGGCTGATTTAACAGGCTTTCACATGGGTGGTGCGTATGCCGTCGGATTTACATTTCAGTTGAATCTCGGTTATGCCGCAACGGGCACTACCTTCAAAATAGTGCCTTACGTTTTAGCAGTTCTTTTGTGTCTTATGACCGTATGTAACGAAGCGGCAATCAAGCAAGCTGAAAAAAATTTCAGTAATTGATTTTACGGAGATGAATATGGAAAAAGAGCCTTTTGTACGAAAATACGTTTCCTCTGACGCAGACGCAGTGCGAAGTATATGCATTGAAACCGCAAACCCGACATTCAAAAAGAATAAAAAGGTTTTGGAATGTGTGCCGATAATTTACAATGATTATTTCACACAACAAGAGCCTGAAAATATATTTGTATTGGACAACGGCGACGGAAAAGCAGTCGGATATATTCTTTGCAGTGCGGACTACAACAAATTCATTAAAAAGAACAGAGATATTTATTTAAGGCGTGTCGCAAAAACGTATTTTCCCTCCTGCTCTGTCTTGATTTTATATCTTATGCAAATGAGAAAAATGAAAAAGTATCCCGTTCATTTGCATATTGATATTTTATCCGAATATCAACACATAGGATACGGAAGCGAGTTGATAAACACGCTTTGTGAACATCTGAAGAAAAGCGGTTGTTCCCATCTTTCCGTATGCGGAATAAACAGAAATTCAAGTGCTTACCGTTTTTATAAAAAGTGCGGATTTTATGAATTTTACGACTGTGGATTTAATAATGCATTGCTCACAAAAAAATTATAAAAAAATAAAAATTTTTTCTTGACAACATTTTTTCTCGGTAGTATAATTTCTTGCATAAAGACAAGGGCGTCTTTAAGTCTTAGGGCTTAAAGACGCCCTATCTCTATTTTTACAATAAAAGGCAACGGCGCTCAAATGTATTTTGGGGTGCAGTTGCCTTTAATTTTATTAGAAAAGAGGAATTACTATGAAAACCGTACCCGAATTTTTTGGATGTAAAGTATTTGACGACAGAGTTATGAGAGCAAATCTTTCAGATGATGTCTACGCCTCGCTTAAAAAAACTATCGATGAGGGTGTGCAGCTTGATATTACAGTCGCAAACGCTGTTGCAACCGCTATGAAGGATTGGGCAGTAGCGAACGGTGCAACACATTACACACATTGGTTTCAGCCTTTAACCGGTATTACGGCAGAAAAACATGACAGCTTTATTTCTCCCTCTCCCGACGGCGGAGTTATTATGGAATTTTCCGGAAAAGAGCTTATCAAGGGCGAGCCTGATGCGTCATCATTCCCCTCGGGCGGTTTAAGAGCAACCTTTGAAGCAAGAGGCTATACAGCTTGGGACCCTACCTCCTATGCTTTTATTAAGGGTAAAACGCTTTGCATACCGACTGCCTTTTGCTCATACGGCGGAGAAGCACTTGACAAGAAAACACCTCTTTTAAGGTCGATGGAAGCTCTGAATATACAGGCTTTGAGAATACTCAAGCTCTTTGGACACGACGATGTAAAATGCGTCAGAACATCGGTAGGTCCCGAGCAGGAATATTTTCTTATAACAAAAGAAATGTATGACAAGCGTCCCGATCTTCGTTTTACAGGCAGAACGCTTTTCGGAGCAAAATCTCCCAAAGGACAGGAATTGGACGACCACTATTTCGGTGTTATCAAGCCTAAGGTTGCCGAATATATGGAGGATCTTAACAACGAACTTTGGAAGCTTGGTATTCTTGCAAAGACAGAGCATAACGAAGTAGCTCCCGCACAGCACGAATTAGCTCCGATTTATTCAACCACCAACATTGCAACAGACCACAATCAGCTTACAATGGAAATAATGCAGAAGGTTGCCACCAAGCACGGACTTGTATGCTTGCTTCACGAAAAACCCTTTGCAGGCGTAAACGGAAGCGGTAAGCACAACAACTGGTCTATTTCGACAGATACAGGCGTAAACCTTTTATCTCCCGGAGATACCCCGTATGAAAATGCGCAGTTTTTGCTTTTCCTTTGTGCCGTTATCAAGGCTGTTGACGACTATCAGGATCTTTTAAGACTTTCTGTAGCAACCGCAGGAAACGACCACCGTCTCGGTGCAAACGAAGCTCCCCCTGCTGTTATTTCAATGTTCCTCGGCGATGAATTAAACGGCGTCCTTGAGGCTATCGAAAACGATACGCCTTATGAAAACGCTAAAAAGACCAAATTAAAGCTCGGCGTCGACGTTCTTCCGAAATTCAACAGAGATACAACAGACCGTAACCGTACTTCTCCGTTCGCATTTACGGGAAACAAATTTGAATTCCGTATGCTCGGCTCATCAAACAGTATCGCTTGTGCAAACATAATGCTTAACTCAGCTGTTGCCGAAAGCCTTAAAATCTATGCAGACAGGCTTGAAAACGCCGATAACTTTGAAGAAAAGCTTCATGAAATGATTAGGAAAACCATTAAAGACCATAAGCGTATAATTTTCAACGGCAACGGATATGACGACGCTTGGATTAAAGAGGCTACCGAAGAAAGAGGCTTATCAAACCTCAAAACCACACCAGACGCAATGCCTCATCTTCTTGACAAGAAAAATGTTGATATGTTGACCTCACACAAGGTATTTACCGTTGCGGAGCTTAATTCAAGATGTGAAATAATGCTCGAAAACTATTGCAAGGCTGTTTCTATTGAAGCGTCAACAATGATTGAAATGTCAAAGACCGACATTTCCCCTGCAATCGCAAAATACACGGCAAAGCTTGCAAAAGCAATTAAGAACAAAAAGCTTGCAGACAGCTCAATCCCCTGTTCTTATGAAACAAGTGTTCTCAAAAAACTTTCAATGCTCAATGACAATATAGCTATCAAGACAGAGGAGCTTGAAAGCATACTTGCTTCACTTTCAGATTATACCGATATCGGTAAAGAGTCATTCGCTATTCGTGACAGTCTTATTCCCAAGATGGAAGAGGTGCGCAGCTTGTGCGACGAGGCAGAGACCTGCACGGCAAAAGAGTTTTGGCCTTATCCCTCATACGGCGATATACTGTTCAGCGTAAAATAACATAATTAAAAGCGTTTCGGATTTTCGTATTTTTACGGAAGCCCGAAACGTTTATATAGAAAGCGGTTTTATATGTTTAACACCATTCATGAAGAATGCGGCGTTTTCGGAGTTTATTCCCCAACTGTGTCGGACGTCGCAAGGACAACCTATTACGGACTTTACGCTTTACAGCACCGAGGTCAGGAAAGCGCAGGAATTGTCGTAAATGATGACGGCGTTTTTTCGGTAAAGAAGGCTCTCGGTTTAGTTTCCGACGCCTTTTCTCAAAATGATTTAGACTCACTCGGGCAAGGCAGCATAGCTGTCGGTCATGTTCGTTATGCCACGACAGGCAGCGACAGCGCCGAAAATATTCAGCCGATTGTGGTGAATCATAACAAGGGTAAAATGGCTCTGTCGCACAACGGCAACCTTACCAACTCCTTTGAATTGAGAGAAATGCTCGAAGAAAAGGGAGCTATCTTTCACACAACAACGGATACAGAGGTTATCGCATATATTATAGTTCAGCAAAGGCTTCAATGCGGTTCAATCGAGCAAGCCGTATCGTCTGCAATGGACATTATCAAGGGAGCATATTCCCTTGTTATCTCGTCGCCGTCGAAGCTTATAGCGGTCAGGGACCCAAACGGTTTTCGCCCCCTATGCTACGGACAAATGCAGGACGGCTCAATAGTTTTCGCTTCCGAAAGCTGTGCTCTCGATGCCGTAAACGCAAAACATATCAGAGATTTACTTCCCGGTGAAATTGCTGTTGTCGAAAATGGAAAAATACATTTTGACACATCACATTGCAATTTAACACCGAGAAGTCTTTGTGTGTTTGAATATATCTATTTTGCACGCCCCGATTCGGTCATTGACGGCGTAAGCGTATCAATGGCACGTCAGCAAGCAGGAAGATTTCTTGCAAAAGCATGTCCCGTCGATGCGGATATTGTTGTCGGCGTACCCGATTCCGGACTTGAAGCGGCACTCGGCTACTCGGCAGAATCGGGAATTCCGTATAATATCGGATTTACAAAAAACAAGTATATCGGTCGAACATTTATCGCTCCCGAGCAAAGCTCAAGAGAAAAAGGCGTTAATATAAAATTAAATCCTATCAAGGAAATTATCAAAGGCAAAAAAATAGTTCTCGTTGACGACTCGATAGTCAGAGGAACAACAAGCAGACGAATCGTTGATTTGTTGTGGGCGGCGGGAGCTAAGGAAATACATATGAGAATAAGCGCTCCGCCCTTTGTATCCGCCTGCTACTACGGAACAGACATTGACAACGCAAAGGGACTCATAGCAAACAAGCACTCAATTGAAGGAATAGCAAAAATAATCGGCGTTACCTTGCTCGGTTATCTGCGAATGGAGGATGTAAGGCTTCTCACCGGAAAGGACACAGGCTTCTGTACAGCTTGTTTTGACGGTAAATACCCCGTATGTCCGTCTGTACATTCCGAAAAATCAAGGTTTGAAAACAAAATCAGTGAAAATAAAAAAGGTTAGGTGAAAATTATGACAAAGTACATTTTTGTAACAGGCGGTGTTGTATCGGGACTCGGAAAAGGAATTACCGCCGCATCTCTCGGCAGACTTTTGAAATCAAGAGGCTTAAAGGTCGCTTCGCAAAAGCTTGACCCGTATATCAATGTTGACCCCGGCACTATGAGCCCGTATCAGCACGGCGAAGTTTACGTTACCGAGGACGGTGCTGAAACCGACCTTGACCTCGGGCATTATGAAAGATTTATCGATGAGGACTTAAACAAATATTCTAACCTCACAACAGGTAAGGTTTATTGGAATGTTCTTAACAAAGAAAGACGTGGCGAATATCTCGGCTCGACAGTTCAAGTAATTCCCCATGTTACAAACGAGATAAAGGAATTCATATATTCCGTCGGCAAAAAAACAGATGCAGACGTTGTAATTACAGAAATAGGCGGAACAATCGGCGACATTGAAAGCCAGCCGTTTCTTGAAGCGGTAAGGCAGATTTCACTTGAGGTCGGACGTGAAAACAGCTTGTTTATCCACGTAACGCTTGTACCGTTTTTAAGCGGCTCCGACGAACACAAGTCAAAGCCCACACAACATTCTGTCAAGGAATTACAAGGTATGGGTATCAACCCGAACATAATAGTTCTGCGCTGCGACGAGCCCCTTGAAAAATCCATTTTTCAGAAAATATCAATGTTCTGTAACGTAAAGCCCGACTGCGTAATCGAAAACATAACTCTCCCCTGTCTTTACGAAGCACCTTTAATGCTTGAAAAAGCGAACTTCTCAAGTGTTGTATGCCGTGAACTCGGTATTGATGCTCCGAAGGCCGACCTTGACGAATGGACGAGTATGGTTAAGCGAATAAAGAAAAGAGAATATACGGTTGACATCGGACTTGTCGGAAAATACGTACAACTGCATGACGCCTATTTGTCGGTTGCCGAAGCATTAAGGCACGCAGGCTATACCCACAACTCTCATATAAATATCCATTGGATAGACTCGGAAACAATCACGAAAGAAACGGTAAATGATGTATTGGCAGATCTTGACGGAATTATCGTGCCGGGCGGCTTTGGCTCAAGAGGTATTGAGGGTATGATACTTGCAGCGCAATATGCAAGAGAAAACTTTATTCCGTATTTCGGTATCTGCCTCGGTATGCAAATTGCGGTTATCGAGTACGCTCGCAATGTTGCGGGAATTTCCGATGCACATTCGGGAGAATTCGACGAGCTTTGCAAAAACAAGGTAATTGATTTTATGCCCGGTCAGAGTGATGATATTGACAAGGGCGGTACTCTCCGTCTCGGTGCTTATCCCTGCTGTATTCAGCCTAATACCACAATGGAAAAATGCTATAAATCCACCGAAATTTCAGAACGCCACCGTCACAGATACGAGTTTAACAACGAATACAGAGAAGCGTTGACATCGGCAGGTCTGACACTCAGCGGATTATCTCCCGACGGCAGACTTGTTGAAACGGTTGAATTGTCCGACAGACCGTTTTATGTAGGCGTTCAATTTCATCCCGAATTCAAATCAAGACCAAATAAGCCTCATCCGTTGTTTGAAGGCTTTGTCGGTGCCTCTCTTGAAAGCAGAAGGAGTAAACAATGATTAAAAAGCCCGATAGAAAAATAATTTTGGAAAACGGCTCACAGTACCTCGGCATAGGCTTTGCTGACCAAAGCGACAAGGTTATGGAAATCGTTTTTAATACTTCTATGGTAGGATATCAGGAAATTCTTTCCGATCCGTCCTACACAGATCAGGGCGTCGTGTTTACATATCCGCTTATCGGAAACTACGGTATGGCAGACGACGACTACGAAACCGAAACCCCTACCATAAGCGCTTTGATAGTCAGAGAATACAATCCTGACCCGTCTAATTTCAGAAGCACGGCAACGCTTGAGGATGTTATGCTCAGATACGGCATAGCGGGTATTTCTCAAGTTGATACAAGAAAGCTCACACGTGAAATAAGAAATTTCGGCAGCTGTAAAGCTCTATTAACCTCTGCCGAAACATCGGTTGAGGACGGATTGAAAATTCTCGAAAACACAGAAGTACCGCACGACGCAGTAAGCCGTGTCAGCAGAAAAAAGATTACGACCTACAATGTTGATAACGCAAAATTTCACATTGTTGCCATTGACTGCGGAATGAAGCAAAACATAGTCAGAGAGCTTAACCGTGTCGGCTGCAATGTTACCGCAGTTCCGTTTGATACCGACAGCGAGGTTATAAAGTCGCTCTCCCCCGACGGCATTTTTATTTCAAACGGTCCGGGCAATCCGACGGATGTCCCCGAAGTTATAAACACAATTAAAAGCTTGCGTGGATTTTGCCCGATATTCGGAATTTGTCTCGGTCATCAGATAATTTCGCTCGCATACGGTGCAAAGACGTATAAGCTCAAATTCGGTCATCGTGGCGGCAACCACCCTGTCAGAAATCTCTTGACAAACAGAGTGGAAATAACCTCGCAAAACCATTCGTATTCGGTTGAAAAGAACAGCTTGAACGACACCGAGCTTGCCGTAACGCATATCAATCTTCTTGACGATACCGTAGAGGGCGTTGAATGTAAAAAAGACAAGGTATTTGCCGTTCAATATCATCCCGAAAGCGCACCCGGTCCGCAGGACAGCACTTATCTGTTTGATAAATTTATAAATTTGATGGAGGAAAGCCGAAATGCCTAAGAGAACTGATATAAATAAAATTCTTGTTATCGGCTCGGGTCCTATTGTTATAGGTCAGGCAGCTGAATTTGATTATGCCGGCACACAGGCTTGCCTTGCACTTAAAGAAGAGGGATACGAGGTAATTCTCTGCAACTCAAACCCTGCTACCATTATGACCGACCCCACAATAGCGGATAAGGTATATATGGAGCCGCTGACTCTTGAATACATTGCTAAAATCATTAGAAAAGAACGTCCCGACGCTATTTTAGCAGGTATAGGCGGACAGACAGGACTTAATCTTGCAATGCAGCTTGAGGAAAAGGGCGTTCTTCGTGAATGTAACGTAGAGCTGCTCGGCACAAAAAGCGACAGCATTAAAAAAGCCGAGGACAGAGAGCTTTTCAAGGAGCTTTGCGTTAACATAGGCGAGCCTATTCTCCCGTCTGAAATTGCAAACACAGAAGAAGAGGGTTTTAAGGTTGCAGAAGAAATCGGTTATCCCGTTGTTTTGAGACCTGCGTTCACACTCGGAGGAACGGGCGGCGGCTTTGCCGAAAACAGAGAGGAATTTACAGAGCTTATAAAAAATGCGTTAGCTCAATCCCCTGTTCATCAGGTGCTTATTGAAAAAAGCGTCAAGGGTTACAAGGAAATTGAATATGAGGTTATCCGTGACTCGGAGGACACCGCTATCACAATTTGTAATATGGAAAATATTGACCCTGTCGGAATACATACGGGCGACTCAATTGTCGTTTGTCCCTCACAAACGCTTACAAACAAGGAATACCAGATGCTCCGTGACAGTGCACTTAAAATAATCAGAGCTTTGAAAATCGAGGGCGGCTGTAACGTTCAGTTTGCGCTTGACCCGAAATCGTTCCAATATTATCTTATTGAGGTAAATCCGAGAGTATCACGATCTTCGGCACTTACTTCTAAGGCAAGCGGTTATCCGATAGCAAGAGTTTCCGCCAAAATAAGCGTTGGACTGTGCCTTGATGAAATTCATCTTGCAAATACACTTGCTTCATTTGAGCCTGCACTTGACTATGTTGTAACGAAAATGCCACGCTTTCCGTTTGACAAATTCACAGATGCAAATAATTCCTTGAGTACACAAATGAAAGCAACGGGCGAGGTTATGAGCGTAGGCAGAACGATTGAGGAAAGCCTGTTAAAAGCTGTTCGCTCACTTGAAATAGGTGCGTATCATCTCCATATAGCTAAATTTGATGATATGTCCACCGAGGACTTGTGTGAATATATCAAAATAGGAACTGACGACAGAATTTTTGCACTTGCCGAGCTGTTACGCAGAAGCATATCCGTCGAAGAGCTGAATTCGCTTACAAAAATCGACCTTTTATTCCTAAGAAAAATAAGGAATATTGTTGATATTGAAAGAGAATTGAAAGCAAACAGCGGTAGCGTTGATTATCTTAAATATGCAAAGAAAAACGGATTTTCCGATATTGAAATCGGCTATCTCTGGGATATGACATCGAGAGAAATTTTTGAATTGCGTAAAAAGCACTGTATTATGCCTACATACAAGATGATTGACACGTGCGCCTCCGAATTCAAAAGCTATGTTCCCTATTTTTACTCAACCTACGAAGAGGAAAACGAGTCCATTGTGTCCGACCGTAAAAAAATAATTGTTCTCGGTTCAGGTCCGATTCGTATAGGTCAAGGGGTAGAGTTTGATTACTCAACCGTTCACGCCGTAAAGACAATTAAGGAAGCAGGCTACGAGGCTATAATAATTAACAATAATCCCGAAACCGTTTCAACCGACTACACAACCTCCGACAAGCTCTATTTCGAGCCTCTGTGCGTTGAGGACGTAATGAACATTATAACGCTTGAAAGTCCTGACGGCGTTATTGTTTCTCTCGGCGGTCAGACGGCTGTAAATCTTGCAGAGCCGCTTGACGAATACGGTGTAAAAATTATCGGAACGGACTGTGCGGCAATAGATAAAGCCGAAAACAGAGATTTATTTGAAAAGCTGCTTGTTGAGCTTAATATTCCGCAGCCAAAGGGCTGTGCCGTCACTAACATTGAGGACGGAATATGTGCCGCAAAAGAAATCGGCTTTCCTGTGCTTGTGCGCCCGTCATTTATTTTAGGCGGCATAGCAATGCAAATCGTCGCAAAAAAGGCTGACCTTCGTTACTACCTTAAAACAGCTGTTGAGATTGACGAAAACAAGCCTGTATTGGTTGACAAATATATTAAAGGTAAAGAGCTTGAGGTTGACGCCATCTGCGACGGAAAGGATGTATTTATCCCCGGAATTATGGAGCTTGTCGAAAGAACGGGCGTTCACTCGGGAGACTCTATGAGCGTATATCCAACCTTCAGCGTATCGGACAAGGTAAAAGGCACCATCCTTGACTATGCAAAGCGGCTCGGCTTGGGAATCGGCATTGTCGGTCTTTACAACATACAATTTATCGTTGATGAAAACGAGAATGTCTATATAATCGAAGTAAATCCACGTTCGTCAAGAACAGTTCCTTTTCTTTCAAAATCCACAGGTTATTCACTTGCGGATATTGCGACTTATGCAATTCTCGGAATAAGCTTAAAGGAACAGGGAATTTTCGAGCTTTATCCCAAAGAAAAAAATCGTTGGTATGTCAAATCCCCCGCTTTTTCGTTCTCAAAGCTTCGTGGTATGGACGCATATCTTTCGCCCGAAATGAAATCAACCGGCGAGGCTATCGGTTATGATGATAAGCTTCACAGAGCAATGTACAAATCTCTTATCGCCTCGGGGTTAAAGCTGCAAAACTACGGTACTGTCATTGTTACCCTTGCCGACGAGGATAAAGAGGAAGCGCTGCCGCTTATAAAACGCTTTTACGATATGGGCTTTAATATTGAGGCGACTATCGGTACTGCGGATTTCTTAAAGGTTCACGGTATAAGAACAAGAGTTTTGAAAAAGCTGAGCGAGGGTAGTACGGAAATCCTTGAAGCGATAAGAGCAGGCTATGTCAGTTATATCGTGAACACAAGGGCAATTCTCTCCGGCGTTCACTATGAGGACGGCGTTGCAATCAGAAACTGCGCCGTTGAAAACGGAATTACAACCTTTACATCGCTTGACACGGTTAAGGTGCTCCTTGATGTGCTTGAAGAAATTACAATGGGAATTTCAACTATTGATTCGTAGCTTGTGAAAATTTTCCTATAAAATGATATTAAAATAAACGGACAACCGCATTTTCAGGCTCCCTCTGACGAGGGAGCTGTTGAGCGTAGCGAAACTGAGGGAGAGAAAGCAATAAATATCAAGCTTTCGTTATCTCTCCCTCAGTCATTTTTCTGCGAAAAACGACAGCTCCCTCGTCAGAGGGAGCCATTGTCGGACAACCGCAAGGGTTGTCCCTACGGTCTCACAGATTATCAAATTTGACAGCAGCAGTCAGCCGTCATATATCCTAAAACTCGCACGGAGGCGGCAAGCCACCGCCATACACTATGAGATATAATTTCATTTCGCCGACAATCATTAAATTTATCAGCAAAATTTTGCTCCTTTTTTTCCTTTTATTTATATTCAGTTCATAATTTAATGTTTTAATATTGCAATCGGTCATTAAATTGACTATAATATTATGTAATTATTAAAAGGAACCGAGGAGAAGAAATGGAAAGAAGCAAACTTGATCCCACCCCACAAGTACATCCGTACCCCGAAACTACAATGTTCGGCGCCGTTGAAATGGCAAAAAATACTTACCCGAAGGCTATAGCTTATGACTTTCAGGGCAAGCTTACTACATATACTCAATTTGTAAAGCATATTGAAGACGCCGCAAGAGGCTTTATAAAAAACGGCATTAAGCGTGGCGATAAGGTTACAATTTGTATGCCTAACACTCCGCAGGGAATTATTTGCCTTTATGCACTTAACAGAATAGGTGCTATTGCCAATATGGTGCACCCCCTTTCGGCACAGAAAAACATCACTTTCTATCTTGATTTTTCAGAGAGCAAAATGATTCTTACTATGGATATGTTCTATGAAAAGGTCAAGGCGGCGGTTGACGAATCAAGCACAAACGCAAGAATTATCGTTGCAAGAATTCAGGACGAATTACCGCTTCCGCTTGGTGTTGTTTACTGCGTTGCGAAGAATACAAAGAATATGAAGTATCCCGACAGAAAAGGAGATTTCCTTTGGACCGACCTTGTAAAATCAGGCAAAGGAGTTACGCTTCCCCCTGTTGATTACAGAAAAGATGAAACTGCCGTTATTCTTTACAGCGGCGGTACAAGCGGAAAGCAAAAAGGTATTATGCTCTCTGACTTTAGCTTTAACGCTATCGGTATGCAAATTGCTGAAATTTGCGGCGTTAATCTCAACGACAAGTGCTCGTTCCTTTCGGTTATGCCGATTTTCCACGGCTTCGGTCTTGGTATCGGTATTCACACAATACTTATTAACGGTGCTCGTTGCATACTTATGCCGCAGTTTACAACCGATTCTTATGCAAAAACAGTTTTAAAGAAAAAGCCCAACTTCATTGCAGGCGTTCCGACACTTTATCAGGCATTGTTTGAGACAGATCGCTTCAACGGTCAGGATCTTTCTTTCCTTGTCGGCGTATTCTCAGGCGGCGACGCTTTAAGTCCCGAACTTAAAAAGAAAGCCGATAAATTCTTGAGAGATCACAACGCAAACATTCAAATACGTGAGGGTTACGGTCTTACAGAATGTGTTACGGCAAGCTGTGTTACACCCTTTGACCGTTCAAAGCCCGGCAGTATCGGTCTCCCCTTGCGTGATACAACATATAAAATCGTTGAACCCGGTACATTTAACGAAGTTCCGCTTGGCAAGGACGGAGAAATTATTCTTTCAGGTCCTACTCTTATGCTTGGTTACCTCAAAGAAGAGCAAGAAACAAACGACACTCTTAAATATGACGAAAACGGCACAAAATGGCTCTTCACGGGCGATATGGGCTATATGGACGACGAGGGCTTTGTTTACTTCAAGCAGAGAATTAAACGTATGATTGTTACAAGCGGTTACAATGTTTTTCCGTCAAGAATTGAGGATGTTATTGACAAGTGCCCCGACGTTAACTACTGCTGTGTTATCGGCGTAAAAGACCCGTATAAAATGCAGAAAATCAGAGCTTATATCGTTCTTAACGATGGCGTTCCCGCAACCGCAGGCGAAAAAGAAAGAATTAAGGACTTCTGCAAGCCTTATCTTGACAGATACGAGTGGCCTAAGGAAATTGAATTCAGAGACGCTTTGCCGAGAACACTTGTAGGTAAGGTAGCATATCATACTCTTGAAGAGGAAGCAGAAAAGAATGGATAAGCCTAAAAGCAGAAAAAGAATCAGAAGATACTACGGAACGGCAAAAAGATTTATTAAGGTTATGATTGCGGTTGTAGCACCGAAGCTTATGAAAAATCTTCACGCAACTGTCGAACCGTACACCCCTAAGCACGAAACCTTTATTATTATCGGTAACCACACAGACATATACGATCCGGGTTATCAAATGATTGCGTTAAACAGATACATTCGATTTGTTGCCGCAGATTTCCTTTTAAGACTTAATCCAATTGCAAAGTTTCTTCTCGGAACACTTGAAGGTGTCATTGTAAAAGAAAGAAATAAATCTTCCGATATGTTGGTTGAGGAAATTCTCGAAAACCTTCGAGCAGATATTCCCGTAGGACTTCACGCCGAAGGTATGGTTACAACAAACGGTGAAACGGGCTATATTTCCCCCAATACCGGCAAGCTTGTTAAGGATTCCGGAGTTGCTCTTATAACATTCAGAACAGTCGGCGGATATCTTCGCAAGCCGAGATGGGCACACGTTGGCAGAAACGGCCCCGTGCACGGAAAAGTTGTAAATGAATACAGTCCCGAGGAATTGAGTAGATATTCCGTTGACGAAATAAACGAGATAATCAAGCGTGATATTTATGTCAACGCTTATGAGGAGCAAAGAAAAAATCCGCACACCTATTCCGGCGAAAAGCTTGCAGAATATGCAGAAAGACTTCTCTATGTTTGCCCTAAATGCCATCAGGTTGACACGCTTCATTCAAAGGATGATGAATTCACCTGCGAATGCGGTTATACTCTGACTCAGGGCGAAGACGCTTTTTGGCACAGTGATAAAAACGAGGTTATCTTTGATAACGTTCTCGATTGGGATAAATGGCAGAGAAAAGAATGGAAAAACATACTGTTATCTGCTGACGACGGTGTAATTCTTTCCGAAGAGGAACAGACCGTTTCAATCGTTATCAACAATGAGCCTCACACTCTTTCAGAGCATACAACAATCAATCTTTACAAGGATCGCTTTGAGCTTGTTGAAGAAGAAAACACAATCGTCCTCAAGCATGATAAGCTTAAAAGAGTTCAAAACGCTTCATCACAAAACCTTGTTATTATCGATGAGGACTCAACCTATTATCTTTTATCTTCAAAGCGTCCCCGTTCTTCTGACAAATATGTTGCCGCTTGGTACTATTTAACGGGAAGAGATTACAAATAATAACATAAACGCTCTCAATTTTATGATTGAGAGCGTTTTTTAGCACAAAAACAGACCTGACAAAAGTCAGGTCTAATTTTAATATTTAATTCAAATATTATCTTTTATTATCTCTTAAAGAGTTTTGACTTAACAACGCCCTTAGGATCTTTAATTAAAAGAACTGCTGTCCAAACAACAAGTCCGAGAGCGATTACAGAAAAGCCTAAAAACGTGTCGTTAAGCATATCCGAAGCCTCGGGAGTAAAATACTCACTGCCCATTTCGGCGTACTCGAATATTGCATCAACAAACCACATAATCGAAGCACCCCAGAACATCCAGCAAGGAACATCAAGGCGAAGCTCGTTCTTGTCTGCGTTTTTATACCAAATAACTGTGCACACAGCCGCAGCAATAGTTGTAATTAAAAGTGTCATAATATTTAATTCCTTTAATCAGATATTTTATCCTGCTGTGTTTTTTGGACTTTCTTTTCAATTATCGAAGAAACAACAAGCATTACGCCCCAAACCGCAGTCACAAGCAATGCCATTGTAACACCGACGGTTGCCATTTCGTGAAGCATTTCAGCCGTATCCTCAGGATTGCTCATAGCTGTTAAGAACGGGAAATAAGGAACAATCTCGCCGTGCCAAAGGTGTTCAAAGGCAAGAAGGAATGAGCCTCCCCAAAGAAGCTTAGTTAACCAACCGAGCTTTCGTGAAAACGGAATTTTGTTAGCGTTTTTGGTTTCAATCGTGCTAACGGCAGTTTCCTTTGCAACCGACTCCTCTTTCTTTTCAACTACTTTTTTTGCAGCCGTAGCAATAACAGCCTCGGCAACAGGTACTACAAAACAAGCCATATTTATATCTCCTTTTATTGTTTTATTTGTGTTATAATTTTCTGATTATATTCTTGCTACACCGGTAGCCTTTGCCGCCTCGGCAACTGCTTTTGCAACGGTTTTGCCGACTCTTTCGTCAAAAGCCTTTGGCAAAATGTACTCGGAATTGAGCTCATCATCCGAAACAAGAGAAGCAATCGCTCTCGCCGCCGCTATTTTCATTTCCTCGTTAATATCACTCGCTCTGCAATCAAGAGCACCTCTGAAAATTCCCGGGAACGCAAGAACATTGTTTATCTGATTCGGGAAATCGCTTCTGCCTGTACCGACAACCGCCGCACCTGCATTTTTAGCGAGGTCGGGCATAATTTCGGGAACGGGATTTGACATAGGAAGAACAATGGGCTTATCTGCCATTGATTTAACCATATCCTCGCTGACAATACCGGGCGCCGAAACGCCTACAAATATATCTGCGCCTCTCATAGCGTCGGCAAGAGTGCCGGTTTTTCTTTCGGGATTGGTAAACTCTGCAATTGCCTTTTTAGCATCATTGAGAGTTTCATCTCCCTTACAGATAATTCCCTTGCTGTCGCACATAATAACGCTCTTAATTCCCTGTGAAATAAGAAGCTTTGCAATCGCAATTCCTGCCGCACCCGCACCTGAAAATACTGCGGTGCAATCTTCAATTTTCTTGTCAACAACACGCAACGCATTGATAACGGCCGCCGCAACGACAACAGCCGTACCGTGTTGGTCATCATGAAAAATCGGAATATCGGTTTTCTCCTTGAGCTTTCTTTCAATTTCAAAGCATCTCGGTGCTGAAATATCCTCAAGATTTACGCCGCCGAAGGAGCCTGCCAAAAGTGAAATGCAATTAACGATTTCGTCAACATCCTTTGAACGAACACAAAGCGGAATGGCATCGACGTCGCCGAACTCCTTGAACAAAACGCACTTGCCCTCCATAACAGGCATACCCGCTTCCGGTCCGATATCGCCAAGACCGAGAACTGCCGTACCGTCGGTTACGACTGCAACCGTGTTCCAACGTCTTGTAAGCTCATAGGATTTTGAAATATCCTTTTGAATTTCAAGACACGGCTGAGCAACACCGGGTGTATATGCCAAAGAAAGAGCGTCCTTATCGTTCGCCTTTGCTCTTGTCTTAACCTCAATTTTTCCTTTCCACTCGTAGTGGAGTCTCAAAGATTCCTTTGCGTAATCCATTTTGCACCTCAAATATACTAAAAATTATATCCTAAAGCTTAAAATTCGGAAATGGAAGTCCTTGTTTTAAGCTTAGTGTTCTATCCAATCTCTTGAACGCTCGACAGCACGAAGCCAGCCGTGGTAAAGTTCGTTGCGTTTTTCGATTTCCATCTTAGGCTCAAAGAGCTTGTCAACCTGACGGATTTTTGAAAGCTCGTCAATATCCTTCCAGAAGCCGACAGCAAGACCTGCAAGATATGCCGCACCGAGAGCCGTTGTTTCAACCATTTTAGGTCTGTTAACAGGTGTGCGGATAAGATCAGACTGAATTTGCATCATAATATTCGAAACAGATGCGCCGCCGTCAACACGAAGCTCGTAAAGGTTTATATCAGAATCCTGCTTCATAGCTTCAAGCAGGTCTGTCATTTGGAAAGCAATGGCTTCAAGCACCGAACGGCAAATATGCGCACGGTTAATGCCTCGTGTAATCCCCACGATAGTTCCCCTTGCATACATATCCCAATACGGCGCACCGAGTCCCGTAAACGCAGGAACAAAATAAATTCCGTTAGCGTCCGGCACGCTTTCCGCCAATTCGTCACACCTTGCGGCGTGGTCGATAACATGTAAATCATCTCTCAACCATTTAATTACAGAGCCTGCGTTGAACGCCGAGCCCTCAATCGCATAGGTTACCTTATCGCCGATACCCCATGCAACACCTGTTACAAGATTGTTATGGGATTCAACTCTCTTTTCGCCTGTATTCATAAGCAAGAAGCAACCTGTACCGTAGGTGTTCTTTGCCTGACCTGCCTCAAAGCAGCCCTGACCGAACAAAGCGGCAGGCTGGTCGCCGATAGCACCTGCAATCGGTATGCCGACAAGGTCCTCAAAGCCGAGAATACCGGGCTCAACCTTACCGTAAACCTGACTTGACGGAACAGCCTTAGGTAAAATCGACATAGGAATATCAAGCTTTTCGCAAATATGCTCATCCCAACAGAGCTTATCAACGTCGAACAACATTGTTCGTGACGCATTGGAATAGTCTGTTACGTGAACCTTACCTGCTGTCAAATTCCAAATAAGCCAAGTCTCAACCGTACCGAAAAGAAGCTGACCTGCATCCGCAAGTATTCTCGCACCCGGTACATTGTCAAGAACCCACTTGATTTTTGTCGCCGAGAAATAAGCGTCAACTACAAGACCCGTATGGTCTTTTATGTACTTGCAAAACTCTTCGTCCTTTTTGAGTTCCTCGCAAATGTCGGCAGTTCTTCTGCACTGCCAAACAATAGCGTTGTAAATCGGCTTTCCCGTGCCCTTATCCCACAAAATCGTGGTTTCACGCTGATTTGTAATACCGAGCGCCGCAATATCGGACGGATAAATTCGTCTTTCGCTGAGCACCTCGGTAACAGCCTGAAATTGTGAGAAGAGTATTTCCATAGGATTATGCTCAACCCAACCGGGCTTAGGATAAATCTGATTAAACTCGTGTTGTGATTTGAGAACGATTTTTCCGTTCTTATCGAACAAAATTGCTCTTGAACTTGTCGTTCCCTGATCCAATGCCATTACATACTTTGCCAAAACTAACACCCCTGTTAATTTAATTATTGTTATATTGCTTATTTTTCAGCAATTTTACGTACCTTTGCATCATCGATTAAATTGTGTAGCCCTTGCCAATGGAAAATCCTGCGTCCGAATACAATTTTTTCAACGTCAGACCTTAACCTTGACGGATTAGCCTGTTTCAATGTCGCATATCTGACATGATAGATATTAAGATAGTCATAATACTCTCCGAGAGAATACAAAAATCTGTCATAGCTTTTGTCCTCCGGCTGTGACCACGCCGTTTCACAAAACGCCGCTATTCTCGGAAATAAATTATAGTCCGCTTTATTTCTCGTCTTAACATATTCCGTCCAAAGAGACGCCTCAACGCCTAAAATATGACCGCCGTCAATTTCGGGATTATACTCATAAACCTTTTTAAGGCTGTTTGTGCCGTGAGGAAAATCAAAATAATACGGGAATGTGCTTGAATTCACAATCGTTCTGCCTGATTTCAGCTCATCAGAAACAAGCTTTTTGTTTCTTTCAAGCGAGCAAGCGTTCCAATATATATTCTTATCAAGAAGCTCCGTTCCCGCCTCCGACTCAAAGTTCCACATCATTGATGTATAGCCTTTTTCATTGAGGTAACGGTTTACACGGGACATAAAGTAATTCTGCAATACGTCCTCGCTGCTTATCCCCTCTTTTTTCATCAATGCCTGACAGTTTGGACACAGCTTCCAACGCATTTTAACAGCTTCGTCGCCGCCGATATGAATAATCTTGTCAGGAAATAGCTCCATAAGCTCGTCAAGCACATCAAAAACAAATTTATATGTACTTTCCTTACCTGCACATAAAATATCGTGCTTAACGCCCCAATGAGTTGCAACGCTCAAATTCCTGTCAAAGCAGCTCAAATAAGGATAGCAAGCAATCGCAGAAACGGTGTGACCCGGAATATCAAACTCGGGTATTACCTTAATAAATCGATCGTGGCAATACTTAACAACCTCTTTAATCTGCTCTTGGGTGAAAAAGCCCTCATAGCTCTTAAAGCCGAAATTCGTATGTGAACGCTTCTGACCTTTTTTGGTAAGTTCGGGATACTTCTTTATCTCAACACGCCAACCCTGATCCTCAGTCAAATGCCAATGGAAAACATTGAGCTTGTGCATTGCCATAAGATTGACAAATCTCTTAATCTCCTTAACCGATTGACAATATCTTCCGCTGTCAATCATAAAGCCTCTGTATTTATACATTGGCTTATCGTTAATTTCAAGAGCAGGTATTTTTCCGAAGCTCTGTAAAAGCATTTGCTTGAGAGTTTGCAAGCCGTAAAAAAGACCGCAATCGGTTTTTGCGATTATCTCAATAACAGAGTCCTCACAAACAATTCTGTATCCCTCGTCATCCTCAATTCCATCTGAATATGTCAAAATAATACAGTTTTCGTTTTTTTCTTCTCTGTGAAGTCTTATGTCAAAAGTCTTTTTGACAAAATCACGAAATTCATCAATAATAAGCGGAACCTTTGTAATGGTTGTATCCTCGGTAAGGAAGAAGCCGGAGCGACCGCTTTTAATAATTATTTCGTTCGGTTGAGGTATAATATTAAACATAAACAATCCTCTGATATAGGTTTTATATTCGAGTAAGAGTATTATACCAAATTTTTTTAAGAATAACAACAATAATGTTTTATTTTTCTATTGCATTTGAGAGCTTTTTATATTATAATAATTATGCCTTAATTAGGTCATGTACCGTGTTGGTCCTGTGCGACAGCGCTCTGTGAATCATGTCAGGCGAGGAATCGAGCAGCATTAAACGGTCAGCCTGTGCGATACAGTCAAGCCTGCACGGTGCATGACCGAGTTAAGGCTATTATTATGTAAAGGTGTGAGAAAATGTATCAGGTGCTTTACCGCAAGTGGAGACCGCAGGTGTTTACCGACGTTTACGGTCAGGAGCATATTACCGAAACCCTGATGAATGCCGTTGATACAGGCAGAGTTTCTCATGCCTATCTGTTTACAGGCTCGCGAGGAACGGGGAAAACAACCTGTGCCAAAATTCTTGCAAAGGCTGTAAACTGTGAGCATCCCGTCAACGGTAACCCTTGTAACGAGTGTGCTTCGTGCCGAGGAATTGACGACGGCTCCGTTGTTGATGTTGTGGAGATAGACGCAGCTTCAAACAACGGCGTTGACAATATTCGTGATTTGCGTGAGGAAACAAATTATATGCCCTCAAGCGTGAAATACAGAGTATATATAATCGACGAGGTTCATATGCTCTCAACGGGTGCATTTAACGCCTTGTTAAAAACACTTGAAGAGCCGCCGGAACACGTTAAGTTTATCCTTGCAACAACAGAGGTTCACAAGCTCCCCTCAACAATTCTTTCACGTTGTCAGAGATTTGATTTCAAAAGGATTTCCCCCGAGGATATTTCAAGCAGACTAAAATACGTTGCCAAGCAGGAAAATATCGACCTTACCGACGAGGGTGCAATGCTTATTGCAAGGGTATCCGACGGCGGTATGCGTGACGCTCTTTCCTTGCTTGACAGATGTGCGTCTTACGGCAAGAAAATAACCGAAGAATTGGCAAGCGACGCCGCAGGAATTGCAGGAAAAGAGCATATTTACTCGCTTGTTAACGCAATCAGAGACAGAGATTGCACTTCTGCCCTTGAAATACTTAACAATCTTTACGAAAATTCGTGTGATATGGAACGGCTCTTTTCCGAGCTCATATCACATTTCCGCAATATGATGATTACCCTAACTGTTCCCACATATAAAAGCTTGATTTTGGCGTCGGATACCGAGGCTGAAAAAATCAAAGCGCAGGCGCAGTCGCTTTCACTTGCTACCGTGCTTTCCGCTATGGAAACGCTTAACAATGCAATATATGATTTGAAAAAGGGCGACAACAAAAAAATAACCGCCGAAATGGTTATGATAAAGCTTTGCTCGCCTGAGCTTGTAAGCGATAACGCTGCTTTGCTTCGCAGGATTTCGGAGCTTGAAGCAAAAATTTCTTCAGGCAGCATTACAGTTAAAGCAGTTCCGGAGAAAAAAGCTGAAAATCCGTTTTTCTCTCATAAAGAGCCACAAAAAGCAGTAGACGAAGCTCCGATTATCAAGGAAGAGCCGAAGCCGATACACGAAACAGTTAAAACGGAAATTCCCGTTTCACAGCAGGCGGAAGCTCCTAAGCCCGTCTCCCCTGCCGTTTCAAGCAATGAGGAAATTAAGCCGTTTTTGAAATGGTCAGACATTCTTGATATTGTTCAGCAATCAGACCCGATGATTATGAGCTTTCTCAATAATTCAACAGCATATATTAAAGACGGTTGTATGTGCATTAAGCCGACAAATCCGATTTTGCAGCAATTCATAACAAAGAAAGAGCATTCGGAGGTTGTTCTCAATGCCATAAAGGAAGTTACGGGGCAAGACTTGAAAATTTCCCTTGTAACAGACTCACAGCCTGTAAAAAAAGAAAAAGCACCCGTAGCGACGTCAAATATGAGCCCTCTCAACTCTCTTTTTGAACGTGCAAAAGGGCTTGATATTCAAATAATCGAACAATAAGGAGATATAAAAATGAAAGCAAGAATACCTAATCAAGGCGCAGGCGGAAATATGATGAAAAGAATTCAGGAAATGCAGCAGAATATGCAGACTCTTCAGGAAGAGCTTGCAGTTGCAGAATATTCCGCTTCTTCGGGCGGCGGAGCAGTTGATGTAACAGTTAACGGCTCGCACGAGGTTAAAAAGGTTACAATTAAACCCGAGGTTGTTGACCCCGAGGATGTTGAAATGCTTGAGGATATGCTTATTGCCGCACTTAACGAGGCAATGAGAAAGGCTGACGAAACAGCCGAAAGAGAAATGGGAAAGATTACCGGAGGAATTAACATTCCCGGTATGAACGGTATGTTTTAATGGCTAACTATGTCCCTGCACTTGATAGGCTTGTCGAAGAATTTCGTAAAATGCCGTCTATAGGAACAAAATCCGCAGAGAGATTGGCTTTTTATGTCCTTTCGCTTAAAGATAAGGAAATTCAGTCCCTTATCGACGCAATTACGAACGCTCACGACAAAATTCATCAATGCAAAATTTGTAAAAATCTCACAGAAAATGAGATATGCACGATTTGTGCGAGTGGAAAGAGAGACAGAAGCGTTATCTGCGTGGTTTCCGACCCGAGAGACGTTGTCGCACTTGAAAAAACGCACGAATACAGAGGACTTTATCACGTTTTGCACGGAGTTATCTCCCCTATGAACGGTGTAGGTCCCGAACAGTTGACAATTAAAGATTTAATGTCAAGATTATCTGACAATACTGTTAAAGAGATAATTATGGCAACAGACCCGACTATCGAGGGCGAAGCTACGGCAATGTACATTTCAAGGCTTCTCAAGCCCTTTGATATTACGGTTACACGCTTAGCTTACGGTATTCCCGTAGGTGCAGAGCTTGAATATGCGGACGAGGTCACTCTTTCCCGTGCTCTTGAATGGCGTAGAGAGATATAACAGGTAGACTTATGAACGAAAACAGCAGAACAGTTGCACAAAATAAAAAAGCGTATCACGACTACTTTGTGCTCGAGGAGTACGAAGCAGGTATTGAGTTGTTCGGAACTGAGGTCAAGAGTATTCGTCAAGGCAGAGTAAACCTTAAAGACGCTTGGTGCAGTATCGACAACGGCGAAATATTCGTAAACGGTATGCATATAAGCCCTTATGAGCAGGGAAACATTTTCAACCGTGACCCACTCAGGAAGAAAAAACTGCTTATGCACAAAAAGGAAATTCATAAGCTATACGGTACAATCAAGCAACAGGGTTTAACCTTGATTCCCCTCTCCGTTTATTTCAATAAAGGAAAGGCAAAAATCAAGGTCGGACTTTGCAAGGGTAAAAAGATTTACGATAAGCGTGATGTTGCCGCAAAAAAAGAAGCGAACAGATCAATCGACAGAGAAATCAAGGAACGAATGAGATAAATTTTCTCAACCCGTTTCAAGTGTTCATTTTTGATATATAATAATTTATATATATATTCTAAAAAATGGGGGCGAAAGGATTTCGACGGGGATTTTGATACGCAATAAGCGAGCGGTGGCGAGGAACCACCATAAAAGCCTCAAAGTTTAGAAATAAACGACAAAAACGAAGTTTTACTTGCTGCCTAATTAGGCGGCTGTTCCCTCGGAAAGTACTGCGATCCCGAACGGAGCATCAAGTAGCAGTAAATGTGAATGAGTAACCGCCTTGTAGCTCATCACACACAACAGGGCTACCAAAATCAAACGCCTGTCGTTAGGCATTTGACAGAGGGAATGTTAATATAGCGAATACGCTCGTAGAAAGTTGCGGGGAGAGATTTTCGGACGCGGTTTCGATTACCGCCGCCTCCACCAACAAAGAATAATCCGAAACTTGTTATCATCGGTAACAGTTTCGGATTTTCTGTTTATATTACAAATTTTCACCTTAAGTCGATACATTAGTTTTCTATAATTCATACGATAATTCCCTGCCCTTTTATCATATGTTTCAAAACAAAACATCCGTCGGCACAAAGGCAACTCGTAGGGATAGATAACGAAATTTATTTGTTTATTGCTTTCTCTCTCAGTCATTTTTCTCCAAAAGAATTCCGGCTCCCTCTAACAAGGAAACCGGAATTTTAATCAATCATTCAATTCGACGCTATTAGTTAAAATATCTCTTGAGAAGTCCTTCAAAAGCCTTGCCGTGTCTTGCTTCGTCACGAGCCATTTCGTGAACGGTATCGTGAATTGCGTCAAGTCCCTCTTCCTTTGCTCTCTTTGCAAGCTCAAACTTGCCGAGTGTAGCGCCGTTTTCAGCCTCTACTCTCATTTCAAGATTTTTCTTTGTGCTGTCTGTAACAACCTCACCAAGAAGCTCTGCAAACTTTGCAGCGTGTTCTGCCTCTTCATAAGCTGCCTTTTCCCAATAAAGACCGATTTCGGGATAGCCCTCTCTGTGAGCTACTCTTGCCATTGCAAGATACATACCAACCTCAGTGCATTCGCCGCTGAAATTAGCACGCAAGCCCTCAAGAATATCCTCGGGAACATCCTTTGCAACGCCTACAACGTGTTCTGCTGCCCAAGATCTTGATGAATCTTCAACTTCCTTGAACTTTGAACCGGGAACGCCGCACTGGGGGCACTTTTCGGGGGGATTATCTCCCTCATAAACATAACCACATACGGGACATACAAATTTTTTCATTTTTAATTCCTCCAACAATTTAATAATTTATTATTTATTATTTCACGGTTAATGCTTTTTACACTCTCCGCATTTACCGTAAAAAATTAAGCTGTAACCATCTGCTTCGCCGTCAAAATTTTGTAAACACATATTCATAATTGACGGATCAAGCGACTCTGTCAACAAATCAAAATATCTTCCGCATAAAGTGCATTTGAAATGATAATGCTGATTTGTATTAGCGTCAAAATGCTCCTCCCCACCGAGAGTAAGACCGATAATTTTTCCGCTGTCACGAAGAACCGAAAGATTGCGATAGAGTGTTCCGAGACTTAAATTCGGAAGCTCGTCTCGAACAGACATATAAAGCTCCATAGCGGTCGGATGGTCATATCTGTTTTTCAGGTTTTCGTAAATCGTTTCTCTTTGACGGCTATAACGCTTTTCCTGCACCTTGTTCCTCCGTTTATTTTATTTCAATAACCGTTACTGAATTTTTGTCTTGCTAATCAGTAATGATTATCATTATTGATATATTAGCACACTTATTTTCAAATGTCAACACATATTTTTCATTTTTTCAAAAATCAAAACCGCCAATGCTAACTAAATTAACATCGGCGGTCGATTTTATAAGTTTATGTAGAATTACTGTTTAGCACCGTTATCAAACATCTCAAGAGCCTTAACAGAAGCGGCAAAGCAATTTGCAAGTCCGTTTGTGTTCATATTGTCATAGGTGTCTCTTCTTGTATGATAATAGTTTTCAAGCTTGTGGTTAAGACCCGTTACGCCCGTTGCACGGAAGCCTGCCTGTGCAAAAGCAGCAGAGTCTGTTGCACCGCCGAGGGGCGGAACCCAACCCTTTTTACAAGGAATATCAACAGCCTTAGCAGCTTCCATAAACAGATCCGAAACATCCTTATCAGCCTTAACAGTACCGTTAAGGTCACGATAGTTTGTCATAAGGTATTTGGGGTCGTAAATTGTATCATAGGAAATAATAAATGTAGGAACATCGTCAAATTCGCCCTGATGAGCCTCACACCAAGCCTTTGCACCTCTGAGTCCTGCTTCCTCGGAGCCTGTAAGTACAACGCCAAGCTCGGTATTTTCAAGCTCTATTCCCTCATCCTTGAGAGCCTTGAGAATTGCAATACCCATATAGCAGCCTGAAAGGTTGTCGTTTGCACCGTCAACAACTCTGTTCTTGTTCCACATCCAATAAAGACCGACGAGGAACGGAACAAAGAGAAGTCCCCAAAGAGCAATCTTTGTCAAGCCTTCTACCGAGCCAACTGTGCCGAAAGCCCTGCCCTGTGCGCAAGCCATAATCGAAAGGACAAGATAGAAAACCGCACCGATAGCGCAGATAACAGCGTGTCCCTCAAAGCCTACACCGCCGAGTGCGTAGTTAACAGGCCACTCCCAAGCGGCGTCGGGATGTCCGTTAAATATAATACGGCGTTTAACCTCACCTGTCGGCTTTTTGAGAGCCGTAACATTATGTCCTGTTTTTTCGGGGAAACATTTGTCAATAAATTTTTTATACAAACCGAACTGCATAAGCACAATAAAGAGCCCCGCAACAATAAGAATTGCGGAAACAATCGGTGCTACAAAGAACAACGGAATTGCAAGAAGAACGAAAGTGATTGTAAAGTAAATCCAACCAAAGAATGAACCGGGATTTTCTTTGAATGACTCTACATCAGCTCTGTCACAGCCGCAATCCTTTTTAAGGACCTCAGCCATATACTCGCAAGCCTGCTGTTCGCCCTTTGAACCGGGATCTCTTTTTTCAAAATCCTTACAGATATGAGTGATTTCATCAACCATATACTGAGCAGCTTCGTCTTTTTTGTTGATAATTTTAGTTAAATCCATAACCCTTGCCTCCTATTTATTATATAAACGGTATTTTATCATAAAAACAGTTGAATATCAATAAAAATTTGATTTTCTCTTGCAAAAAAATTGTTTTTTTTATATACTTATATATATTTATTGAAAGAAGAATATAATTAAATGAATATAACACCGCAGGCACTCGATTTTCTTTTTGAAAACAGGCTCAAAGACAGTAAAGAATGGTATAAAGAGCATAAAGATATTCACACGAAGCTCGTTGTTGAGCCGTTTCGTGAATTTGTCGTAAATATTACGCCGTATATGAACGAAATTGACCCCGCAATAATATGCAACCCGAAAAAAATATCAAGAATATACCGTGACGCACGCTTCTCAAAGAATAAATCAATATTCAAGGACAATCAATGGTGCTGCTTTATGAACAGCGAAAGAAAGGAATTGTACGAGGGTCTCCCCTCTTTTTTCTTTGATTTTTCTCCGAGAGGCTTCAAATACGGCTGCGGATATTATAGGGCTGGCAAGGGCAGTATCGAGGCATTACGCTCTCTTGTGCTTAAAAAGGATAAGACTTATCTTGCGGCAAGAAAGGCTGTCGAATCGGACAGCAGATATATTTTGGATTGCAATCCCTATAAAAAGGACCATTTCCCCGAGGCTGACGAAATCGACCGTTCATGGCTTAACATAAGGGATTTTTGCGTTTTAATCGACAGCACGGATTTTGACCTGCTTTTCAGCGACAATTTAGCCGATGAAATCGGAAAGGAATTTATTAAATTAAAGCCTGTATATGACTTCCTTATGAAAGCGGAGAGCATAAATACCGAAAGGATGAAAAAATAAGCCTAAGAAGGGATAACCATAAAAACCAATAAAGTTAAAAAAGCAGTCAGCATTTTTGCGGCAATCACAGATCTGCTGCTGTTTACCGTTAAAATATATATTGCGATTTCGACTAACAGTATCAGCATTTATGTAGACTCGTTAAACTCACTTGCAGACACCTTCGTTTGCCTATTTGCGTTTATCGGGTTTATTATCAGTGCAATCGAGCCGAATGAAAAATATCCTTTTGGCTACGGCAAGGCGGAGGAGCTTATTAACCTGCTTCTGTCAACCGTGATACTTATGACAGGCATTGTATTTGTGTACACCTCGCTTCAGAGACTTATGTATCCCGTCCCCGTCTGGTACTCAACAAAATATGCTGCTACCATAGGCGGTACGGCACTCGTTAAGCTGATAATGGGCATTATTTTTAAGCGTATTAACAAAAAGCATAAATCCGATATTATAAAGAATTTAAGCGTTGACAGCTTTCTTGATTTCTTTATGTCGTTCTGTATTGTAATTTCGTTTACGCTGACTTCAAAATTCGGCTATGCGATAGATTCCGTTATGGGTCTTGTCGCTGCGGCGATTATAATTGTCAGCGGTTCAAAATCGTTTTCCGCTTCCAGCAAAGTCGCTATCGGGAAGCGTGATGACAATGCCTGCGAAAAAGCACAGGCTCTTATTAAAAATGTCAACGGCGTTTCAGAGATTAACGACCTTCAATGCCACACATACGGCGACAGAAAAATAATAGCTGCGGAAATAACAGTCTCGTGTGGCACCGCAAAGGAGACGGCGGAGCTTACAAAGCTGTTAAAAAGTATTATAAAAGATAAATTAGGTTATGATTTACAAATAACCGTAGGAGGGGTTCTATGAGTGAAAAAGTAAAGGTTAAGGGAAAGCATAAGAAAAGATTTTTGAAATTTTTGTGCATATTCCTGTGCGTAGTAATCGTCTATGTTGCGGTTACCACCTTAATTACCGTAATCGGGTTAAAAGCAAACAGGAACAAAATAAAAACAATTTCAAAGGTCGCTTATGAAAATCAGCTTGTGCCCGAAAATTATGACAACGGCTGTTGGAACATCAAAACCGACAGGGATATTAAAGTAGTTCAGCTTACCGACGTACATCTCGGAGGCGGCTATCTCTCAATTAACAAGGACTCGAAGGCAATCAATGCGATTGCGGCTATGCTGACAGCCGAAAAGCCCGACCTTGTAATTGTAACAGGCGATATCTCCTACCCTGTTCCGTTCCAGGCAGGAACCTTCAACAATAAATCAGGTGCAACTCTTTTTGCAGAGCTTATGGAGTCTCTCGGAATTTATTGGACAGCCTGCTACGGAAACCACGATACGGAGTCTTACAGCTATTATTCAAGGGAACAGCTTACCGAAATATATTCAAGCGGCGACTTCCCGCATTGTCTTTTGCAGGCAGGTCCCGAGGACGTTGACGGCTGCGGAAATCAGATAATAAATATTGTTAATTCCGATAACGTAATCACACGTTCGCTTATACTGTTCGACTCTCATTCGTATATCGACGGGGATGTTTTCGGAATTGCATGGAAATATGATAACATTCACGATAATCAGATTGAGTGGTATAAAAACACTGTAAAAGCTCTCACAGAGCAGAACGCACAGACTGTTTCCAAGCTTTCTGCCGACAGAGCAGCTTTGTATGACGCTTCCGCTCCCGTTAAGACCTCTGCATTTATGCATATTCCGCTCAACGAATACAGAACCGCTTGGAATGAATATGTTGACAACGGATATAAGGACGATGAAAACATAACCTATAATTACGGCACCGCAGGCGAAAGCGGCAAGGTTGTTTATTGCGGCGTTCATGACGATATGCTCTTTGAGACCATGCTTGAGCTTGGCTCGACAGACTCTATATTCTGCGGTCACGATCATCTTAACAACTTCTCGATTAACTATAAGTCCATCAATCTTAACTACGGTATGAGCATTGACTACCTTGCTTACAGCGGTATTTCAAGAATAGGCTCACAGCGTGGCTGCGGTGTATTAAATATAGATACCGAGGGCAACCTAACCTCAAAGAACGAAAACTATTATCAGGATAAATATCTTTCGCCGTATGAAAAGGAAGATGTTACGATGCAGGAGCTCAATTCAAATATGCCGTAAGGAGTATATTATGCGTATTACCGATATTATCAGAAAAAAGCGAGACGGCCTTGCTTTAAGCGAGGAAGAAATATGCTTTTTCGTCAACGGCTATGTCAACGGGGAAATTCCCGATTATCAAATTGCCGCACTGCTGATGGCAATTTATTTCAACGATATGAATGACGACGAAACCGTTTTTCTTACAAAAGCAATGCTGAATTCGGGCGAAAAGGTTGATTTGTCAAATATCGACGGTGTTAAGGTCGATAAGCACTCAACGGGCGGCGTCGGAGATAAAACCACGCTTATTTGTGCTCCCATTGCCGCAGCTTGCGGTGTAAAAATCGCAAAAATGTCAGGACGAGGTCTCGGGCATACGGGCGGAACGGTGGATAAGCTCGAATCAATACCCGGATTTAACACGTCTATTGACCGTGAGAGATTTTTTGAAACGGTAAACAAGACGGGAATTTGCGTTGTAGGTCAATCGGGCAACCTCTGCCCTGCCGACAAAAAGATTTATGCCCTGCGTGACGTAACGGAGACCGTTGATAAAATCTGCTTAATTGCGTCAAGCATAATGAGCAAAAAATTGGCTTCGGGAAGCGATAAAATACTGCTCGATGTTAAGGTCGGAAGCGGTGCTTTTATGAAAGACCTCCCCTCCGCCGAAAAATTAGCAGATACAATGGTTAAAATAGGCAATAATGCAGGAAAGCAGACAAAGGCTCTGATTACAAATATGGATATTCCGCTCGGAAATGCTGTCGGAAACAACCTTGAGGTTATCGAAGCCATTGAAACGCTTAACGGCAACGGTCCCGAGGATTTAACGCTTGTTTCCGTTGAGCTTGCGGCAAATATGATAAATCTTGCAACAGGCGAAAGTATCGATATATGCCGTGAAAAAGCGAAAAATGCGATAAAAGACAAATCAGCTCTTAATAAGCTTGCCGATATGGTTAAATATCAAGGCGGAGATGAAAGCTTTATCTACGACACCTCGCTTTTCAAAAAGGCAACATATTCTTGTGATTTCGTCAGCCGAAAAGACGGTTATATTGTTAAAACCGACGCCGAAAAATGCGGAATAGCCTGTGTATATCTCGGTGCAGGCAGAGAGAAAAAAGAAGATAAGCTCGACAATACTGCCGGTCTTATTTTCCATAAAAAAACAGGCGATAAGGTTTCTTGCGGCGAAGTTATCTCAACTTTATATTCGTGCGATGACAGCTTATTTGACAGTGCAATAAATGAATTGTCAAATGCGTTCGAAATCGGCGATAAAAAACCGAAAAAGCAGGAACTTATACTAAAAATAGCGGAATAGTAAAAAATGATAAACAAAATATAAACAATTTTTGTTTTTTGGATTGACTTTTTTATGAATTTATTGTAAATTATAAGGGTATTATTTTGCAAAATTGTCCAAGCATTGAAAGGGGAAAAAACAATGGCAAAAAAAGAAAAGATTCCGTCAACACCGGAGTCACGTGCACAAAAACTCGCAGACACACAAGAAGTTCGCAAGGCGTTCAAAAAGACATTCATTCCTGCATTGGCAGTTTGTCTTTCACTCTTGCTCATTTACTCTGTTTGCTACATATCATTCTTTGATCCTGAAAAAGAATTGGCTGAAAAAGGCATTACTACCGTAAGCACAAACAATACAGGTAACAACGGTTCTTCAAGCGGCAGCGCAGGCGGCAGCTCTTCTGGCAGTTCTTCAAATGACACTGCTAACGGCGGCTCTTCATCTTCGGGTAACGAGTCAGCTGCTCCGAGCGGCGATGTTAAAGAGATTTCCGCTTCAAGCTCAACCGCAGATGTTGTTGCATATTTCAACACTGCAATCAATAAGGTTAAGCCCAACGCTAAGCAGGTTACTCTTAACAAAGAAACAAACAACAAGGCCGGCGATGTAGAAGGCAACCTTCCCTCATCACTTATCAGCATGGCTAACTCACTTATCGAAAGCAATATGGGCGACAAGGATCTTTCAAAGCTTGATCCCGGCTTGGTTAACGCTACCACCGCAGATCAGAAGAACGCAATGTTCCCTGTTGAAAACGAAAGCTGGTCAAGTAAGCTTACTGCTGACGACGTTGACAGCGCAACTGTTACAGATAACGGCAGCACTTATGAAATCGTTATTAAAGTTAAGGCTGATGAGCCGAGCGAGGCTACTGCTCACGGTCAGGGACACAACGGTAAGGTATTCTCGGTAATTATGCCTACAATCGTTACAGATAACGCAGGTCCTGCAGCAAGCATAATCAAAGAGGTTAAAACAGGTCATAAGGACGGCGTAATTAAGGTTACTGTTGATAAAGCAACAGGCAATGTTACTCATGCAAATTACCATTTTGTTTGGACTCTTTCACTTAAAGCATTGGGTGCATCGATCTCAATACCCTTCGGTCTTGATAAAGACTTCACTATTGCTTGGTAAGTATCGATAAACATCAAAAGCTCTCCTATTTTTGGAGAGCTTTTTTCGTATTTATTGTGTTATTTTATTGACAATATGGTCATATATGGTATAATTATATTATTATAATATATTTTTTATGAGGTGGAAGATTATGGCAGATAAGAAAACCGTAATGCTCACCGGTGGCTCTGGCAACATGGGCTTTGCCGGCTTCAAAGAGCTTTATGCGAAAAAAGACGAGTTCAACATCACTCTTCTTTTGAGAGGCAGTGAAAAGAACAGAGAAAAGTTCAAGGCTTACCTTAACGATCCGTCAGTTAGAATCGTTTGGGGCGACCTTACCAAGTACGAGGATGTTCTCGACGCTGTAAACGGCGCAGACTACGTTCTCCACGTTGGCGGTATGGTTTCTCCCACAGCTGACTGGAAGCCTTACAGAACACAGAAAACAAATATCGGCGCTGCTGAAAACATCTGCAATGCAGTTAAGGCTCAGCCCAACCCCGATGCAGTTAAGGTTTGCTACATAGGTACCGTTGCTGAAACAGGCGACAGAAACTATCCCATCCATTGGGGCCGTTGCGGTGACCCGCTTAAGGTTTCAATCTACGACCACTATGCAGTTTCAAAGTGCCGTGCTGAGGCAGTTTTTGTTGAAAGCGGACTTAAAAACTGGGTTGTAATGCGTCAGTCAGGCATCCTCTACCCCAACATTCTTAAGAATATGGATCCGATCATGTTCCACGTACCGATCAACGGCGTTCTCGAGTGGTGTACTGTTGAGGACTCAGGACGTTTGCTTGCTAACCTTTGCGACGAAGATGCAAAGGGCAACCTCGGCAGCGACTTCTGGAATCACTTCTACAACATCGGTTCAGGTAAGGAATACAGAATTTCTAACTATGAGTTTGAGTGCCTTCTTCTTGGCACACTCGGTCTTGCAGGCCCCGAAAAGCTCTTTGATCCTAACTGGTTCATCACAAAGAACTTCCACGGTCAGTTCTATGCAGACGGCGACAAGCTTGAAAACTTCCTTCACTTCCGTGAAAATCTTCCTGTTAAGGACTATTTCAACCGTCTTGCCGATCAGGTTGAATTCTACTTCAAGATTCCGAGATATCTTCCGAAGGGTCTCGTAGCTGCTTGTGCTAAGCCCTTTATGAAGAAGATTGCTTCTACTCCCGACTTTGGTACTCTTGACTGGGTTGCTAAAGACAATAAGGTTCGTATGAGCGCTTACTTCGGCTCAAAGGCTGAATGGGAAAAGATTCCTTCAAAGTGGGAGGACTTCGAAATCATCAAGTTTGATAAGGATAACAGCGCAGCTGAGCAGTTCAAGCTTGACCACGGCTATGATGAGTCAAAGCCCGAATCAGAGCTTGATATCAACGATATGAAGAAGGCGGCTGAGTTCCGTGGCGGTGAGTGCCTCTCCGACACAATGACTAAGGGCGATTTGGCTACAAAGCTTAAATGGAAATGCGGTTACTGCGGTGCAGAATTCGAAGCAAGCCCTGCTCTTATTCTTCTTGGCGGACATTGGTGCCCCGAGTGCTACATTCCTCACAAGGCTTGGGATTATGATGCAATCGCTAAGACCAATCCCTTCTTCGCACAGGTTTGGTATCCGAACCACACTAAGGATGAGCACAACAAGTACGATTTCGACGAGTTGTTCCACATCAACGGCGTTGCTTGGGATGACATTAAGCACTAATTACAAGCTTAAAATAAAACTAACCGACTTGCGAAAGCAAGTCGGTTTTCTTTTACCTATCCCCTTTTTGAATATAAAAAAGGCGTTATCAAAAGATAACGCCTAAATTTATGTAGGTGATTATTCGCCCTTCATTTCAAGGAGCTTAACCTTACCGTCGAATGCAGCCTGAGAAACCTTAATCGAATCTGTGATAGCAGCTTTGATATCGTCCTCTTCTACGCCCAACTCAAGGCAATACTTCTTGTCAATGAAAAGGTTGTAGTCCATGATGTCGGGAAGCTGCATCGGATCCATACCTGAATCAATTCCACGCTTCTTGTAATCCTTAACGATTTTGCCCATACCCATTCTCATCATCCACGGAGCAACAGTAACAACCTTTCTGCCGTGCATTCCTCTTGCATCAAATACGATAGCAAGGAACTCAGGCCATGTCATGTTGTACATACCGATCGGGATTGCTTCAAAGCCGCTCTTACCTGCTTTGTTTTCAGCAGCACCTGCGATAACCTGACCAACCTGACGGCAAGTAAGCATTGCAGTACCGCCCTTCGGATACATTGTGAAAGGCCATTTATCCATAAACTCGATCTGCTCAATAAGAACAGTCCAAACGGGCTTTCTGCCGGGCTGTGTACCGAAAATGTAGGGAAGCTCAAGAACACATGCCGAGAAATTCTCATCGCAAGCATCTTCACAAACCTTTTCCTGGTCCATTCTTGATTTCATATACGGGTTTCTTTCGGTAAGCTTCATTTCCGGTCTTATTTTGTTGAGATATGCAAAATAAGAACCGAGAACAACTGCTCTCTTAACACCTGCTTTTTTGCAAAGTGGGAAAATTCTCTCAAGAGGAGCAATGTTGAATCTGTAATAGTAGTCCATAACAGGTGCGGGGAACTCAACTCTCTCGTCAACGCCTGCTGCGAAGATGAAAACGTCAGAGCCCTCGAGCATCTTTTCGATTTCTTCGTCCGACTTCTTATTGATGTCGCCGAAAATAATCTCCATCTCCTCGGGGATGGGTGCGCCTTCCGGAAGAGGCGGAAGAGCAACGCTTGTTACCTGGTGGCCTCTTTTAATAAGAGTAGTTGCGGCTTCGCAACCAAGAAGACCTGTACCACCGATCATAAATACTTTCATAGTGGACCTCCAATATGTTTTTACGGGCTGTGCCCGAATGAATAACTTAGTTTTTATTAGTCTTTGAATACGGGATCAAACAACGGAAGCTTTGAAGCCTTCATAACGGCAGAGAAAAGTCTGCCGCCCTGAACAGGCAAAATTCTTCCGAAGTAGTTCATAAACGCAGCGTCGAAGCCGTGAACTCCGAGAGGACGCTTGAGCTTAATGTCTCTCATAATCATATTTACCATTTTATCGCAAGGTGTGCTTACTGCGTTGAGCATCTTTGTACCCTTGTCGTCGGTTGAGCTCTGATCTCTGAAAATATCAGTCTTTGTAAAGCCGGGACAAACGATACCGACATAGCACTTACCTCTCAATTCCTCTCTGAGAGCCTCAGAAAGAGATTTCAAAGCAGCCTTTGAAGCCGAGTAAACCGATGTGCCTGCAAGCGTCATAAGAGCCGCAGAAGAGTCAACATTGATGATTGCGGGTGTTGATGACTCAAGAAGCACCGGCAAAAGAGCATGGATTGAATAAACTGCCGAATAGAAGTTAATATCCATAGCCTTCTTTATGTAGTCGATTGTGTAATTCTGAAATCTGTCAAACTTAGGAAGAATTCCGGCATTGTTGATAAGAACGTCGGGATGAATGTTATTATCTTTGAGATAAGTAACAAAATCAATCCAATTCTGCTCAACAGAAACGTCGAAAAGCTGATAAGAGAACTTGTCTGCATACTCGCCGAGTTCTTCAACAACCTTTTTCATTTTTTCTTCGCTTCTTGCAATACCGATGACAGTACAGCCGTGTTCCTTGATGAGACGTTCGGCAACGCCCTTACCCATACCGCCTGAAGCACCGGTGATGATAACAGTTTTGTTATTCATCCAGTTAGTGTTCATAAGCACACTCCTTCATTTTTATTTATATCTTGTATATTATACAACATTAAAAAATTTTTTCAAGAGAATAACCTAAATTTGTTAAAATTTCGTCAAAAAAAGTTATTGCAAAAATGATTATTTATGTTATACTATAAGAGCAAACAGAACAAATCCGAAAAACACTGTGAAAAAGGTCAGTAGATTTACCGATTTTACGAATTCAAGAGAGAATTTGCATTAGCTGCGAGCAAGTTTATTCCGACGGCAGATTGAAATTTCACTTTGGAGTGGTGTGGCTGAACCTTTAGTAGGTCACAACGGCAGCCTCCGTTACGGGCGAGGGAGTGTTAGCTCTTTTCCAATCGGGTGGTTTACGGTATTTTTCTCCGTCCCAATTTGGGGCGGAGTTTTTGTTTTGTTAATATGTTTATTTCAATATCGAAAGGAAGAGAAAAATGAAAGAACAACTCAGCAAAATTCACGAGTCTGCAAAAGCTGAATTAGCCGAGCTTTCAAGTATTCAAGAGCTTGAAAATTTCAGAGTTCAGGTTCTTGGTAAGAAAGGCAAATTAACCGCTATTCTCAAGCAGATGGGTACGCTTTCCGCAGAGGAAAGACCGAAAATAGGTCAGCTTGCAAACGAAGTAAGACAGAGTATTGAGGAAATGCTCAAGGAGAAAACAGCTCAATTAAAGGAAAAAGAGCTTGAAGCAAAGCTCGCAAACGAAACTATCGACGTTACGCTCCCCGGTGTTGTTGCACCTATCGGTCACAAGCATCCGCTTTCAATCGTGCTTGACGAGGTTAAGGACATATTTATAGGTATGGGCTTCCAGATTGCGACAGGTCCCGAGGTTGAATGGGATTATTACAACTTTGAAGCTCTCAATCTTCCGCCCGATCACCCTGCAAGAGATACTCAGGACACCTTCTATATTACGGAAAAGATGCTTTTGAGAACTCAGACCTCCCCTGTTCAAATCAGAGTTATGGAAAAGCAAAATCCGCCTATCAGGATTATCGCACCCGGCAGAGTTTACCGTTCGGATGCCGTTGACGCAACACACTCTCCCTATTTCCATCAGATTGAGGGACTTGTTGTTGACGAGGGTATTACAATGGGCGACTTAAAGGGTAATCTTATGCAGTTTGCAAAGCGTCTTTACGGCGAAAACACCGAAATTCGTTTAAGACCGCACCATTTCCCCTTTACAGAACCGTCATGCGAAATTGACGTTACCTGCTTCAAATGCGGCGGTAAGGGTTGTCCTATGTGTAAGGGCGAAGGCTGGGTAGAGATACTCGGAGGCGGTATGGTTCACCCGAAGGTTCTTCAAAACGGCGGTGTTGACTCCGAAAAATATACGGGTTATGCGTTTGGTATCGGTCTTGAAAGACTTACAATGTTTAGATTTAATATTGACGATATGCGCTTGTTGTTTGAAAACGATATGCGTTTCTTGAGTCAGTTTTAAGGAGGTGTCGAGATGAATTTATCAAAAAAATGGATGAGCGATTATGTTACCCTTGATGTTACCGACAAGCAGTTTGCAGACGGTATGACTATTTCGGGCTCAAAGGTTGAGGGCTTTGAAAAAGAGGGCGAAGAAATTAAAAATGTTGTTGTGGGCAGAGTCGATTCACTCGAAAAGCACCCCGATTCAGACCATCTTTGGATATGTCAGATAAACGTCGGCACACCCGAGGATATTCAGATTGTTACAGGCGCACAGAACCTTAAAGTTGGCGATATTGTTCCTGTTGCTATGGATAACAGCTATGTTGTAGGCGGACACCACATTAAGAAAGGTAAGCTTCGTGGCGTTGAGTCAAACGGTATGCTCTGCTCTCTCGGCGAACTCGGTCTTACAATCCACGATTTTCCCTATGCTGTCGAAGACGGTATTTTCGTATTGGGCGACGATTGCGATTTAACGCTCGGCAAGGATATCCACGAGGCTATCGGTCTTGATGATGTTGTTACAGAGTTTGAAATCACTTCTAACAGAGCCGACTGTCTTTCAATTGTCGGTCTTGCAAGAGAAGCTGCCGCAACCTTTGACGCAGAGCTTAACGTTCCCACACCCGAGGTTAAAAGCACTCACGGCGATGTAAATGATATACTTTCCGTTGAAATTAAAGAGCCGTCTCTTTGTTACAGATATGCGGGCGCTGTTGTTGAAAATGTCAGAATTAAACCCTCTCCAAGATGGATGAGAGAAAGACTTCGTGCTTGCGGAGTTCGTCCTATAAACAACATTGTCGATATTACAAACTATGTTATGCTTGAATTCGGTCAGCCTATGCACGCATTTGACCTTAGATACCTTGACGGTAACAAGGTTATTGTACGCAGAGCTGAAAACGGCGAAAAAATCACAACTCTTGACGGTATTGAAAGAGAGCTTAACTCCGAAATGCTTGTTATTGCAGACGAGAACAAGCCCGTTGCCGTTGCAGGTGTTATGGGCGGCGAATACTCGGGAATTATGGACGATACAACCACAATCGTATTTGAATCGGCTATGTTCAACGGTGTTTCTGTAAGACGCACGGCAAAGGCTCTCGGAATGAGAACAGAGGCTTCTGCAAGATACGAAAAAGAGCTTGATGCAACAGGCTGCTTGCGTTCGCTTACCCGTGCTTTGCAGCTGGTTGAAATGCTTGATGCAGGCGATGTTGTCGGCGGTGTTGTTGACTGTGACCACAGCGATAAAACTCCCGTTACACTCCCCTTCAAGCCTGAATGGGTTAACAGCTTTATCGGTATTGACCTCACAGCAGACGAGCAGAAGAAAATTCTTGAAAAAATCGGCTTTGAGGTTAAGGACGGTATGATTATTGCTCCGTCATTCAGAAACGATATTGAGCATCAGGCTGATATTTCCGAGGAGATAGCAAGATTTTACGGATATGACAAAATCCCCGACAGAGCACTTTCAGGTGTTGCCGACGGCAGATATACTGACGAACAAATGCTTGAAAAGAAGGTAAACGAAGCTATGCTTTCGGCAGGATATTCGGAGGTTTGCACATACACATTTATCAGTCCTAAGGAATTTGACAAAATTATGCTTCCTAAGGACAGTGAGCTTCGCAACTGCGTTGTAATTTCCAACCCCTTAGGCGAGGACACCTCGGTTATGAGAACAACGGCAATTCCGTCAATTCTTCAGGTGCTTTCAAAGAACTATAACAACCGTAATGCAGAAGCTGCAATTTATGAAATCGGACCTGTTTATAAGTCAAACGGTACAGAAGAGCTTCCCGACGAGCCGTCGCTTGTTACAATCGGTCTTTACGGCGAAAAATACGATTTCTTTAATATCAAGGGCGTTGTTGAAACGGTTATGAACGCTGTCGGTATTAAGAATTACGATATTGACAGACTTTCGGATAATACGATATTCCATCCGGGCAGAGCTGCCGTTATCAGCGTAAACGGTAAGAAATTGGCAATATTCGGCGAAGTTCATCCGAGCATCAGAAGTAACTATTCAATCGGCACTCGCTGCTATGTGGCACAAATTTCAATGGATGTTTTGTTTGAAAACAGACTTGTAGAAAAGGTTTATACTCCCCTCCCCAAATTCCCTGCTCTTACAAGAGACTTGGCATTTGTTTGCGAAAAGAGTATTCCCGTTGTATCGCTTGAAAAGGTTATTGCTTCGGCAATCGGCAAAACTCTCGAAAACATTTCTTTGTTTGACGTTTACGAGGGCAGTCAGGTTGAAAGCGGTATGAAGAGCGTTGCGTTCAGCTTAAAGCTTCGTTCGGGCGAAAGAACCCTTACTGACGAGGATGCAGACAGCGCAGTCGGAAAGGCTGTCAAGGCTCTTGAGAAAATCGGAATTAAGCTTCGAAGCTGATTTTGATTTAATAAGTTATCTATGTTTATGCACCCTCTTTTGAGGGTGCATTTTTGTTGTGAATTTTACATCCAATGGTGTAGGTATATTTTATTGTGATTTCAGCCGTAAATTATCATATTATAATGGCATTCTAACGAAGGAGAGATAACGAAAGTTTGATTTTTATTGCTTTCTCTCCCTCAGTTTCGCTACGCTCAACAGCTCCCTCGTCAGAGGGAGCTTGTGTTTCATCAAAATTAATAATTTATGCGACCGTAGGGACAGGGCTCGCCCCTGTCCGCAGGAAATTTGATGTATAATCGAGCCGACGGACAACCGCATTTCAGCCTCCCTTGTGTAAAGGGAGGTGGGTTGCCGTAGGCAACTCGGAGGGATTGTAAGGTTGATTTTATATGATTTTGTAAAAATCCCTCAGTCATTTTTTTGTTCCAAAAAAACGACAGCTCCCTTTACAAGGGAGCCTTAACTTGCTGTTGTTGTGAATTAAGACTAATATTATTACTTGCAAAATTTTAAATCAATTTTTGAAACATTGACGGAAAATTACATAGAATGTTAATGTGCAAATCAGCAACGGCTTATAAGCGGTGGCAAAAGCCCACAGAACAGCCGCTTTATTCGGGCTTTGCACAAAAATAAAGGGAAGCGTAATCGCTTCCCTTTCAATATTATTTTGTTTTTATCAGTCTTCGTTTTCCTCTTTGATTTTATCAATCGTTTCTTTGGAAATTGTCTGCGTTTCGCCGTGCTTAACCTGCGACATACAGAGAAGTGCAAGTGCAAAGCAAATCGGACAATAGATAAACAAGGACCAATAGTTAACCTGACCGTCAGGCGTCATAAGCTTTGTAAGGTCAAACATACCGCCTACAAGCACAGGACCTACTATTGAAGCGGAGAAGGTTGCCGTATAATAATATCCCGTAAATGTGCCTACCCTGTCAAGACCGCCGATTTCAAGAACAAGCGGAAGCGTATTGATTGTAACAAACGCAATAAGAATACCGCCGCAAACGATTGCAATATAAAGAAGCGGATTCCATTTCGTAAGTGCGTATGTGAGGAAAAGAACGAGAACGCCTATCCAACCGGACATAATAGTCTTTTTTCTGCCGAATTTCTGTCCGAGCTTTCCTGCCGGAAGTGCACCGATAACCGTAGCCGCCGCAAAGAGCGTAATTACAAGCGATGCGTCTGCCGAGGAAAAGCCTAACTCGGTTGTAGCAAATGACGTAAAATATGTGTTGATTGAGTCGGTAGCGTTCGAGTTGAAGAAAAGAGCGATAAGCATAAAGATAAGGCTCTTTTTCTCGCCCTTTGTAAGTCCCATTGATTTGATTGACTGCTTTTCGTCACTCGTGGGATTCGCCTTTTCGTAATCAGCCTTAATTCTAAGCGACTCTTCTTTTGTAATTCTGCTGTCAGGCTCTTTAACAAAGAAGAGAACGACCAACAAGCACACAACCATTACAATTGAGCCGAAAATGAACACGTTATCTCTAATCTGCGCTTCGGTTGCGTTTGGTGCGATAAATGTAATAATCTTACCTGCAACAGTACCGAGAACAACGCCGATGCCGCCCATAATATTGATTATCGCATTACCCTCGCCTCTGATTTCAGACGGAGTGAAGTCCGGCATCATTGCGACAACAGGTGAACGCCATGTTGACATAAGGAAGTTGAAAACTATAATGTCAAGCATCAAAATTCCAAGCACCTGTATTCTCGGAATAAAGATAAACAGCAACGCACAAAGCGGAATACCGTACATTAAGAACGGCTTTCTTTTGCCGAATCTTGTATGCGTGCGGTCGGAAATCCTGCCGAATAACGGCTGAAAAACAACGCCGAAAATGTTATCGATTACCATAATAATGCCGACTGCCGTACTTGACCAAGCAAGATTTGCGATTGTGCTGTTTTCTCTTAAAATAAGCGGAACGTAAGCATTGTAAATTATCCACGCAATTTGGACTGCCATAAAGCCGAAGCCTGTGAGCATAGTATGTGGATAATGGAGCTTACCGTTTGGCTTTGCACAGAAAAACTTGTTATCCATAACCCTTTTACTCCTTTTTTATTCCCTTGGGAATAATATATGTCATTCGACAGTTTAATACTACCAAATTAAAGATAATTTTGCAAGAGTTAATCCTCAAGAATTACTTTTGATTTTTTCCATTTTTCGGAGCGTACATACCAAAGTCCGATAAACACGCTGAACACCGACGCACAGCCTATCGCAAGACCTACTCCGTTAAAGCCCATATTAAACCAATAAACAGTCGCATACGCAAAAGGAACTCGAATTATAATTGAATTGAAAAATGAGTTGAACAACGCAAATGAGGTATCGCCTGCCGCAACGGCAAGTCCGTTAAACGAGAACAAAAATGCCGTAAACAGATAGTCAATGGCAATAAGTCTTAAATACGGAACACCCGTTTCAATGACCTCGACATCATCTGTGAACACTCTGAAAAGTATTTCAGGGAACGCTTCCACAACTACCATTACCGCTACCGAAAATACAAAAGCAAGCACTAAGCCTACACGCATGGTTTTTCTCGCTCTTTCGAACTCACCTGCGCCTATATTTTGACCTGCCATTGAAGAAATAGCGTTCGAAAACGCAAGTCCGGGCAAAATCGCAAACGAGTTTATTTTGCCGCCGATTCCCTGACAAGCCGCCGCAACCTCAGCATTCGGAAGTGAATTTACAAGTGCGGTAAGAGTCATAAAAGACAGTGATATTACAAGGCTTTGGATTGCGCTCGGAAGACCTATCTTGAAAAGCAAAACTGCTTTTTGTTTTTCTATCTTAAAATCTTTAGCGGTATAACCCTTGAAAAAGCCTGTTTTTGCCAAATATACAACCGAAAGCACAAAGCTTATCGCCTGTGCGAAAATTGTTGCATAAGCAGCACCCGAAGCACCCATGTTGAATTTACCGACAAGCACAACATCAAGCACAACATTGATAAGTGCCGCAATCATTACAAAATACAACGGTCGTTTAGAGTCACCAAGACCTCTTAAAACAGCGCAGACAGCGTTGTAACCAAACATAAACACCGTTCCCGCCATACAAATATTGAGATACGAAAGAGTTTCCGAAAATGCACTTTCGGGGGTTTTAAGAAGAATAAGCAACGGCTTTCCCACAAGGAGCATAAGCACGGTAATTACGATACTCAAAACAAGATACAAGGTAGACATTGTACCTATTGTCTTTTTCTGGTCATCATACTTTTTAGCTCCGAGATATTGCGCTACAAGTATCGTTCCCGATATAGCAAGTCCGCCTGCCGCACCCGTAATGAGAATATTGACCTGACCGCCGATTGAAACGCCCGTAATTCCTGCCTTGCCGCAAAACTGACCGACAACAATCATATCAACAACGCTGTAAAGTGCTTGAAGTATGTTTGACAAAAGAAACGGCATAGCGAATTTTATAAGATTTTTTGTTACGCTGCCCTTTGTTAAATCTTTTCTGAACTTATCTGACATTCTATTGAAATATCCTTTCTTTCACAAAATAACAAGGACGGAAAATCCGCCCTTGCAATTATTTTTTCTTTGCTTTTCCGTAAAGCTTTCTGCCGACCTTACGAAGCTTAATGCTTTCGTTTCTGTATCGCTCGAAAATGATTTCGACAATCACAAATCCGACTGCAACCAAAACAGCGGCAACAATTCTGCCTTTTGTGACTGTTTTTTGATTTTTATCATCTGTTGACCTGTCGTTGAGTGAATTGAGAGCCTTTGACAGCTCATAATATTCATTCTCAAGAGCATTTGCACAAACAGAGCTTGAAAGCACATCCTTGCTGACGGTAAGCCTGTTCTTTAGATTTGTTGCGGAATATGTGCTGCAAAGAGTGAGGTTGGTTTTTGAAGCCTCATCGCAGAGCTCCGAAAGTCTTGCTCTCGCATTTTCCGTACGCTTGGAATATTCCGAAAACTGCTCTGTATTATCGGTAATTATAACGGAAAAACCCCTTGAGGTAACATCATCCCAATAGAGCTGCGTGTCCGCACGCTTACCGCTGAGATTCGGGTCTGTCATATCGATAACGGCACGGATTTTGCCCTGAGCCTTCGCAACCGTATTCTTATTAAAGGTCATAGAATAAGCGTTTGACGAGCCGAGAAGTACGCCTGCAACACCTGCGTTGACAGTTCTCTTTATATATGACCTTGATTTCCAAACGACTGTGCCTTTGAATTTTGAAAAGACAATCGGCATAGCAGACTTGCCCGAAAGCCAAGAAGAAATCTCATTTTTGCCTGCTTCAAGCATAAGTACACAGGAATTAAGACGGTTATTATCGCTGAGTAAAGTGTATATTTCGTCTTTATATTCCCAAGCGTTTTCAATTAACAAAACGGTTTTTCCGTCAACCGCCTGCAATGCCTCTAAAAGGGTCGGGATTTTATACTCTGTCGCTGTTTGCGACACTCCGCCCTTACCGCTTTTAAGGAAATACTCATGAAGCTCATAAATTCCCGTTTCGGAAACGTTTTTATTTATTGTATTGCCCTGTGAGTCAACGCACATTCTTGAAAGATTATCATCCGACATCAAAACAAGCTCGCCGTCGGCAGTTGCTTTAACTCTTACAGCTACCATATCCGCACCCTTTTGAACAGCGGAATTGATACCCTCAATTGAGTTTTCGGGATAATGTGCGGTATCCCCGTATTTTGATACACAGATAAGCTTTGTAGGCTCATTTCTCAAGGCGCTGACGGTTTCCTCGGGAGAAGACGCATAAGCCGAAAGGCCCAACGAAGAAATAACGGTTATTACACATAAAGCAATTAAAAAAATGTGTTTTCTGACCTTCGTCATCATTTATCACCTTAAAGCATAGAAAAATTCTGTAATATTATAGCAAATAAAAAATATTTTTACAAGTGGTCAACAGTATATTTTGACAGCCTTAATAAGACGTTATACAATATTTAGTATAAAAATAAAAGTGCACAAAATTTTTTAGTTATTTTTTAACTCAATAGCAACTTTTCCGTGTTGATTAAGGGAATTTTTTGTGATAAAATAGACACAAATTTTTGTGAGTGGGGAAGTATTATGCCTTTTAATGAAAAATTCAAAGAACTCCGACAGTCAAAGCTGCCGCCTCTTACGCAGACGGACCTTGCTAACGTGCTCGGAATGACACAGAGAAAGATTTCGTTCCTTGAAACGGGCGCAACAGAGCCGTCCTTGAGGGACTTAAAGGCAATTTGTATGTATTTTCAGGTTTCAGCAGATTATTTGCTTGATTTACCGAACACACTTGAAAGAAAATAATGACTAAAAAGCAACTCACTCTTAAATCAGTCGAAGCATTAAAAGAGGCATATCCCGAGGCGATTTGCTCGCTTGTATATTCAGACCCACTACAATTACTTATTGCGACAAGGCTTTCGGCACAATGCACGGATGCAAGAGTAAATCTTGTTACTCCCGAGCTTTTCAGTAAATATAAAACGCTTGATGACCTTGCAAATGCAGAGGTTGAGGACGTCGAAAAGATTATACGTTCCTGCGGATTTTATCACGACAAGGCAAGAGATATCGTCGGTATAGCTAAAAAAATCAAATCCGATTTTAACGGCGAAGTACCCTCCACTATTGAGGAACTGACTTCCTTGCCGGGCGTCGGAAGAAAAACTGCCAATCTTATTATGGGCGACGTTTTCCATGCGCCGTCAAGCGTTGTTACGGATACACATTTAATCAGAATTTCAAACCGCATAGGTCTTGTTGACACGAAAGATCCGAAAAAGGTTGAATTTGAATTGAGAAAGCTTCTGCCTCCCGACGAGAGCAATGATTTTTGTCACAGAACGGTGCTTCACGGCAGAGCTGTATGTACCGCAAGGAAAGCACATTGCGATATTTGCACATTAAAGGATTTTTGTAAGAAAAAGATATAAGCTATAAGGATAAAAAGATATGCTGTCACTTAACCCGTCATATTACGGTTCGGTGTTTGTAACTCCGAAGACAATTGTTGAAAAGTATATAAAAATGGCGAGCTTTTGCGCCTTGAAATCACTGCTTTGGATACTTAACAACCAAGGCGGTAATTTTTCTGTGGAGGAAATCGCAAAGGCAATAGGCTCTTCGGTTGCAGACACAAACGAAGCTATTGAATATTGGGTAAACGAGGGAATACTCATAAAAAACGGCGAAAGTGCCGCTGCCCCCTCTCCCACCGTCAGCGACTCGCATCTTAAATCGAAAGAGGCTGAGAATAAGCTCGAAAAGGAAGAAAACAAAAAGGCTGAAAAAGCGCCTGCACCCGAAATCAAACTTGTCCGCCCAACCTATGAGCAGGTTGTCAAGAGAATTGCGGAAGATGAAAACATTGCAGGGCTTCTCAATCAAGCGCAGATTATGTTCGGCAAATCTTTGGGATATAACAATCAGTCCGCTATTATTCAGATGTATGACGATTACGGACTCGGCATTGACGTTATACTTACTCTTATACAATATTGTATAAGCACGGGCAAAAACGCAACAACGTATATGCTCTCAATGGCAAAGAAGTTTTATGACAAAAACATAGACACACTTGAAAAGGCTAACAAATTTGTTGACGACAGCAATAAGGTTATCGTCATTTACAATGAGTTTTGTCAATTCACAGGCTTTTCCGCACCTAAGCCTACACCGTCACAGACAGATTACTTTATGAGCTGGAACGATATGGGCTTTTCGGTTGAAATGATGGTATTGGCTTACAATGAAACTCTTGACCGCAAGGGAAAAATCAGCTTTAGCTACACAAATAAAATTCTTGAAAATTGGCACGACAGCGGCTACAAAACGCCCGAGGACGTTGAAAACGCAAAGGAAGCGTATAAGAAGCAAAAGCAAGGCACCTCCGAGCGTTCGTACGACATTAACAAGGCAGTTGAGCAGGCTACAAATGGCGAGCTTGTATATAAGAAGAAAAAGAGGGATGTAAAATGAAATACTCCAACAAAGCAATTTCCGACGCTTTGAGCGTTATAAACTCACGCAGAAGAAACGCCGAAGCAAAGGCAGAGGAAAGAGCGATAAATTTCAAAACCGAGCATCCCGAACTTGCTGAAATCGAGCGTGAAATGGCTGATACGACTCTCGGGCTTTTTAAGGCAATCAGTAACTGCCCCGACCCCAAAAAGGTTGTAAACGAGCTTAAAGAAAAAAATCTCGGCTTCCAAAAGGCAAGAAAGGCATTGCTTGAGGCTTGCGGAGTAGATGAAAATTATCTGAAACCCAATTACGCCTGTAAAAAGTGCAATGATACGGGCTATCACGACGGTAAAATGTGCGAATGTCTTGAAAAGCTGCTCAAAAAGAGTGCTTTCGACGAGCTTGCGCAGGCTTGTCCGCTTAAAATTTCAAAATTTGAGGATTTTGACCCGTCAATACAAAAAACTATGTCGGCAAAGAAAAAAGCAGCCGATATATTAAAATTTTGCGAGGAGTACGCCAACGATTTCGACACCGACTCCCCCAGCCTCTTCCTTTACGGTGAAACAGGCTTAGGCAAAACGCATCTTTCACTTGCGATTGCAGGCACGGTTATAAAAAACGGCTACGGTGTTGTTTACGGCTCGGCTCAAAACTTATTTACAATGCTTGAAAGAGAGCGTTTCGGCAGAAGCGAAGACTCCGACGGCACAACCGAGGAAAAGCTTTTATGCTGCGACTTGCTCATTTTAGACGACCTCGGCGCAGAGTTTTCAACGCAGTTTACCGTCGCAGAGCTTTACAATATAATCAATACAAGAATGGCAAAGGAGCTTCCGACGATAATCAACTCAAACGTTCCGATTGAAGAATTGGAAAAGCGTTACACCTCGAGAGTAACCTCACGAATTATCGGCTCTTATCAAATGATACAGTTTGTCGGAAATGATGTAAGACAATTAAAGAAATAACATAACGGCACAGATACTTCAAAAAGAAGCGTCTGTGCTTTTTTATATTTTGGTAAGATAATCACAAAAACATATTTTAAATTTTATAAAAAACATCTTGACAAAAAAGCGTTTATAAACTATTATGTAACTGTACTAATTGTAATAGCACAGTTAATACAGTAATTGTGGAGGTGATGATTTGCGTGTTTTCATTGATTACCGTTCACGAACTCCGATTTATGAGCAGATAAAGGAACAGATAATAAAGCTCATAAATTGCGGCGAGCTCAAAAGCGGTGATCAGCTTCAATCGTTACGGCAGCTGTCGTCAGAGCTGTCAATCAACATCAATACGGTTAAGAGAGCATTGTCCGAGCTTGAAGATCAAGGAATTCTATATTCTGTTGCAGGAAAAGGAGTTTTCATAGCGGACAAACCGAATTCCGACGCATTTCTTACTTCTTCTCTTGAGACGGTTGAAACGGCAATTACAAATGCCAAGGTTTTAGGCGCTCAAAAATCCGATATTCTGAAATTGATCGAAAATATTTATACAGGAGATGATTAAACAATGATAGAAATCAAAAATGTTACTAAAAAGTTTGACAATTTTGTTGCTATCGAGGACATTAGCTTTAATGTTGAGCCGACCTCTATTTACGGTCTTATAGGCTACAACGGCGCAGGTAAAACGACCTTGCTCAAAACCATTGCAGGCATATACAGAGCCGACGGAGGCGAGGTTTTGCTTGACGGTCAGCGTTCCTTCGATAATGACGACAACAGGAAGGATCTTTTCTATATCCCCGACGACCTCTACTTCCCGCTTAATTCAACTCCGCTTTCAATGGCAAAGTTCTATGCGGACTATTACCCGAATTTCCATATGAAAACATTTGAAAATCTTATAGAGGTTTTCGGTCTTGATAAGAAAAAGAAAATCAGAGGATTTTCAAAGGGTATGCAAAGACAGACGGAAATTATTTTAGGTCTTGCGTCAAATCCGAAATATCTTTTGCTTGACGAAACCTTTGACGGACTTGACCCGCAGAAAAAAGAGATTTCCAAAAAGCTCTTCCTTGAATATATCGCACAGAGCGAGGCTTCGATTATCATTTCCTCGCACAACCTTACAGAGCTTTCAAACCTTTGCGACCATGTCGGTCTTATCAACGGCAAAAAGCTAACAATGGACTGCTGTGTTGACGATATTTCACAGAACTACTGCAAGTTCAGACTTATCTTTGACAGAGATATTAAAGAAGCGGATTTTGCAGACTTGAAATACATGTCGCTTGACATTGATTCAAAGATAGCAACAATTATTTTCGAGGGCAACGCAAAAGAGCAGGCAGAGAAGCTCAAGGCACTCAATCCGATTGCCATCGACGAATATAAGCTCACTATGGAAGAAGTATTCTTAAATGAAATGGAGGACAAGAAATATGATATCACCAAGATATTCGAATGACAGAGTTGACGCTAACGACTTGAAGAGAAGCTTTATAAGCATTCTCCCATATTCGGTGATTGCGTTTTTAGCTCTTGTAATGTTCCATGTTCAACCCGTACTTTCTTATGTATTTTCAGAGTCGTTTAAGATTGAAAAAATGCAAAAAAATGTACTCTTCTATTTCCTTAACTCAAATAGTATATTTCCAAGCTTTATTCAAATCGGAATGGTTCTTTGCGGAATGCTTATGGCATTTACTCTGTTCCAATTCCTGCTTAAAAAGAAGTCGGTAAATGTATATTTGAGCTTCGGTATGACACGCTCAAAGCTTTATATCAACAGACTTTTTGCGGCGGTTCTTTCGCTCTTTGTCGCAACATTTATTCCCACATTTTTAACCTTTATCATTAACCTTGTAAGCTTCGGTGCAAGCTCTGCTCTTACAAGCCTGTTCTGTTATATGTTCTTAATGGAATTGGTCAGCGGTCTTGCAGGCTTTGCTCTCGCTTCGGCAGTAATGACATTTTCAGGCTGCACAGTTGAAGCAGTTATTACAACTATCGGTTTATCTGCGCTTCCGACCTTCATTTCGGGAACGATTGACATTTTGTCAACTATCGTAAGAGGCTACGTCTACAATGCAGGTGCCGATATAGCAAGACGCACCGGCGGAAATCTTTTCAACATTTGGACTTTTGCGGTAGATACCGAAAAACTTAACGGTAAATCAACCGAGTTCACTCCTGAAAAGACATTCGTCCTCTTAGGTCAGCTTACTAAGAAATCCACCTTCAAGGCTTTTCAATGTATTGATATGGAAGTGCTTGCCCCGATTCTTATATGGCTTGCAATAAGCATTATCCTTATCGCTGTCGGAACAGTCTTCATGAACAAGAGAAAGAGCGAAAACTCCAACTCCTTCGGCAAGTTCTATTTAGCAAGCGCAGCAAACGGACTTTTGGTATATACAATTGTTCTCAATGTTCTTGCATCGGCATTAAATTATGCATATGCCGATAATCCCAGATCTCCCCTTCATCAAAATCTTACTTTAATCTTGCTTATAGTATTCGGCGGTACTGTTCTTGCGTTCTTCATTGCAGAGCTGATACTCAGAAGAAACTTCAAGGCAACATTAAAGACGCTTCCGGTTTACGCACTCGCCTTTGCGGTAACGATTTTCGCATTTGTTTACTACGGAACAAGCTGTTTCGGCGCTTACAATAAACTCCCCGATATTTCACAGATTAAATCAGTTTCAATGGATATTAAAGATAACAGAGGTACAAAGCTCCAAAACACCGCTATCAGTTCAAAATTCCTTTCTGAAAATGCAGAGGATATTAAAACCGCTTATGCAATGTTTGATATGGTTAAGGCCGACAAGCACTACAAGGGCGCCGAGCTTGAGGGAAAAATCGGATTTAAGATCGTTCTCAAGGACGGTACGGAAATCAACAGAATATATGCAGTATATACCTCTGATATTTATAACAAATACAGAAGAACAGTATATGACACACAGTTCTTTAAGGATTTCTTAAAGCAGGTTCTTGTTGAACGCAAAGCAACCTCAGAGGATGATTCCTACATCGATGAAAACGGATATCAAACGATGGTTTCTTATGACAAATCCGAACATTTTTTACAGCAAAATGCAGAGTGGTATTATGTAGGCCCGTCATATCTCGTTGACAATTACTATACAAACAGCGCAACAGCAAACCTTGACCTCATAGAAGATGTTGACGGCTTAAAGGAAGCAATTTACAAGGATTATATTGCAATGTCTTATGATGACGCATATACCAATACTCGCATACCCGTCGGCGCAATTTCTTTGGATATTGAACAAGCTAAAAATGTAAATACAAAGCTCACCAACAAATACGGATATTATTATGAAGAGGGCACACATTATTCTGACCTCGAAGCAACGCAGCAAAGAGAGGATAAATGCGTTAAGGGAAGTGCGGTTTATTCGTTCTATATCTACCCCAATATGACAAATACGATTAAGTTCCTCAATGATAACGGTTTAACCCCTCTTGCTTACACAGGCAATATTAAGGAGGTTTATTATACCGATACGAGCTATTCCGTAAGCAGAGTTCTCAGCCACTACGCTGACGGCTCCAAGCTTGATAACAGATATGAAGCATTTGATTTTTCACAGGCTTTGAATATTAACAATTACGGTGAGGTTAAAGAGGGCTCGCCGGATACAATAAGCTATATGGACTTTGTTAAAAACGCATATATAAATCCAGGTCTTACGCTCAAAACGGTATCGGGCGACAAGGCTAAGGAAATCGTTTCAAAGGCTGTCCCCTACTATGAACCTGACCACGGTACCGAAATCAAGGGAAGATACATTATGATTGTTTATGATGACAATACAATTACTTCTCTTTATGTTCCCGAGGGCAACATTGCAGTATTCGTATAAAACTCAATAAACGGAAAAAGGCACTCTTTCAAAAACGAAAGAGTGCCTTATCTTTTACACTTGTAAAAAAGGACAAAAAAATAGCCCCCCTATTGGAGAACTACTTTTGTTCCCGGGCCGCTTCCAGCCAAGTATCTTCGGCACGAATGAGCTTAACTACCGTGTTCGGGATGGGAACGGGTGGACCCTCATCGTAATAAACACCGACTTGTGAGAAACTCTGTTTTGTAACTCATCTCTCAAGTGCAAGACAGAGTATACCACAAGCATTTTCAGAAATCAAGTGTTTTTTTAATATTTTTTTATTTTTTTATGAATTATTCTTTAATGTACACTTTTTCGACTTTTCCGATGTAAATTTTGTGGAAATCGCCATTAGCGTAATTATCCATAATGCTTTCGTCAATAAAACTGTCGGGAGTCATATCGCAAGCGGCAATTTTCTTGAGAACCATAATAACATTCGCCTGTTCAAACGAAACCGCATTGTCAACATCAATCGGAACGAAGCCAGTTTCCTTTGACTTATCTACATCCCTACCCGACTTTGAACCGCAGATGCCCAATTCCTTTTTATATTCGCCGTCAAAGAATGAGAGCGTAAATGTATCATTCCTCTCCATATATCCGAAGGTGTGCCTCTGAGGGCGTACAAAGCACGCTACAACGTCTTTTCCCCAAAGCTCGCCAACAAGTCCCCAGCTGACCGTCATAGTGTTCCAGTCGTTTATATCGCCTGCTGTGAGCAATGCCCAATCGTCAGCTATCATTTCGACGGGAGATTTTTTCAAATCTCTGATATTTATTTCTTTAAGCATAAAAAAGCCTCCTTAATTGTTTACTTAATTATTATATACTATTTTCTGTTTTATGACAACAAAAAGCGGAGAAATCCGAAAGCTCAAATCTCTCCGCTTAATTTATTTACAGCTTATCAATACTGTTCGCTCTGACCCTGATTATAGAAGTATCCGAACGGGTTGTAGGACTGTGTTGATGATTCCTCTGCAACGGTTGTGTTGTTGCCCTTATCCTCAACGAGTGCGACGGTAACCTCAAACTCAGTAATCTGATAATTGTTATCAACGTGGCAAATCGTAAGTGTGAGCTTATCGCCTACCTTTGAATTTTCAATCAAATCAGGCAGCTTATCCGTTGTGTCAAGGTTTTCACCGTTAACCTTTGTGATAAGGTCGCCGGGTGCAACCTGCGTGTTTACAAGCGGACTGTCCGTTGTAATGCTCTTAATGACAAGTGTGCCTGCGGGAAGTCCCTTAACGCCGACAAGCATACTGTATGTCTGACTTGCCTGTGCAGGCGTATAGGTTATACCGAGCTTAGCTCTGTCGGTAACATATCCGTGTTCGATAATATCGTTGTAAACGGCAACAAAGGTTGAACTCGGTACGGAGAAGCCCATACCCTCATAATCGGTGCTTGAAATTTTTGAAGAGTTAATGCCTACAAGCTGTCCCTTTGAGTTTACAAGAGCACCGCCTGAGTTACCGGGGTTAATTGCCGCCGTGTGCTGTATGCACTCCATTTCATAGCCTATGCTGCTGTTTATAGGTCTTGCAATAGAGGAAACCATACCGTTTGTAAACGAGCCTGCAAAATCAACACCGCCGGGGTTACCGATAGCATAAACCGTTTCGCCTACGCTCAAAGAATCGGAGTCGCCTATTTCGATAGCTTTAAGACCTGTCTTTGCAATTCTCATAACCGCAATATCTGTCTTTGCATCATAGCCGATAAGCGTTGCATCATACTGCGAATCATCATAAAGCTGTACTTTAATTGTTCCGCCATCCGAAACTACGTGAGCACAGGTAATAATGTAGGTGTATTTGCCGTCCTTATCCTCACCGACAATAACGCCCGAGCCTTCGCCGCTTTTCATATTCGCACCGCTGTTTGAATAGACAAGCACGCCTACCGAGGACTCTTTAACCTTATTATAAACGCCTACCGCCGTAAGCTCTCCCGAGCTGTCAGTTTCAGAAGCAGAGTCGGAAGTAGCTGCCGAAAGCGTAGGACCGTCAACCTTAACCTTTGAGATTTCATTTTTATTGACGATTGAGATCACAGTAAGTAATACCGAGAGTGCCGCTATGACCGCAACAACGATAATAAATATCTTTAAGCCGTTCTTTTTGCCTTTCTCGTTATGTGCCGGCACATAGCCGTCATTTGCTGCATAGCTGCCATTTTGAGCACCGTATGGGTTTCCTGCGTGAAATGTATGATTTGGCTGCGAATTCTGTCCGTAATAGACATAATTCGGTGTTCTGCCATAGCCGTAGTTCTGGTTATTGGGGTTGCTTTGTCCGTAATATCCGCCGTTATTTTGAGGGTTATTGTAGCCGTTATTATACGGAGAATATCCGTTCGCTCTGCCCTGATTATTTGAGCCTTGCCCATGCGGTTGACCGCCTGTGCTGTCGGAGCTTACATTTTGATTAAACTCCTCTTTCTTTTCGGTGTTTTCCGAAGGTTCATTGTTCGGTGTCTTGTTTTCATCAAATTCGCTCATAGATATAAGCCTCCTGTTATGCATTATTCCGATAATCGTTCGGAATAGTAAATTCAAATTGAGTATATTCATCCTCGACGCTTTCAGCGCTGACCGTACCGCCGTGAAGCTCTACAACGGTCTTAACAATGTAAAGACCGAGTCCTGCGCTTTTAGTGTCGTAGCTTCTTGATTTATCTACCTTATAAAACCTCTCAAACACCTTAGAAAGCTCTTCGTTTGAAATACCTGCACCGGTGTTTCTTATCTTTACGCTGACGGTGTTATCGTCATTGTTCTCTACAAAGACAAAAATCTTGCCGTTTTCCGTAAATTTAACCGCATTGTCAACAAGGTTGTATATAACCTGATGGATAAGATCCTCATCGGCGCAAACAGTTGTCGGAACAAGTGCGTCAAGTCCGCAAATTTCAATATTTTTCTGCTCAATCTGTTGCTCGAACGAGACAAGAACATTGAAAATATCATTACAGATATTGAAATTAACGGGGTTTAGGTTCAGCTCCCCTGCCTCGATTTTAGAAATGTTAAGCATTGCAACAACAAGCCTTGAAAGCCGCTTCGTCTCATTGGAAACTATTTCAAGATAATGCTTTTCCTTTTCGGGAGGGATTGTTCCGTCAAGTATTCCGTCAATAAATCCGCTGATTGTCGTCATAGGTGTTTTAAGCTCGTGCGAAACATTTGCAACAAAGCTTCGCCGTGAGCTTTCATATAGCGCCAAGCTTGACGCCATTGAGTTAAATGCCCTTAACAGATGAGCCAATTCGGTATCGTCATTTTTTCTAACCTTAACACGATAGCTGAAATCGCCCTTTGCATAGCATTTTGTCGCTCTCGACATATCCTTCAGGGGACTTAAAAGGTCATTTGTAAAGAAATAGGTTGCAATGGCACCGATTACAAGAGCAAATAACGAGCCTACCAAAAATATCTTCATGGAATTTGAAAGATAGTTAAGAGCACCTAAGGAAGCAGGCTTTACCGCAAAAACTATTGCTACGGTTTTTCCGTCCACGATAACGGGACGAGCCGAATACATCTGCGACTTGGTGTAAACACCGTCAAGGGTTGAAGCAGGACTTGACGATCCGTTTTCGCCAATAGAATTTATTATTGATTGCGGAATGGTGTAAAAGCTGTGTACTATGCACTCGCCGTTACTGCTGATTTCAAAATTATCGGAAACCAAATCCTTGCAAAGTATAACCCTGCCATCCATATTGCAAACATAAATGTCTGCGTCAATAGCCTCCGAAATCATTGAAATATTATTACAAAGTATAAACGTTGCGTTTTGCATATCCGGTTGCATTCGGTTTGTAAGAATCTCCTCTGTTAAATCGGCAACCTGCTTTGTGTTTTCGGAGAGCATTTTCATTGTTTCTTTTGTCCAATTATTTGTTCCGAAGAAGCTTACCGCAACGGCAAGTATTACAAAGCAAAGAATTTCCAAAACGAAGAATGCGAAAAAATATTTAATGAATATGGAACGCTTTTTGAAAGCGTATTTTAACCTTTTGGGCAAAGAGCCTCTTCTTGTGTTCGGCATATTGCTTAATCCTTCGTCTCGAATTTATAGCCGACGCCCCAAACGGTTTTAAGCTCCCATTTATCGGAAACGCCCTCTAATTTTTCACGAAGTCTTTTAACGTGAACGTCAACTGTTCTCGAGTCGCCGTAATAATCAAAGCCCCAAACCTCATCAAGAAGCTGATCTCTCGAGAAAACCCTGTTTGGATTGGAGGCAAGGTGGAAAATAAGCTCCAGCTCCTTAGGCGGAGTATCGACCTGAACGCCGTTGACCTTCATCTCGTAATTTTCAAGGTTTATTGAAAGCTTATCAAAATTAACTTCCTTTGAGTTTGCAGGGCCTGCCGAGCCGGCACTTCTTCTCAAAACAGCCTTAATTCTTGCAACGATTTCCTTTGTATCAAAAGGCTTTGTAACATAGTCGTCTGCACCGAGCTCAAGTCCGAGCACCTTGTCAAAGGTTTCACCCTTAGCCGTGAGCATTATTATAGGCTTATCGGAGAATTTGCGTATCTCTCTGCATACCTGCCAGCCGTCAAGACCGGGAAGCATAATATCAAGCAAAACCAAATCGGGCGTTTCCGCCTTAAATGTGTCAACGGCACTCATACCGTCATTAACTATCTTTGTAACATAGCCCTCTTTTTCAAGATAGAGTCTTAAAAGCTCGCAAATATTGACATCATCGTCAACAATCATAATTTTTTCGTTAGCCATTTTCGTTTCCTCCTGCCCTGTGTTTTCTAAATAATACTGTAAAAATAATAATTAAATATGAACAAACATCAAACAATTGTTTAATTGTGAACGACGGCGTTATTTTGAAAACTTGAATATCGTCCTCGACACAAACGGTTTTTCGGGTGAAAAGATATTGCTTATAAATTCCTCATGGTTTGCGGCGTCGGGGAAATACTGTGTTTCAAGGCAAAAGCCCGTTCTGTATTCAATAGGCTTTCCTGCCTTACCAATCTGTGTACCGTTCATATAGTTGCCGATATAGAACTGCGAACCGGGCAAGTCCGTATAAGCTTCAAGAACAATTCCGCTTTTATCGGATTTAACAACCGCAAATTTTTTAAGCGTTCCGTCATATCCCGAAATTGCAAAGTTATGGTCATAGCCTCTGCCGATTATCAGCTGCTCGTCCTTTTCGTCAACGTCTTTTTCTATCGTCTTGGGCGTTCTGAAATCAAAAGCTGTACCTGTAACGTCTCTTATCTCGCCTGTCGGGATAGCGTCATTGTCGGTAGGCGTATAAGCGTCGCAGAAAAATTGCACCTCGTGGTCAACTATCTGACCGCCGTCAAAGCCCTTGAGGTTAAAGTAAGCGTGGTTTGTGATATTAAGCGGACATTTTTCGGTCGGCACGCAGTTATAATCAATTATAACCTCGTTATCGTCAGTGAATGTAAATTTAACCTCATTGTCAACCTCTCCGGGGAAGCCCTCTGCTCCGTTAGGGCTGTGATAGGTGAATTTAACGCTGTTATCCCCAACAATTTCACTGCTCCAAACAACCGTTTCGTACTCGTGGTTGCTGTGAAGCGTAAACTTGCCGTCAACATTCTTGGTTATCTGATAATTCTTGCCGTCAATGGTAATTCCCTTGCCTGCAATTCTGTTTGCAACTCTGCCGACTGTTCTGCCCTGAGAGTCCGTGCAAAGCTCCTGTCCCTCGACCGTATCAAAGCCGACAAGTACATCAAGCATATTGCCGTTTTTATCGGGAACAACGATTTTATTAAGAGTTGCGCCGTAATCAACAAGCTCTATATATGCTCCGTTATCGTTTGTAATAGTAAAAGAATGGACATCTCTGCCGTCCTTAAGCTTTCCGTAAAAGTTCTTTTCAATTTTCATAGTTTGTCCCTCCGTGCAAAAATATATAATAAGTATATAATTATTGATAATTTGTGTCAAGAATTAGGGTGTTGTTTTATTGACTTTTAGCTCATTTAATTGTATTCTTATACTATATTTGATAAGGAGAAATGGCATGGAAGCTTTTCTTGAACAATTTGACTATTTTGTACGCTATATTTTCGCCGCAATTGCTGTCGTGATACTTCTCAGATGTGTATTTTCGCTTTTCCGTTCAAGACCGAGACGGGAATCAATGGCAACGCTTATAAATCTTGCCGACGATACGGAAATCGACATTGAAAATTGGGAAACATCAATCGGCAGAAGTCGTTCGTGCGATATTTCATTGAAAAAGTACGGCACGGTTTCGAGATTTCATGCTGTGCTTGCGCTTCGTAAGGACGGCTGGTTTATATTTGACACCGACTCTAAAACAGGCGTCTATGTAAACGGCAAGCAAATTCGACACGCCGCTAAAATATCCGACGGAGATACGGTTTCATTCGGTAATGCCGTTATGAAATTTGCTTCCCACGGCTACGGTGTCGAAGCAGAGGGAGAGGAAGCGCAGGCGGTTGACTTTACAAATGCAACAAGACTTGTAAATCTTGCAGACAAGAGTGCATATTACCTCAACGGCAGCTGTCTTTTCGGCAGAGGCAGAAATTGTAACATTTGCCTGCCTATGAGCGATATTTCAAAGGAACACGCAGAGGTTTATCTTACAAAGGACGGCTGGATGATTGCCGACCTCAATTCGGAAAACGGAACTTACTTAAACGGAGAGCTTGTGTTTGACGCATACCCCCTTTACGACGGCGACGTTATAACAATCGGCTCTTACAGCTTTATGTTCAGAGAATAAGGGGGTGCTACCGTGTCGAAAAAAATTCAAAAAGATAAAAAGAAAACACATAAAAGAAAAATGAGATACAGACGCCCTGTAAATTGGCTCTTTCTCCTGCTTTTAATGACCGCTTTTCAGATTTTCTGCGCTATTCAGATTTTGACAAACGGCGGAGAAGATATTGTAAAGGGAACTATAATAGCCGTATTTGCTCTTTATATTACGGTTGAATGGACGTATTTTATTGTATTTGCAGGCTTTTTGAGAAGAAAAAGCTTTGAGGTTGAGCTGATAGCGTTCTTCCTATCGGGAATCGGTCTTGCATTGACAACAAGCGTTTATCCGAACAAGGCATATACTCAGCTTATAGCAATTCTCCTCGGTATCGGCGTATTTATTGTCCTACTTTGGATTTTAAGCGATATTGACAGAGTTGTTAAGCTTCGTATGCCCGTTGCAATTCTTTCTATCGCCGCTTTGGTGTTCACGCTTATATTTGCAAAGAACATCAACGGTGCAAGGAACTGGATTGTTATCGGCAACGGTCTTTTGTCAATTCAGACCTCGGAGATTGTAAAGGTTGCATTTATCTTTGTCGGTGCAGCAACGCTCGAAACCTTGCAGTCTACAAAGCTTTTGACAAAATACATTATCTTTGCGGTAACCTGTGTAGGCTTATTATTTATAATGAAGGACTTTGGTACTGCGCTTATTTTCTTCTTCACATTCGTTATAATCGCATTTTTGCGTTCGGGTGATATTAAAACAATTTTCCTTATCTGTGCAGGTGCGCTCATCGGCGGCATCGGTGTTTTGACCTTTAAGCCGTATGTTGCAAACCGATTTAATTCGTACCGTCATATTTGGGAATTTGCCGACACAAAGGGCTATCAACAGGTTAGACTTTTGATTTATTCTGTCAGCGGCGGACTGTTTGGACTCGGACTCGGCAACGGAAAATTAAGAGGTATATACGCCTCAACCGAAGACCTTGCTTTCGGTATGGTGTGCGAGGAATTCGGAATTATAATCGCCTTTACGGTGTTGCTTACTTTTGTGGCGTTGGTTGTTTACAGTATCAGATACTCCGTAGCTTCACGCTCGTCTTTCTATTCGATTGCAGCCTGCGCCGCTTCCGCACTTTTGCTTTTCCAAACGGCACTCCATGTTTTCGGTGCAACGGACCTTCTTCCGTGGACGGGCGTTACGCTTCCGTTTATCAGCCGAGGCGGATCGAGTATGATGTGCTGCTGGGGACTTGTGGCGTTGATTAAGGCGATAGACGTTAAAACCTATAAGCGTTACGATAAAGTTGTAAAGGGGTGATAAGGAATGAAAACACTTTCAAGAAGAGCTTGGGTTCTTTATTTATTGGCAATAGCTTTCATCTCGGGTGCGTGCATTCTTTTCTACACCTTTTACACAAACGCAGACGCTTGGGCAATGAAAAAAGCTAACAGGCATATTTATTCTTCTGGCACTCTTACCACGGCAGGTGCGGTTTATGACTCAACGGGAGCTGTTTTGGCTCAAACCGTTGACGGAAAAAGAGTATACAACAAAGATAAAGATATAAGAGTATCGACTCTGCATATACTCGGCGACTCACAGGGCTATATTTCCACGGGCGTTCAGACCTCTTATAAGGATATTTTAACGGGCTACGATTTTGTAAACGGCATATACGACCTTAAAAAGTACGGTAAAGGCTCTGATATTACGCTTACCGTAAACGCTGAGCTTAACAAGGCAGCTTACGAAGCGCTTGGCACTAACAAGGGTACTGTCGGTGTTTATAACTATAAGACAGGCGAGCTGCTCTGCGTTGTTTCAAAGCCGTCTTACGACATAATGAACAAACCGACCGAGAGCATTAACAATGACAAAAAGGGAGAATATGACGGCGTATATCTCAACAGGTTTTTCTCCGGTGTCTATACCCCCGGCTCTACCTTTAAGGTTATTACCGCAGCAAGTGCTATTGACAATATCCCTGACATTGACTCTCAAACCTTCAAATGTACGGGCGAGTATAAGGTTGACGGCGGCTCGGTTAAATGCCTGTCAACTCACGGAAAGGTAAACTTTGAAAAAGCACTTAACCAATCGTGTAACAGCGCATTCGCTCAAATTGCGATAGAGCTCGGTGCGGAAAGCTTGACAAATACAGTAACCGCACTCGGTTTCGGTCAAGCATATAAGATAGGAAATGTTCGTCTTGCAAAAAGCTCGTTTGACCTTACAAACGCCTCTAACCTTGACATCGGTTGGGCAGGTATCGGTCAGTACACAACAAGAGTCAATCCTTGTCACATGCTTATGATTGTCGGTGCTATCGCAAACGGCGGCACTTCCCCCACCCCCTATTTTGTAAAGGCGATAACCTCTCCGACAGGCACTGTAAAATCAACGCAAACCACTTACCTTCAACCGTATTTTTCGGAAAGCACGGCAGGAAAGCTTAACGATATGCTTCGCTCCGACGTTGTAAACTATTACGGCGACGGAAAATTCAGCGGACTTAAAATGTGCGGTAAAACAGGTACAGCGGAGGTAAGCACAGACGATAACGGGCTTGCACCTCACGCTTGGTTTGTCGGATATTCACAAAGAGAAGATTTACCTCTTGCCGTTGTCGTTGTCGTTGAAAACGGCGGCGGTGGAGGCTCGGTAGCTATCCCCGTGGCAAGCAAAACTATGAAAAAGGCAGCTTCAATTTACGCAGAAAAATAATGGAGATTTTATGAAATACTATTCAGTTGAAAATTACGGTGCACTCGCAGACGGCGTAACAAATGACGCAAAAGCAATTCAGTCTGCAATTGACGACGCTGAAAAAAACGGCGGCGGAACGGTTGTTCTCGAAAGCGGAAAGACATATTATTCAAGCTCAATCGTGATGAAAAGGAATGTTGAGCTTCATCTTCAAAAGGGCTCTCGTCTTAAAGCGACAAGCAATATCGACGAATATTTCCGTCCGTGCAATTTTATAAACGATAAAACGAATACGCTTATCGGAAATCCCGTTACGGGTAAGCCGTCATTTTGCTTTATTTACGGCTTTGAGGCTGACGGATGCTCTATCACGGGCGAAGGCACGATCGACGCAAACGGTCACGCTTTCGTTGAGCGTAAGGACAAATATTATGTAACGGGTAATTTCTATCCCCGTCCGACTGTAATTTACATTGAAAAAAGCAATCACATTTCATTTGAAAAAATCACGATTGTTGACGCTCCGTTTTGGACTCTTCATCCGGCAGGCTGTAATGATGTTCTCATTTCGCAAATCAGAATACTCAACGACCTCGACGTTGCAAATTCAGACGGCATTGACCCCGACCACAGCAGTAATGTGCGAATTCTCGGCTGTCATGTCGAATGTGCGGATGATTGTATATGCCTTAAAACCTCAAAGGGCAACAGCGAATATGGTGCGTGTGAGAATATAATCATTTCCGATTGCACGCTTATTTCAACCTCTGCCGCCATAAAAATCGGTACGGAGGGCGTCGGAGATTTCAGAAATGTGCTTGTTCAAAATTGCATAATTTCAAGAAGCAACAGAGGTCTTTCAATTCAAATCAGAGACGGCGGAAACGTTGAAAACGTTAGCTATTCAAATATAATTATCGAAACAAGACGTTTTTGCCCCGATTGGTGGGGTACTGCCGAGCCGATTGTCATTACGACCTTTGACAGAGACGAAAATACCAAATCGGGTCATATCAAAAACATCAGATTTTCAAATATTACCTGCAAGGGCGAAAACGGCGTGCTGATTCACGGCACAAAGGAAAATGTTATAGAGAATATCACATTTGAGAACGTCGGTGTTGAGCTTTCCAAGACTTCAAAATGGGAAATAGGTCTTTATGATATGCGCCCCGGTCTTAATAAGAAAATCGAAAAGCATAAAAACTCCGGCTTCTTTATCAGAAACGCTAAAAACGTAACAATATCAAAATCAAGCGTTAATTGGGGAAATATCTGCGACGATTATGCGTATGCAATCGACAGCGAAAGCTGTGAAAACCTTGTTATCGACAGATTTTCGGGCACTTCCGCCGACGAGAAATGTGAAAGTGTGGTTATAAATTGAAAACACTGTACATAACAGACCTTGACGGCACATTTCTCAACGACAATGCAGAGGTTTCAAAGGAAAGCCGAGATATTATTAACACTCTTTCAAAGGACGGCTTGCTTTTCTCTGTCGCTACGGCAAGAAGCCTCTTATCTGCAAGGGAATTGCTTGAGGGAATTGAGTTCAATGCTCCGATTGTTCTTTCAAGCGGTGTTTTTGTGTATGATATGAAAGAGAAAAAGACGGTAAACTGCTTTTATCTTTCGGATAATAATTTCAGCAAAATAATAAGCATATTTGAAAGCGCAGATAAATCTCCGTTCGTTTTCTTTTTCAATAAAAACACGGAAGAATACGACTTGCAGTTTACAAGCCTTAAATTGCCCATACACAGGGAATATTACGAAACCCGTCGCAGGAGTATGGGAAATATAATTCATCAGGCGGATAAAATTTGTGCAAAAGACGGTTTTGCGCCTGTTTTTGTATCGCTTTGCGACAAGTATGAGGATTTGTTGCCGATAACTAAGCAGTTAGACCTTTTAGACGGCGTAGGTTATTCGTTTTACGGCGATACTTATACGCAATATTGGTTTTTAGAGGTTTTCAATAAAAAGGCAACTAAGCTCAAGGGACTTGAAATTGTCAAGGATTACGTCAAAGCCGATAAGGTCATAGCCTTCGGCGACAACAGAAACGACCTCCCCCTGTTCTCTGGCGCAGACGAAAAATATGCAGTCGGCAATGCAGTTGATGAATTAAAGGCGGTTGCAACACAAATTATAGGCTCTAATAACGAAAACAGCGTCGCAAGGTTTATTAAAGAAGATTTCAAAAATTGTTTTATTGACAACAACTCGTAAAAATGATATTATATTCGGGCGTCAAAAGACGCTTTGAATATATTTGCAGAAGTGGCGGAATAGGCAGACGCTCAGGTCTCAGAAGCCTGTGAATGTGAGTTCGTGTGGGTTCAAGTCCCATCTTCTGCACCAAAAATAGCAAGCAATAAAAATTGCTTGCTATTTTTATTTGTTTGTAAAAGGAATGATGGGACTTGAACCCCCTCGCCGAAAGGCGAACATAAATCGTTGCCGTTGACGTCGTCACGGACTTTGTATCGTTCGTGACGGCTTTTTTTATTGAAAAATCCATCCCTCACTCACGCCGTCGTTCCTCCTTTCCGAAACAGGTCACGCTCAAGTCGCCTGTTCGGTTGTAAACGCCCTCACAACGGCTTTGTTTCACTACCACCCTGTTTCGGGTTTTATTTTCAATTACATATACGTTTAATAATTATCGAGTGTCGTTTTCTATTATAAATAGCCTTTACATCGTCGCAAGCTACATATCGCTTGCGGCGATTTTTTTATCGCTTCGCACAAATTATAATATTGTCGTAGGGGCGACCTGTGGTCGCCTGCCAATTCATAGCAAATTAAAAACGGGCGAACACAGTTCACCCCTACGATATAATATAAAAATATAATTATTTGTAACCGTTGATTTATTGTGATTTAACGGCGGCAGCAAGCCACCGCCCTACCTCGTCGTCGTTTGTATTGTATCGTTCGCAACAGCCTTTGGCTGTCTTTTGCGGATTACGGACAACCGCAAGGGTTGTCCCTACGGCACGTCGTCGTTTGCTTCGTATCGTTCGCAACAGTCTTTGGCTGTCTCTCACTCACTATGCAGCTCCTCCTTTTCCGCAAAAATCACGCTCGGCTCGCCTGTTCGGTTGTAAACGCCCTCACAACGGCTCACTGTCGCTACCAACTTTTGCGGTTTGCGGACAGGGGCGAGCCCTGTCCCTACGGTATGATTTATAATTCACTCCGTGCGAAGCACCCACTTCTTTTCACTCTTCACTTTTCTCTCTTCTCAGCCCGTCAGGGCTTTTGCCACCGTCCTACCGTGTAAAAATGATTTGTGAAATTACAATCCCTCAAAGTTGCCTCTCGGCAACCCACCTTCTTTTACACAAGGGAGGTTGTTATACATTGCAGTCAACCGTAATAAATGTTTTTCGCCATTCTACGATTCATAGGTTGCTTTATTAGGCTTGTAATGTTATTCTTTAAGTAAAAGAAAGGGCGGTGCTTTTATGGATGCAACAAAATGCGGTGCGTTTATAGCAAAATTACGAAGTGAAAGAGGAATGACACAAAAAGAGTTGTCCGAGGCTTTGAACGTTTCAGACAAAGCAATTTCTCGTTGGGAAACAGGAAAAGGTTATCCCGATGTGTCATCACTAATGGCTTTAAGCGAGTTCTTTTCGGTTAGCGTAAACGAATTACTTTCGGGGAAAAGAATTGATATTGAAAAATTGTCAACAACCGCAGATGAAAATGTGCTTGAAGTCATCCGAAAAAATGAGCGAATTAACAAAAAGCAGAAAAAACAGGTTGCGATTTATACGCTGTTACTTATAATTGCTATATCGCCGGTTTTATTTATTCTCGGAAAAAGCCTTTTCGAAGCCTTTATAACTGAAATTAAGGTCGAAAACATTTTAACATCAGTTATTTCGTTTGTGATTGCAGTAGCTATTTTAATTGTCGGTTTAATAGTAAAAGGCGGAAATTTATCTGTGCTGCATTCATATCACTACGCAAATGTAACAGATGTTGAAAACTATTCTAGAGAAATGGGTACAGCATTAGCAGGAATGAGTGTTCCGATTATAATTCACTCGTTTTTAAGCCTATTTTATCAAGTTAAGGTTATATCTGTTGTAGGTGCAACAATATTGATTATCGGCTTAACAGTCAGTTCAATACGCCTATTCAAAATTCAAGTTGAATATAACGGGAGCTTGTTTTGAATTATACTGTTGATTTCTATTTCTTTCAGCATTCTTTAACATGTCTGCATATTTGATAAAATTCAGCAGGTTGTTAATTTTATTTACAAATACTCTTGACAACATAAAATAATGATATTATAATTATTCACATACTTTAGCGATTGAAAGCGCTAAACAAATTTATAGTGAAGGAAAAATCATTATGAAAAAGACATTTAAGGCAATTATCAGCGTCTTGCTTGTTGCAGTTATTGTTGTAGCTTGCTTTACCGCATGCACTAACAACGCAAACAACGGCGAGAAGGTTTATAAAGTCGGCATTTGCCAACTTACTCAGCATGAAGCTCTCGATGCAGCAACAAAGGGCTTTAGAGATGCTCTTACCGAAAAGCTCGGAGACAAGGTAGTTTTCGACGAACAGAATGCTTCGGGTGAATCAACAAACTGCACAACGATCGTATCAAAGTTTGTTTCAGATAAGGTTGACCTTATCCTTGCAAACGCAACTCCTGCTCTTACAGCTGCTACGGAAGCTACAAACACAATTCCGATTGTCGGCACATCAATCACAGACTATGCAACAGCATTGGCAATAAGTGATTGGAACGGCAAAACAGGTATCAATGTCACAGGTACAGCTGACTTGGCTCCGCTTAAAGATCAAGCTGCAATGATTAAAGAGCTTGTTCCCAACGCTAAAACGGTAGGTATCCTCTACTGCTCGGCAGAGCCCAACTCAAAATATCAGTCAGACATAGTTAAGAGCGAGCTTGAAGCTCTCGGCTACGAGGTTAAGGTATATACATTTGTTGACTCAAACGATGTTCTTGCCGTTACACAGTCGGCTGTTCAGAACTGCCAGGCACTTTACATCCCGACAGATAACACAGCGGCTTCAAACACAGAACTTATCAATTCTGTTACAGAGCCGGCAAAGGTTCCGATTGTCGCAGGTGAAGAAGGCATTTGCAAAGGCTGCGGTGTCGCAACTCTTTCAATCAGCTACTATGACATCGGCTACAAGGCAGGTCTTATGGCTTACGAAATACTTGTAAACGGTGCTAACCCCGCAGAAATGGAAATCGCTTACGCAGATTCGACAACAAAGAAGTACATGGCTGACCGTGCCGCAGCTATCGGCGTTACTATCCCCGACGGATACGAGGCAATTACTGTTTCGGCAAAATAATTTAATACGGTAACATTTTGCAGAAGCGATAAGGTTACTTATCGCTTTTGCGTTTTGTTATAATGAGGAGCAATTTAGTTATATGACACAGGTTTTACAGTTTATTCAATCACTCCCCTCACCGATAGCTCAAGGCTTCATTTGGGGAATCATGGCTATCGGAGTTTACATTACATACAAAATACTTGATCTTGCAGATCTTACTGTTGACGGCTCATTTGCAACGGGCGGTGCCGTTCTTGTTGTGCTGACAACAAAAGGCGTTAATATCTACCTTGCGTTGCTTATAGCGTTTGCTACAGGCTGTCTTGCAGGTTTTGTAACAGGTATTTTTCATACAAAATTCGGAATACCCGCAATTCTCGCCGGTATTCTTACGCAGCTTGCGCTTTACTCAATTAATCTTAGAATAATGAGCGGTAAGGCAAACACTTCGATAAGCAAAAGAAACTTTAACCTTATTATCACATCAAGTGCTGACGAGCTCGGCAGAACGATACTTATATGTGCAATATTTGTAGCGGTGCTTATCGGCGTGCTCTATTGGTTCTTCGGTACTGAGCTCGGTAACTCCATAAGAGCTACGGGCTGTAATCAAGCTATGGCAAGAGCAAACGGAATAAATACCGATTCGAGAAAAATTATCGGTCTTGTCCTTTCAAACGGTATCGTTGCAATGTCGGGTGCGTTACTTGCTCAGTTTAACGGCTGTGCAGATATAAATATGGGCAGAGGCGCAATCGTTATCGGTCTTGCGGCTGTTATCATCGGCGAAGTTATTTTCGGCAAGCTTTTCAAGAATTTTGCTTTGAGACTTCTCTCGGCGGTTATCGGCGGAGTTATCTACTACATAGTCATTGCTCTTGTTCTCAAGCTCGGCTTGAACGCTAATGACCTGAAGCTTCTTTCGGCTTGCGTTGTTGCTATTTTCCTCGGTCTTCCCCATTGGAAAGCAAAGGTTGCTGCAAAGCATGTAAAGAATGATGAAAAGGCAGGTGCTCAGAATGCTTGAAATTAAAGGCGTATATAAAACATTTAATCCCGGTACAATAAACGAAAAGAAAGCCCTTACGGGTATTGATTTAACACTTAACGAGGGCGATTTTGTAACCGTAATCGGCGGTAACGGCGCAGGTAAATCCACGCTGTTTAATATGATCGCAGGTGTTTATCCCGTTGACTGCGGCACAATCAAGGTTGACGGCGAGGATATTACAAAGCTTCCCGAATACAAGCGTGCAAAGTATATGAGCAGAGTTTTCCAAGACCCTATGACAGGTACTGCCGCTGATATGCAGATAGACGAAAACCTTTCTATCGCCGCAAGGAGAGGCAAAAAGAGAACTCTTAAAAACGGCGTTACAAAGAAAGAACGTGAGGAATACAGAGAAATCCTCAAAAAGCTTGATTTAGGTCTTGAGGACAGACTTTCATCAAAGGTCGGACTTCTTTCGGGCGGTCAAAGGCAGGCTATAACGCTTATTATGGCTTCGCTTATGCATCCGAAGCTCTTGCTTCTTGACGAACACACAGCGGCACTTGACCCTGCTACTGCGGCAAAGGTGCTTAAAATAACCAATGAGATTGTCACAGAGAACAATATCACAACCGTTATGGTTACACATAATATGAAAGACGCCATAAGGCTCGGAAACAGACTTATTATGATGTATGACGGCAAGATTATCTATGACGTATCAGGCGAAGAAAAGAAAAATCTCAAGGTTCAAGACCTTCTCGATTTGTTTGCAAAGGCAAGTAACGGCGAATTTGCAAATGACCGAATGATGCTTTCATAAAATCACATATACAACACAACCCCGTACTAAAACAAGGCTGAGTGCTAATAAGTACGGGGTTATATTTTTACAAAAAATAACCTCCGAAAAAAAATCGGAGGTTAAAATTGCAATTATTTAATTAAAGCTTAGAGACAACATCGTTTATCGTCTTGTCCTCTGCCGCCTTGCCGTATTTCTCAACAAGCGACTTGTTTTTCTCGTCGCCGTGAGTAAGACAGCCTGCACTGTTTATACAGCCGCCCATAGCAAGCTTGATACGCTCAGCCAAAATCGCTCTTTCTTTATATATGCAGCAACGCATTGTAGGCTCATCGCCGGGTACGACTATTGCGGATATATCAAGCAAATTTTGCTGAAGAGTTCCCTGCCATTCCTGTTTTGCGACCTCACGCAGTACCTTATATTTAAGGTACTGAACCTTCGTGTCAAATTTTCTAAGCTTTTCCATTCAAAAACCGCACTTATTAAATCAATTGTACTCTACAACATCAGTCCAGCTCAAAAGGAACTGCCTTTCGTCCTCGTTACCCTTTACGGACTGTGAAGCGGCTACTATCGGTAACCATTTTTCAACGTACTGCTTAGCAGTATCGCTCTTTTTGCAGAAAATTTCAAGATATTTTTTAGCAATTTCTTCATTTTCTTTAAGACAGAAAAGAAGATACGTTCTTGCAGCATCTGCGGAAGCGTTACCCTGAGTAGCGTGTGACCAGTCAATTATATAGTACTTGCCGTCATTTGTAACAATGATGTTTGAGGGGTTAATATCGCCGTGGCAAACCTTATTATGCTTTGGCATACCCTCAAGACGTGAATGAAGCTCATATCTCGTTGTGGCGTCAAGATCAGCCTCGGAGATTTTTCTGTTCATCTTATCCTTTAATTTATTGAGCAAAGGGCAGGTCTTTGACTGAATTTCAAGCTGTACATCAACAAGAACATTGAGATATTCATCAAGCTTATCGGGATTTTTCTCCATAAGCTCAGCTAATGTTACGCCCTCTATGAAATCTGAAACAATAGCCCATTTTCCGTCAATCGTTGTAACCTCAAGAACCTTAGGAATATTAAGTCCCGTTTCCTCAATTCTCGCCTGATTGAGAGCCTCGTTAAGAACATCAGCCTTTGAATAATCCTTATCAAAGACCTTTATGCACTTATCTCCGTCTCTGTAAACCTTTTTTGCTTTTCTGACAGCAATAACATTATCTAATTTCATAAAACAAACCTCCTTAATATGTCAAAGTTTATTTTTTGCCTTTTAACTGCTTTGCATCGGGCTTTTCAGTCTCAACAAAGGTCTTTCCGTAATATGCGTCAAGATACATCTGCTTGATTTCGCTGATAAGCGGATATCTCGGGTTAGCACCTGTGCACTGATCGTCGAATGCCTGCTCGCACATTGCGTCAAGTCTGTCAAGGAAGTCCTTTTCGTCCGGAACATAATCCTTGATTGTGGGCTTAATGCCTACTCTTGCCTTGAGCTCGTCAATAGCCTTTATGAGATTATCAACCTTTTCCTGATCGTTCTTGCCCTTAATTCCGAGATACTCGGCAACCTCTGCATATCTTCTGAGAGTGTGCGGATGGTCATACTGTGAGAATGTACCCATCTTTGTAGGAACCTCGGAGGAGTTGAAGCGAAGAACCTCATCAATCATAAGAGCATTTGCAATACCGTGAGGAATATGGTGGAACGCACCGAGCTTATGAGCCATCGAGTGGCATACGCCGAGGAATGCGTTTGCGAAAGCCATACCTGCCATAGTAGCTGCATTTGCCATCTTCTCACGAGCCTCGGGGTCGTTAGGACCGTTGTCGTAAGCTCTGGGAAGATACTCAAAGATTGTTTTAAGAGCCTTGAGAGCAAGACCGTCTGTGTAGTCGGTTGCCATAATTGAAGCATAAGCCTCAAGAGCATGTGTTACAGCGTCGATACCTGAAGCCGAAGTAAGTCCCTTAGGTGCACTCATATGGAAATCAGCGTCGATAATAGACATATTGGGAAGAAGCTGATAATCGGCAAGCGGATACTTAACGCCTGTTTTTTCGTCTGTGATAACTGCGAAGGGAGTAACCTCAGAGCCTGTACCTGCTGATGTGGGGATAGCTATGAAATAAGCCTTTTCGCCCATCTTCGGGAAGGTATAAATACGCTTACGGATATCCTGAAAGCGCATTGCCATATCCATAAAGTCAGCTTCGGGATGCTCATAGAGAACCCACATAATCTTGCCTGCGTCCATTGCCGAGCCGCCGCCGAGTGCGATAATAACATCGGGTTGGAACGCTCTCATCTGCTCTGCACCCTTCATAGCACAGCCGAGAGTCGGGTCGGGAGCAACCTCAAAGAATGTGGTGTGCTGAATACCCATTTCGTCAAGCTTATCTGTAATCGGCTTTGTATAGCCGTTATTGTAAAGGAAGCTATCTGTTACGATAAATGCCTTTTTCTTGCCCATAACCGTTTTAAGCTCGTCAAGGGCAACAGGGAGACATCCCTTCTTGATATAAACCTTTTCAGGAGCTCTGAACCAAAGCATATTTTCCCTTCTTTCTGCAACAGTCTTGATATTGATGAGATGCTTAACTCCTACGTTTTCACTTACGGAGTTACCGCCCCAAGAGCCACAGCCGAGTGTGAGCGAGGGAGTAAGCTTAAAGTTGTACAAATCACCGATACCGCCCTGTGAAGAAGGTGTATTTACAAGAATACGGCAGGTCTTCATGCGGGAAGCAAATTCGTCAAGCTTCGCTGTTTCTGTAACGGGGTCAAGATAGATTGAAGATGTATGACCGTAACCGCCGTCAGCAACAAGCTTTTCAGCCTTTTGGAATGCGTCCTCGATATTCTTTGCTCTGTACATTGCAAGAACAGGAGAAAGCTTCTCGTGAGCAAACTCTTCGGAAAGGTCAACGCTTTCAACCTCACCGATAAGAATTTTTGTGCCCTCGGGAACAGTAACGCCTGCAAGCTCTGCAATCTTAGCTGCCTTTTGACCTACGATTTTTGCGTTAAGTGCGCCGTTTATAAGAATAGTCTTTCTTACCTTTTCAATTTCAGCGTCATTGAGGAAATAGCAGCCTCTTGTCGCAAATTCCTTTTTAACCTGATCATATACCTTGTCGAGAACGATTACGGACTGCTCGGAAGCACAAATCATACCGTTATCAAAGGTCTTTGAGTGAATAATTGAGTTAACTGCAAGAAGAATATCGGCTGTATCGTCGATAATTGCGGGAGTGTTACCTGCGCCGACGCCGAGTGCGGGCTTACCTGACGAATAAGCAGCCTTAACCATTCCGGGACCGCCTGTTGCGAGAATGATGTCAGCCTCTTTCATAAGAAGGTTAGTCATTTCAAGGCTCGGAACGTCAATCCAAGAAATAATGCCCTCGGGAGCACCTGCCTTTACAGCTGCTTCAAGAACAACCTTTGCGGCAGCGATTGTTGAGCCCTTTGCTCTCGGATGGGGGCTTATAATAATACCGTTTCTTGTTTTAAGAGAAATAAGAGTTTTGAAAATTGCGGTTGAGGTCGGGTTTGTTGTCGGGATTACCGCAGCAACAAGACCGATAGGCTCTGCAATCTTTTTAATTCCGTATGCCTTGTCCTCTTCAAGAACACCGCAGGTTTTTGTTTCTCTGTACGCATTATAGATATACTCCGAAGCGTAATGGTTCTTAATAACCTTGTCCTCTACAACGCCCATTCCCGTTTCCTCAACTGCTAATTTAGCAAGCGGAATTCTCTGCTGATTGGCAGCGGTAGCGGCAGCAAGGAAGATTTTATCTACCTGTTCCTGAGTGTAGGTTGAAAACTCCTTCTGTGCTTCCCTTACACGGGCAATTGCTTCTTCAAGAGTTTCTACCGAATCAACGATTTTGTATTCTTTAGTACTCATATTCAGACCTCCAAAATTTCATTGTTAATATTTTAACAATTAGTTTTGAAAATGTGAATAATTAAATTCGTATACCGTTATATCAATTTTGATATATGTCGATACATTCCGACGTTGATGCACGCACTTCGGCTATAAATTTACGGTCGAGCTCGGTAAGCTTATAGTCCTTATGATATATGAGCATATCCTTATATTTTTTCTTGTTATCGGGGCAAATTTTTTGCACAAGAGAATAGCGTTTCAAAATGTCCTCGGGCAAAGGAGATACCCACATAAACGTCTGCTCGTTCTTTGAAAGCACGGAAAACTGACTCGCTCTTTCAAAAACGAAAATTCGCCTCTCCCCGTCATCGGGCAGCTCTTCTTTTTTAACCTCCGCAAGCGAAAGCGACGGAACATACGGGTCTGCGTGTCCGATTTCAATAAACGGATGCAAATCCTCAAAATGTATGACCTCTTTTTGTGCAAGCGGACTGTTTTCACTCATTACAAGCACATATCCGAAGCTTACAATGTCTTCATACTTGAGATTTTTTTCCTCAAATAAAGCTGTAAAATATTTTTCGTAGTTTTCCGCAAAGCGCACAATTCCGAGCTTATAATTGTCAGAAACAACATTGGTTATTGTCCTTGATGAATTGGTTTCCTTATAGAAAACCTCGACAGGCTTTTCTCCGAGCATTTTTGAAAACTGTGCGAAAGCGTCGGATATATAGGTTGCTCTCGGAACAGAAACAGAAAAGGACTTACGCTCTACACCTGCATTTTCCTTATATATTTTTTCAACGTTGTCAATCTGCTTTAATATATTTTTGGCGTAACCGATAAAACGCTGTCCCTCGAGAGTGAGCATCATACCCTTTGTGCTTCTGTCAAAAATAGTAATGCCAAGCTCCGCCTCAAGCTCTTTTATCGAACGGCTCAAATTCGGCTGAGCGATAAGAAGTTTTTCACTCGCCTTGTTTATAGAGCCGTATTTTGCGACCTCAACCGCATATCTCATATGGAGAATATTCATTATTTTACCTCAACACCCTATGCCTTTGATGAAAGCACATCTATATTCTTGTCCATAAGGTCAAAGAAATCGTTTACTATTTTTTCGTCCTGCTCATTGCCTCGTACACACATTGAAAGCGTCAGTTCGGAGTTTATGGACGTAGCCGAAAGAAGAACATACGGCTTATATTTTACCGCACCCGTCATAAAGCCGTCCGTCGGCTCATGTCCGTCAAGCGAAAGCTTATCGGTTTCAAGAACTCCGATATTACTCATGGCAATAAGCGGATTGGAGTAGCCTATTTTAATAACCTCTTCCGAAGCCATTTGAGGCATAATGCTGTATCCGAGCTTCAAAAGCGGTAAGCCGTAAAGTCCCATAAACTTATCTTTTTTGAACTTGGCAACGCTCTGCTTGGTGTATTCAAGCGTTTGGAAAATATCCTCGCCGAGCTCGGGAATATTGCACTGCATAAACGCCGTTTGGTTTGTAATTCCCGTATCGCTTGTGTCCTTCATGTGACGTCTTAAATCGATAGCGCAGGAAATTGTTACGCTCTCATCTCTGCCAAAGCCGGCAAGCTCATAGAGGCTGTAAAAATAAGCCGTAACAAGCATATCGTTTACGGTTGCGCCGAGCTTTTTGCCGGAAGCTCTAAAGCGTGCAAATCTTTCCTTGCCAATTTTTCTTCTCGCTATAAACGAACGGTCTTTTATGTTGTCCTCTGTAAGGGGAAATTTGTGATTGTCTTTCGCACACACGTTTTTGTAAAGATTTTGCGCCATTTTCTTTTCGGTCTTTGAGAAATCGTCATAAACCTCTTCAAAAGAACGTGAGCCTGATTTTAATTCTATCGGGCTTATTCCCTTCTCAACGTAATCGTTATAATTCTTGCAAAGAGCCTTCAAAAAATACTTGAAATCTCCGCCGTCCATACACATATGATTTTCTACGATGCAAAGCACGGATTTTCCGTCGTGAAAGAACACGGCAACTTGAATTTGCAGGTCGTTTTCAGGCGGAATATACTGCGTCAGGAAATCGTTTATTGCCTCGTCAAGATTGTCGGGAGTCGAAACATGAAGTACATCGTCAATGCTGTAATCTTTTACTTTCCAATAGGTTTTGAATTTATTATCGACAAACGAAGAATGCAAAACAGGCGCTTTTTCAAGAAAGCAGATAAGCACCGTTTTCAACGCTTCAATATCAATTTCAAAATCGTAATGAAGCTCAACGTGAACCATTCTGTCGTTAAAATCACGGAAAAGGTAGTGCATTTTATCCCAAAGCTCGGCATTTAACTTTTTTACCATCATTCTTCCTCCTCCGGATTATACGCAAGCTTTTTATTCCTGATTGCAAGCTGTATTATAACGCCGATATCAAGGACAAAACCGATTATAATAAGTATTCTTCCCACACTCCAAAGACCCGTTATCAAGCCGAAAATAACAAACGCAAAAATGAAAACAAGCGGAATTGTAATAAGGTAATTTACAAAAACAAGCCTTTGCTTTGTCACGGTGGCAAGAACAAGGTCGCCGATAAACATCATAGCAAGTGCAAACAAGAAAATGAGGTACGCTTGCTCGTTATCGAACAAAATTCTGATAAACAGGAACAGAAATTGCGTTCCGACCATAACAGAGCCTGCAACAAGAGCTCTCATAATCGCATAAAACTTCTTGTGTCGTCTTAAAATTGTAACTGCCGTAAGCATAATTGCCATAACTCCTGCGGTAGCCGTTCCCTCAATTATAAGCCATGTGGGATGCCATACGTCCGTAACAAAGCCTATAATCAAAAACACAAGTACAGACAAAAGTATGCAGGCAACTGCAGCGATAGGCGTATATTTAATCTTTTTCTTTTCTTTTATATCTTCAAGGTACTCATAATAATCCTTGACAATTCTCTGCGGATTATATTCGTCCATAATCAAGTCATGGGCAACCCTCTTATCGCCGAGTCCCCTTTTTATAACCTCTTTTGTACGAAGCTCCATCTCGTCAAGAACTCTTCTTTTGAACACAAAATTAGTTTTCTCATTTGAGAATGAGCTCATAGCCTTTTCAATGTGATCACTGTAATCGTAGTATTTCTCCATCGCTTTTTCCTTTACCGTTTTATAATGTCATTATATCAAAGTGAATTATACGCCGTCAATAAAATTCAATAAAAAAAGAGATGATTTTCATCATCTCTGAAAGGTTATTTTTCTATCAGGCAAACACAATGAGCCGCAATGCCCTGCTTTGCTCCCGTAAAGCCCAAACCCTCTTCGGTAGTGGCTTTAACGCTGACAAAATCCACGTCCAAATCAAGTGCTTCGGCAATGTTCTCACGCATTTTTACAATATACGGTGCAAGCTTCGGCGCCTGTGCCAAAACGGTTGCGTCAAGATTGACAATATGATAACCGTTTTCCTTCAAAAGCCCGTATACGCATTTCAGCAATCTAAGGCTGTCCGCATTTTTATATTTTTCGTCCGTATCGGGAAAATGCTTTCCGATATCGCCGTATGCCGCAGCGCCCAAAAGTGCATCGGAAACAGCGTGCAAAAGCACATCGGCGTCCGAATGTCCCAAAAGACCTATTCCGTTATTTTCAATTTCAACTCCGCCCAAAATGAGCTTTCTGCCCTCAACCAGCTTATGAACGTCATAGCCGTGCCCTATTCTAATCATAGCTGTTCCCTCCTATATAAAATCGCCTGTGCAACATCGGTGTCCTCGAGCGTTGTGATTTTAATGTTTTCATAACTGCCCTCAACCATTTTAACCTCTGCACCGTATTCCTCCAAAAGCTTACAATCATCCGTAAACATCTCGGAATTTAACACATTGTCAATCGCAGACAGATAAAGACGTCGTTCAAACACCTGCGGAGTATGTACCGCCCAAAGATAATTTCTGTCCGGCGTTGCGGTTATAAAGCCGTTTTCGTTTACAACCTTAACCGTATCCTTTACTCTGACGCCCGTTGCCGCAGCACCTGTTGAAAATGCCTCACGAACGGTATCCTCGATTATTTTTTCGGTTACAAGCGGCCTTGCGCCGTCGTGAATGGCAAAGTATTCCGAAAGCGGAGAACTGCGCCGTATCGCATTAAAAACGCTTTCCTGACGTGTTTTTCCGCCCTTGACTATATCTGTTACCTTTAAGACCTTGTACTCCTTTATCATAGCGAACATTTTAGGAATGTCCTCCTCCCTCGCCGCAACTATGATTTCGTCAATTATATCGCTTTGAGAGAATGCCAAAAGAGTCCTTATAAGCACAGGGACGCCGTCAATAAGCAAAAACTGCTTATTGACGCCGCCCATTCTTGTTGAGTTACCTGCCGCAACAATAACCGCCGTTACAAACGGCTTTGCTTTGGCAAATTCTTTATTCTGTTCTAAAAAGCTCATATTATCACCGTTAAAAAATTATATGAATAATTTTCCCCTGTGATAACAGTTTACATCATTTTTTCGATTGTTGCAAGCTTTATGCAAAGACAAAGCACTTCTGCCGCCCTGCCAATGTCCGTTACACTCGGGAATGTCGGTGCGATACGGATGTTTTTATCCTCGGGATCTTTGCCGTAGGGATAGGTTGCGCCAACGCTTGTAAGCACAACGCCGAGCGACTTACAAAGCTCGCCGACTCTCATTGCGCTGCACTGCTGAGTGTCAAGGCTGATGAAATATCCGCCGTTCGGCTTTGTCCAAGAAGCAAGACCCGTACCTGCAAGCTCCTTTTCGAATGTATCAATAACAACATTGAACTTAGGCTCGATAAGAGCTGCGTGCTTTTTCATATGAGCCTTAATTCCGTCAAGGTTTTTGAAATATTTAGCGTGTCTTAACTGATTAAGCTTATCGTGACCTATCATCTGAGTGTTAAATCTCTTTTTAATCATCTGAATATTCTTATCGGAAGCCGCAAGACAGGATACACCTGCACCGGGGAAGCTTATTTTTGATGTAGAAGTAAATTCTATGAAATAATCCTCTGTGCCGAATTCCTTGCAAGCCTCAAAGATATTGAGAACCTTGTCGGGGTTTTCCAAGAAATCGTGAACTATATATGCGTTATCCCAAATAACTCTGAAATCCTTTGCGGCAGGCTTCAAAGCAGCCAACGCACGGATTTTTTCATCAGAATAGGTAACACCCGTGGGGTTTGAATACTTCGGTACGCAGAACATACCCTTAACGCTTCTGTCCTTAACAAGCTCCGCAATCTTTTCAACATCGGGACCGTCAGAAAGCATGGGAACGTTTATCATTTTAATTCCGTAATATTCGCAAATTCCGAAGTGTCTGTCATAACCGGGAACATTGCAAATGAACTTAATGTCGCCCTGCTGGCTCCACGGCTTGTCGCCTGCGCCTGTGAGCATACACTGTGTAATATAATCAAACATAAGAGTAAGCGAAGATGTACCGCCGAGGATTATATTATCGCTGTCAACCTCAAGCATTTCAGCAAAAAGTCTCTTGCACTCGGGAATACCGTCGAGAACACCGTAGTTTCTGCAATCCAAGCCGCTTTCGCTCTTACAATCGCATACGCCGATAACCTCTTTAAGCATATTCATTGTCAAATCAAGCTGCTCACCGGCAGGCTTTCCTCTTGACATATCAAGCTTCAAATTTTGTGCCTTGAGCTCTTCATACTGTTTTTTCAATTCGTTGAATTCGGCAGCCAATTCCGGATTGCTCATCTGAGAATATTGCATAAATTCACACCTCAAAATTTATTTTCATATTAAATCAAATAGTATTTTAATACATTATATTAAAATATGCAATATTGTTTTTCATTTCTTGCAAAAATTCTCAAAAAAAGACAAGCAACCGCAAAAGTCGCTTGTCTTTTAGTACAATTTACCTAATAAAATTACTTTTCTTCAGCCACGGGCTCGCTTACCGTGTTAGCTCTCAATCTGCGGAATTCAAGTTCTTTTTGGATTTTCTCTTTCTTTTCACCTGTGTAATCGTTGAAGAACATCGGAATCATCGTAAGAGCAAATCCGATTGCAGGCAAAATGGTAATCATAAAGAAAAGACCTGTTTTTGTCTTTTCGGACTGAACCTGAATAATACCGTCGATAGGAGCCTGAAACTCGCTGACTTTAAGAACAACGCTGACAGCATAAGTTGCAAGTCCTGCCGAAACCTTGCTCAAAAGTGTTTGGAAAGCGAAGCAAACGCCGTCTGCTCTCTCGCCTGTTTTCCATTCGATATAGTCAACGCTGTCTGCGATAAGTGCATACGTAATAACGTTGTAAATACCAAGCGGAACACCCATAAACACAAGGCAAAGAAGTACAAGATAAATGTTGTTGTAGCCGATAAACCAAAAAGCAACGTGAGAAATTATGCCGAATATCGACGAACCGATATAAATCGCTTTAAGTGAGAAGCGTTTTCTCAATGCAGGCATAATTATCATTGCGGGAACCATTCCTATACCGACCGCAACTGTGAGTGAGGTCATTTTGAAGCCGTTGGGGATAATTCCGTAATTTTCAACGCCGATAAGATAATAATGGATATATGTAGCGCAAACATTTGCCATTACCATTGTCGAGCCGAGAACAGCCGAGAGGATAACGATAATAAGCACCTTGTTTTTACCGATAAGACGGAAGTTTTCCTTAAAGCTTCTTGTGTCCTGTCTCTCCTCGTGCACTCTTTCCTTTGCCGTAAAGAAAGGAATGATTGAAAGAACAGCCGCAATTGTTCCGAAGATTATTGCCGATACAAAATAGCCCTTTCTCAAGCCGAGAGCGTTTTCAGCGACAAGAATCGGGATAAGCACGGTGGGAAGAATACCGCCTGCGGTACTGCCGAGTCTGCCGTTTGACAAAAATCTTGTTCTCTCGACCTCGTTCGGTGTAATAACCGAGCTCAAGCCCCAGAACGGAACGTCCTGAATTGTGAAAGCAACACCCCAAAGGATATATGTTACAGCCGCATAAGCTACCTTTGCAGAGTAAGACGAAAACTGAGGTGCAAAGAACAAAAGAATTGTTGTAACCGCAATCGGAACGGGTGAGAACAGAAGATAAGGTCTCATCTTGCCCCATTTTGAATGTGTGCGGTCAACGATCATACCCATAAGCGGATCGTTGAGTGCGTCGAAGATACGTCCTGCAAGAATGATGTTTCCTGCGTGAATCGGGTCAAGTCCTGCCGCATCCGTATAGAATATAAGCAAGAACATTGACATAATCGTGTAAACGCCGCTACGGCCGAAAGCCGCAAGCGGAAATGTTATTTTTTCCTTTAGCGTCAAATAAGTTTTTTCCATTACAGTCTCCTAAATACCTTTTTATTTTTTACGGGTAAAGACAGCCGGCAAAATTTTAGGCTCTTTCTCCCCTGCCGCAGTCATTTCCCTAATGAGCATTTCTTTGAGCTTCTTTCTCTCGGAAGCATATTTCGGGTCTTTTATAAGATTATACTTTTCAATCGGGTCTTTTTCAAGGTCGTAAAGATAATCTTCAAAATATACCGACGCTTTATGCAAAGCATAGCCCGTAGGCGCAAGAGTTCTTATTGCATATTTATACTTCTTCGTTCTGATGGCACGGCCGCATTGGCTTTCGCTTATCTGCATGAATACGCAATCACGTTCCTCGCCCGTTTCAAGCTCCTTCAAAAGCGATTTACCCATATAGCTGTCGGGTATATCAATGCCAGCTATATCAAGCAATGTAGGCGGTAAATCTATAAGGCTTACAAGTCTTGAGTCAACCTTACCGCCCTTAAATGCGCCGCCCTCGATAATCAACGGCGTATGCGTTGCGCTGTCGTGACAAGAACGCTTATATTCAAGGTTTCTCGTCTTAAAATGAGAGCCGTGATCGCTTGTATAAATGATAACGGTATTATCGTAAAGCCCTTTTTCTTTAAGCTTTTCAACCAATCTTCCGACGTTGCTGTCAAGGCTGTTTATCGCCGCCATATAGTCGGGATACATCTCTTTGTAATCGCCCTTTAAGAAGGTCAAATCATCGGGCAAGGGATAATCCTTAAACTTAGGAACAACATCCTTAGGTCCTTCGTAGCAATGGTGGTCGTTCTGATGATGAGGCTCAATTTGAGAGACAAACATAAAGAACGGCTTGTCGGAGGTTTTTTGGTCAAGGTATTCCAATGCAAAATCATTTATGCAATCGGCTCTGTAACCCTTAAAGTCAAGTTTATTACCCTCTGCATCAAAGACATATCCGTCGTAACCGTGCGAAGTAAATTCAAGCACGTCGGCAGCACGCCACCAATCCTTATATCCGCCCTGAAGCTCCTTCGGAATAGCGGTTTTTTCACAATGGAAGCCGATATTCGGAAGCCTGTCGGAAGCAAGATGCCATTTACCGACGTAAGCGGTTTCATAGCCTGCCTCATTAAAATACTCCGCAAGCGGTTTAATATCCTGCGGAAGAGGTATTCCGTTCCAATAGCACTTGTTCTGCGTTGCGTAAACGCCTGTTTGCAGGCACGCTCTTGCAGGACCGCAAACGGGCTGACAGGTATAAGAGTTTTCAAACTTTATACCGTCCTCGGCAAGCTTCATCAAATTAGGCGTTGCCGTTTCATTTACGGTATCCCAGCGCTGTTGGTCGCTGAAATAAAAAATTATATTCGGTCTCAAATTCTAACCCTCATTTCCTTATTTTATAAATGCGGTAACGGCATTGTAAAGGCTCAAAGCCGCCACGGCACAAACAGAAGCCGTAAACACGGTTCTTATTGTTTTTTCATTACACTTTCTGTTGAGCTTAGCTCCGAAAAATCCGCCTAAAATCGCAGCCGGAATAATTACAAGCAAATACTTGACATCGAATCCCTCAAAATGCGTATTTACAAAGCTTGTTATCAAATTTGACAGCTGTGAGAAGAAAATAATCGCTACCGAGTAAACGGCGGCGTCTCTCATTGTAAAAGAAAAAAGAATAGTCAGCACCGCAACATTGATAGGTCCTCCGCCTATTCCGAGGAAAGCGGCGGTCATTCCGAGCAAAAGTCCCGTCAAAGATATTAAAGCAGGATTTTTGATGCTGAATTTCTTAACGTTCAAATTTACGGAAGCAATAACCAATATCATAAGAGCACAGAGAAGAGATGACTGTATTCCCTTGACAATATTAGGAGAAGAACTGTTCGCAAGTGCGAGCGAAAACAATTTATTACCCGTAAAGCCGCCTAAAACCGAGCCCAATGCAAAAAGCAGGACAAATTTCATATTTATAGGCGTTTTGTTTTTAAGATGCTTTGCCGTCGAGGTTATCGACATCGAGAAAACGGCACAAGACGAAAAAAATGCAACCTGCACCAAAGGATGAAAATTTATAACATCCAAAACAGGCTTAATTACGACGCCGCCACCCAAACCGACAAAGGCACCGAGCAGCGTTGCTATAAAAATGACAGCACCGTATATAATAAAAATCATTAAAAACCACCAAAAAATATTCTAACACAAATTATAATTTTATACAAGTGTTTTTTTTATGCCCCTTGAACTTAACATCTAAATTTGATAGTATATTAAATACTTATTTAAGGAGTTGGTAAAATGCTAAAGCTAAAGCCTGCACTCAAGGACTATCTTTGGGGAGGAACAAAATTAAAAACGGACTTCGGCTTTCAAAGCGATAAGGATATAGTCGCAGAGGGTTGGATGTTATCCTGTCATAAGGACGGCGAAAGCATTGTCGAAAACGGAGAATATAAGGGTAAGACTCTCTCCGAGGTCATAGAGCTTTGCGGTAAAGACGTTCTCGGCAAGGATTGTGAAAAATTCGACTTTTTTCCAATACTTATAAAGCTGATTGACGCAAAAAAAGACCTGTCCGTTCAAGTTCATCCCGATAACGAATATGCAATGCGTGTTGAGGGCGAATACGGAAAGACCGAATGTTGGTATATTCTTGATTGTGATGAGGGAGCAGAGCTTATATACGGATTTAACCGTGAAATCAGCTCCGAGGAATTCAAGAACAGAATTGAAAACAATACGTTTCTTGAGGTTGTAAACAGGGTTAAAGTCCACAAGGGCGATATGTTTTTTATCGAGGCAGGAACGCTTCACGCAATAGGCTCGGGTATTTTGCTTACGGAAATTCAGCAAAATTCCAACACAACTTACCGTGTATATGATTATCAGCGTAAGGATAAAGACGGAAATCTCCGTCCGCTTCACATTGATAAAGCGGTTGACGTAACTAAATGCGAAAAGCCGAAATACGACATTAAACCCGTCGGAGAAAAAGAAAAAACGGCTTGCGGTACAAAGCAGCTGCTTACAAAATGTGACTTATTTACTGTCGAAGAATACATAATTGACGGAACTCAAAGGCTGTTTGCAAGCGACAATTCATTCGTTTCATTGCTCGTAACGGACGGCTGCGGTACGATTGAAAGCTCGGGCGAAAAGCTCGAAGCACATAAGGGCGACAGCTTCTTTGTCTTTGCAGGCTCGGGCGACATTGAAATCAACGGCAAATTAAATATAATATCAACTGAGGTATAGAATAAATGGCAAAAAGAACCTTTAAGGGTACAAAAATCGCTTGTTACATAGGCTATTTCGTGCAGGCGATTATAAACAACTTAGCACCCTTGCTTTTTGTAATCTTTTCGGATAAGTATAAAATCGACCTTGCGACAATTGGAAGCTTAATAATGTTAAACTTCGCAACGCAAATGGCAATTGATATTTTATCGGTTAAAATAATCGACAAAATCGGGTTTAAGAAAATAACCGTGTGCTCGCATTTTCTCGCATTTTTAGGTCTTGTGATGCTCGGAATTTTACCCGAGATTACCTCACACCATTTCCTTGCGATAGCGGTATCAATTATGGTTTCCGCCGTCGGAAGCGGTATGATTGAGGTTACGATAAGTCCGATTGTCGAGTCCCTGCCGAGTGATAAAAAAGCGGCTGACATGAGCCTGCTCCACTCGTTCTACTGTTGGGGACAGATGCTTGTTGTTGCGCTTTCAACCGTTTTCATAAAGCTTGCAGGCGGCGATAATTGGAACATTTTACCGATAATCTGGTCGGTTATTCCGCTTATAAATATGTTCAACTTTATGAGTGTACCGTTTATGCCGCCGATGGAAGATGACGAGATAATCCCTGTTAAGAAGCTTTTGAAATCAAAGGCGTTTATCGTCGCAATGATTATTATGTTTTGCGCAGGCGCAAGTGAAATCGCAATGTCGCAATGGTCGTCCTTCTTTGCGGAGGAGGGCTTGCACGTTTCAAAGCTTATGGGCGATTTGCTCGGTCCTTGCCTGTTTGCGGTGCTTATGGGCGCAGGCAGATTGTTCTACGGATTGTACGGCGACAAAATCGACCTTGTCAAAATTATGTCGGCACTCTCCGTTTTGTGTATCGCCTGCTATCTTACCGCATCACTGTCAAACAGCAGCACGGTTTCTCTGCTTGCGTGCGCCGTTACGGGACTTTCGATAAGTCTTTTCTGGCCCGGTACATTTTCGCTTACGGCAAAAAGATTTCCGAACGGCTCGGGCGGACTTTTCGGCATACTCGCCCTGCTCGGCGATATAGGCTGCGGAACAGGTCCGTGGCTTATCAGCTTCATAAGCTCGGCTTACAAATCGGCTAACCCTGCTTTGAGTGAAGGTGCGGCGCTTAAAAGCGGTCTTGCATACGGCTGTATCTTCCCGATAATTCTTATAATAGGCTTGATAGTGCTGAAAAAGGACACCGACAAAGCCGAAACACGATAAATAAAAAATCAGCTCCGACGAAAGCAAATGCCAAGCGTCGGAGCTTTAGTTTTATTCTTAAATTTTATTCATTTGTTTCGTCGGATGATTTCGGTTCTTCCGCTTTGTCCGATTCTTCCGTGCTCTCTGACAATAATTTTTCTTTAATGTCATCAAGTTCCATATGAAGCAACTCATACAAAGCACGCACCTCTGCCAAAACCTGCTTCAATGCCAAAAACAGGCATACAATCGCAATACTGAGAAATATAGGTGCAAGAGTAAAAACTTCGGTAAAAATCATTCCGAAAATGGTATAAATAATTAAAGATATAATAGCTATAACCAAAAATGTTGTCATAACATTACCCCCATAAGTACACACTTTTCATTTTATTAAAACCATTTGCCTACAAATTTATAATACATTACAAATTCATCCTTGTCAACTCAATTTATCATCTTAAAAGCATCCAAGCTTAGCATTATTGCACATTTGCTGTTGACAACTTTGATATACAGTCATATAATAATATAAAAGTTGTCTTCAGGGCGGGGCGAAATTCCCCACCGGCAGTAAAGTCTGCGAGCCTTTCGGCTGATTCGGTGAAATTCCGAAACCGACGGTATAGTCCGGATGAAAGAAGATGTATTACGCTACATTTTTTGCCCCGAGGTCTGTCCTCGGGGCATTTTTTGATGACAACTTAAATTTTTAGGAGGTCATCTTATGACAAAAGTAAAAAAATCCGATTTGAGAAAAATCACAGTAACCGCAATTATGAGCGCAATAGCGGCAATTCTCCAATTTATCGAGTTTTCAATACCGATAATTCCGAGCTTTGTGAAGCTTGATTTCAGCGATTTGCCTGCTCTTATTACCTCGTTTGCAATCGGTCCGTGGTACGGCGTAACGGTTGAGCTGATTAAAAATCTTCTCCACCTCCCCTTTGGCTCATCGGCAAGCGTGGGCGAAATATGCAACTTCCTTTTAGGCTCTGTTTTCTGCATCACGACAGGCTTTATCTATAAGAAGCACAAAACCCGTAAAGGTGCGGTTATCGGCGTTTTCCTGGGTGCTTTGTTTATGGCACTCGCTTCGCTTCCGATGAACTATTTTATCGTTTATCCCGCTTATGTCGTTCTCTATCATATGCCCATGGACGCTATTATCGGTATGTATTCGGAAATCTTACCCGGTACAGACTCACTCGCAAAGGCGCTTACAATATTCAATCTTCCCTTTACCTTCCTCAAGGGAATTGCAAACGCTGTCATCTGCTTCTTGATTTACAAACCTCTTTCTCCCGTAATCAAGGGCAAGAATGTGTAAATAATATTTGAACTCTTGTTTATGCTGTTGACAAAGAGCATATACAGTAGTAGAATATATGCGACAAGAAAATAATCATCTCCTTATAGAGAGTGGCGGAGGGACAGGCCCTGTGAAGCCACGGCAACCTGCTTATGCAAGGTGCTAATTCCTACGGTTTATCCGAAAGATAAGGTGTTTTTAAGCACCTTTCGAGGTGCTTATTTTTATGTTAATAAATTTTTAGGAGTACCAAAATGGCAAAGTATCTCTTCACATCAGAATCAGTAACAGAGGGTCATCCCGACAAAATCTGCGACAATATTTCGGACGCAGTTCTCGACGAAATCCTCAAGCAAGACCCCTACGGCAGAGTTGCGTGTGAAACAACCTGCATTACAAACCAAATTACCGTAATGGGCGAAATCACAACCACAGCCGATATTGACATTGAAAAAATCGCAAGAGATGTCGTATGTGAAATCGGCTACGACAGCGACGAAAAGGGCTTTAACGCTCACACCTGCAATGTTTCGACCTTTATCGACAAGCAGTCAAGCGATATAGCCTTAGGCGTTGATAAATCTTACGAGCTTAAAGAGGGACAGCAGGAGGACTACAATCTTCACGGTGCAGGCGATCAGGGTATGATGTTCGGCTATGCCTGCGACGAAACACCCGAGCTTATGCCCCTTGCAATTTCACTTGCTCACAAGCTTGCAAAGCAGCTTACAAAGGTTAGAAAAGACGGCACTCTCCCCTATCTTCGTGCCGACGGCAAAACACAGGTTACCATTGAATACAACGAAGACGGCACACCCGTAAGAGTTGACACTATCGTTATTTCTTCACAGCACAGCGCCGATGTTGAGCTTGAAACTATCAGACGTGATATTCTTGAAAATGTTATCAAGCCCATCATTCCGCAGGAGCTTTTCGACGACGATACAATTATCTATGTAAACCCCACAGGCAGATTTGTTACGGGCGGACCCACAGGAGACTGCGGTCTTACGGGCAGAAAGATAATCGTTGATACATACGGCGGCGTAGGCAGACACGGCGGCGGTTGCTTCTCGGGTAAAGACCCGACAAAGGTTGACCGTTCGGCAGCTTATGCGGCAAGATATGTTGCAAAGAACATTGTTGCGGCAAAGCTTGCTAAGAAGTGTGAGGTTCAGCTTGCTTATGCAATCGGTGTTGCTCATCCCGTATCGGTTATGGTTGACACCTTCGGCACAGGCGTACTTTCGGATGATGTTCTTGAAGAAATTGTTTCCGAAACCTTTGACCTTCGTCCCGCAGCTATAATTGACTATCTTGATTTAAGAAAGCCGATTTACAGAGCGCTTGCAGCTTACGGTCACATGGGCAGAGAAGAATTGGGCGTTAAGTGGGAGCTTACCGACAAGAAAGATATTCTCCGCCAAAAAGCAGGCTTATAATTAAATATTCAAAAGCACACAAAAACCGCTGATACATTGGCTGAGTGTTCATAAGGGAATATTGGTTTCTCACATAAAAATCCGGTATGCTTTTGCCAAAAAGCCTCGCAAGGCGACAGCCTTGCTTCATTTCTCGGCTTCGGCATAAAAGATTTTTATAGTTACGAAACTGCAACGCACTTCAAAACAATATATTTTTTATACAAGAAAAGGCAACCCCCACAGATAATGCTGACGCATATCTGTGGGGGTTAACGAATTATTGTGCGAAAAGATGTTGTTTTGAAGCAAAATTGCCTTATTAACACTCAGCCTTAGCGGTTTTTTATTTATATATTCATTTATCAGAACAAGCCTTTGATATTTCCGTCTGTGTCAACATCAATGCTGTATGCCGCAGGCTGCTTTGAAAGACCGGGCATTGTCATAATGTCGCCTGTCAACGCAACTATAAAGCCTGCACCTGCCGAAAGTCTGACGTCACGAACGGTAATTGTAAAGTTTTCTGGTTTACCGAGCTTTGTCTGATCGTCCGAGAGCGAATACTGAGTTTTTGCAACGCACACGGGAAGCTTATCCTTTCCGAGTGTCTCAATTTCGGCAATCGCCTTTTCGGCAGATTTTGTATAGACAACCCCGTCTGCTCTGTATATTTCACGGGCGATAATATCAAGCTTTTCTTTAATCGGAAGCTCCGCATCGTAAAGCGGCTTGAAATCTGACGGCTTTTCCTCAATCGTCTTAACAACCTTTTTGGCAAGGTCAACGCCGCCGTTTCCGCCGTTTGCAAATACCTCGGTAAGAGACACAAGCACATCCTGCTTTTCGCAGAAATCCTCAATGAACTTAATTTCTTCGTCAGTATCTGTCATAAAGCGATTTATCGCAACAACGACGGGGACACCGTATTTTTTCATATTTTCAATATGAGTTTGCAGGTTTACAATACCCTTTTCAAGAGCCGAAACATTTTCATATTTCAAATCGCTCTTTGCAACGCCGCCGTTGTATTTAAGTGCACGAATTGTAGCGACAATAACTATACACGAGGGTTTAAGTCCTGCATATCTGCATTTAATATCAAGGAATTTTTCAGCGCCGAGGTCAGCACCGAAGCCTGCTTCGGTTATGCAGTAATCGGCAAGCTTTAAGCCGAGCTTTGTAGCCGTAACAGAATTACAGCCGTGCGCAATATTTGCAAAAGGACCGCCGTGCATAAGCGCAGGGGTATTTTCGAGCGTCTGAACAAGGTTTGGCTTAATAGCGTCCTTCAAAAGTGCCGCCATTGCACCGACGACCTGCAAATCCTTTGCATATACAGGCTTTCCGTCATAGGTGTACGCAACAAGTATTCTGCCCAAACGAAGCTTCAAGTCGTCTATATCGCTTGCAAGGCAAAGTATAGCCATAACCTCGGAAGCAACGGTAATCATAAAGCCGTCCTCTCTCGGAACACCGTTGAGCTTACCGCCAAGACCGACAATTACATTCCTCAATGCTCTGTCGTTCATATCAAGGCAACGCTTAAAGAGTATTCTTCTCGGGTCAATCGACAGCTCGTTGCCCTGTTGAATATGGTTGTCTATAATCGCACAAAGCAAGTTGTTAGCGGCAGTAATAGCGTGCATATCGCCTGTAAAATGCAGGTTAATATCCTCCATAGGAATAACCTGAGCGTATCCGCCGCCTGCCGCACCGCCTTTAATTCCGAAAACAGGTCCCATTGACGGTTCACGCAGTGCGATAACTGCATTTTTACCGATTTTGCTCATAGCCTCGCCCAAGCCGACGGTAACGGTTGTTTTGCCCTCTCCGGCAGGCGTGGGGTTTATTGCTGTTACAAGTATAAGCTTTCCGTCAGGTCTGTCGGAATATTTATCGACAAGCGAAAGCGGAAGCTTTGCCTTATATTTTCCGTAAAGCTCAAGGTCGTCCTCTTCAATGGAAAGACTCTTAGCTATTTCCTTAATCGGTAAGCATTTTGCTTTTTGAGCAATTTCAATATCAGATAACATTTTTAATTCCTCCCGAGTAAATTATCTATATGCTGCTTAGTTTGCTTTGCCCAAGCATAGCCGTTCATATATTCGTTTTGATATTCCTTGATTGCTTCGGGATCATCCCTGAAAAGCTTGTAGCTGTCGCAATCAAATTTTGACGTGTCAACGCTTCGCTGATTTCTTGCGTCAATAAGAATATCGAGCACCCCTGCGTCCGAAAGTGCGGTTCTCAGGCTTTTCAGCACCTTTCTGAAAAGGCTTTGAACAGACTCGTCATAAGCTCTGTCAGGCCAGAGTGCGGATACGGCATTTTCAGTGCTGACGGAACCGCCTCGCCTATCAACGAGAAGTGCTAACAGCTCCTTTGACTTTGACGATGAAAAGTGCATCGGCTTACCGTCTACAAACACATCGAAATATCCAAAGGTTTTTACAAACACCTTAGGTCCGTATCTGTGCGGAATGTCAGGTCTTATTTTATTGAGCTGTTCGAGTATCATATCGTCGGAAAAGGGCTTGAGAATATAGCCTATCGCATTGACTCCGAAAGCGTAGTATGCATACTCCTTAAATCCCGTAACAAAAATAATTTTAATATCGGGTCTTATTCTGTTAAAGCGTTTTGCAAGCTCAATTCCCGACATAACGGGCATTTCAATATCCAAAAACGCAACGTCAACGGTATTGAGCACCGTGTATTCAAGTGCGTCGGCAGGATTTGAAAAGGTGTTTACGCTCGTTACGAAATCAAAGCCCTCACAAATATCCTTTATATCCTCGAGAACGAGGTTTTCATCATCTACCGCAATAATGTTCATATATTCATCTCCCCGAAAATATCTTTATTGCTTTGCAGCTCAAGACTCTGCTTGAGCGTTTCTACATTTTTATCCTTCGGAAGCGTTACTGTAACCCGTGTGCCCACTCCCTCTTTGCTTTCTATGGAAACTGTGCCGCCCATTATATCGGAAAAGCGTTGCTTAATATTGGAAATTCCGATATGCGACCTGCCGTCATTTTTGTCTTTATCAAGCGTGCTTACATCAAAGCCCTTGCCGTCATCCTCAACCTTGATATAGAAGTTTTTATCGTCCTCATAGGTTGAAACAGTTACCGTCCCGCCCTCGGGCTTCTTTGTCACGCCGTGCTTTATGGCATTTTCGACTATCGGCTGAAGGCTTAAGGTCGGTACAAAAAAGGAATCAGGTCCTATTTCATAATAAATATCAAGCTTATCCTGAAAACGAAGCCTCTCTATATTACAATAATACTTAACGTGCTCCAATTCTTCCCTGAACGGTATCGGATCCTTTTGAGTAAGGCTGTCCATATTGCCCCTAAGATAAAGTGAAAAATCGATAACGGCCTTTTCCGCTTTTTTAGGATCTCTTTTAATCAATGATTTAATGGTGTTCAACGCATTGTAAAGGAAATGCGGTTGAATTTGAGAAATCATTACCGCTGTATTGGCTCTTTCAAGCTCCGCCTCAAGACTTCTCGCTTTAATTGCATAATTGTAAAATCTTCTTATTTTAAGCGCATGTATTACAAGCGTTACAAGTGAAAAAGCGAACACACATACGGGCATTACCGACGAGCAGTTTATTCCTATCTTGCCGTTTGTGTATATGACGTCAATGGTTAAGCCGAACACAAGGAACAAATACGAAAACAGATACAAAAATGCATATTGCGTCTTTTTGACAATCTCAATGCACAATCTGTTTATCGTATACAAATCAATTACAAGCGAAAGCAGCTGCAAGCTCAAATAATAGTATGAATCAAAAATCGAGTTTGGCAAAAAGTTTATCGAAACTGCAAGAGCAAGCACCGTGACACTCATTGCAATCAGCGTGCTGTCGTGAATTTTAATATTAAGGCTTTTGACAATATAAATAAGCGCAACAAGCTTTATAATAAAGGTTGAAATGAAAATGAAAACATTCATTTCCTCATATCCGATATTAAACATATACGGCTGTACAACGCTATAGCTCTCCGTTGTAATTATCATTCTTAAAAGCACTAAAAATGCAAGCATCGGAAGCCAAGATGTATATTGCTCCTTGCTGACAAATTTTCGAAGAATTACCGACAGGAAGCCGCACAGGAAAACAATGCCGCAAAGCACAAACCGTAAGGCTATTTTTGAATTCAAGGCGTTGCTGTCGTGCGTGTATCCGGTCATATAAACAGGCATATAAATACCCGAAAAATGGTCAGCCGATATTTCGACGACGACCTCGTATTCCTTCCCCTCTTCAAGCTTAAACGGAAGAGAGTAATGACCTGCCGAGGTTACGGTTTCGTTGTAAATCTTTGAGGGTGTGCCGCTTGTGGTAACAACATTTCCGTTTATAAACACTTTATACGAACAGGCGATATTAGGAATATACATAGTAAGATAAGTATCGGACTTGACATTTGAAATATAGCATCTGTAAGAAGCGTATCCGCCTGCTGAATATTTACGAATTCCGAGAACGCTCGACCAAGAGGACGGAACGTCAATCATTTCCCGTGCAGGCATAGCGGTCATTTTATCGCTTTTCAAAAAAACACCGTGATAAAACTCCCATTCTCCCGTAAGATAAATACTTCCTTTATTGGAAAAATCAACGCTTGACAAATCAAAATGAGCGCTTCCCTTATTGCAGGACTGCGTTTGCTTTTTTGAGTAAAAATTGCACACAAAAACAGTACCTATCAAAACAATCGCCATCAAAAGCATCGTTACAATAAGCAGGATATTTGATTTTAGCTGTTGTTTTTCGTTTGTCAATTGCAAAATTTCATCACTATCCCCTTAACAGAATAATTATACTATACCGTATAAAATAAAACAAGCATTAAAAACAAGCATTTTTATTCATTCTCGGTTGACAATGAATGATTATAAATGTATAATTTTTAAGATTATAAAGGAAAAGTGTTTTCAAACGCTTTTCACAAGGAGATATTACAATGGAATGGACATCACTTAATGATTTAAGAGAAAAGTATCTTGAATTTTTCGAGTCAAAGGGACATTTGAGACTTGAAAGCTTTTCGCTTATTCCGAACAATGACAAGAGCTTGCTTCTTATCAACTCGGGAATGGCGCCGATGAAAAAGTATTTCACGGGCGAAATCACACCTCCGAGAAAAAGAGTTACAACCTGTCAGAAATGTATTCGTACACCCGATATTGAAAATGTCGGCAAGACGGCAAGACACGGCACCTTCTTTGAAATGCTCGGTAACTTCTCTTTCGGCGATTATTTCAAAAAAGAGGTTATTCCGTGGGCGTGGGAATTCTGTACAAAGGTTATGGAAATGGACCCCGAAAAGCTTTATATAAGCGTTTACGAAGAGGATGACGAGGCTTACGATATTTGGACTAAGGTTATAGGCGTTAAGCCCGACCATATGGTACGCTTCGGCAAAGAGGATAACTTCTGGGAGCACGGCGCAGGTCCTTGCGGTCCTTGCTCCGAGATTTACTATGACCGTGGCGAGAAATACGGCTGCGGCAAGCCCGATTGTAAGGTCGGATGCGAATGCGACAGATACATTGAGTTCTGGAACCTTGTTTTCACTCAGTTTGAAAACGACGGCAACAACAATTACACAAGACTTGCTCATCCCAACATTGATACGGGTATGGGACTTGAGAGACTTGCTTGCATTTCGCAGGACGTTGACAATCTCTTTGAGGTTGACACCGTTCAGAATATAATGAAGCACATTATGAGAATTGCGAGCATTAAATATCATCAGGATCCCAAAAAGGATGTTTCGCTTCGTGTTATTACAGACCACATCAGAAGCACGACCATGATGATAGGCGACGGCGTTATGCCCTCAAACGAAGGCAGAGGTTATGTTCTTCGCCGTCTTTTGAGACGTGCCGCAAGACACGGCAGATTGCTCGGAATTAAGGGCACGTTCCTTTCGGATGTTGCGGAAACCGTTATCAACGAAAACAAAACTGCATATCCCAATCTTCTTGAAAAGCATGACTTTATTATAAACGTTATCAAAGCCGAGGAAGAAAGCTTCGCTAAAACAATTGATACAGGCCTTATGATTTTTAATCAAATGATTGAAAATCTTGACGGCAAGGTTTTAAGCGGCGAGGACGCTTTCAAGCTTTCCGACACATACGGCTTCCCGATTGACCTCACAAAAGAACTGCTTGAAGAAAAAGGTCTTACCGTTGACGAGGAGAAGTGGGCAGAGCTTGTAAAGGAGCAGAAGCTTCGTGCAAGAGCAGCTCATAAGGGCGCAGGCGCAGAGGCTTGGGAAGGCAGCGGTACTGCTACAAAGGATATTGAAAAGACTGAATTTGTAGGCTATACGACTCTTGAAGCAGAAGCTGAAATCAAGGCGATTATCGTTGACGGCGAAAGAAAAGAATATGCAACCGAGGATGATAATATAACACTTGTGCTTGACACTACCTCCTTCTATGCAGAAAGCGGCGGACAGGTCGGTGACAGCGGTGTTATCAAGAGTAACGGATTTACTTTTGAAGTTACATCAACCACAAAGACTCACGAGGGCGTTATTCTCCATCACGGCTCAATTACCGACGGCGAGTCATTAAAGCTCGGCGATAAGGTTCAGGCTGTTGTTGATAAGCAGACAAGAGAAGCTACAATGCGTAACCACACCGCTGCTCACTTGCTTCAGGCTGCCTTGAGAAAGGTACTCGGCAGTCACGTTGAGCAGGCAGGTCAGCTTGTAACTCCCGACGAAGTTCGTTTTGACTTTACGCACTTCTCGGCTCTTACCTCTGACGAGCTTAAAGCTGTTGAAAACGAAGTAAATACCGCAATTATGTCCGCAACAGATGTTGTTACAAAGGAAATGCCGATTGATGAGGCTAAAAAGCTCGGTGCAATGGCTCTTTTCGGCGAAAAATACGGCGATATAGTAAGAGTTGTAAAGGCAGGCGACTTTTCAACCGAGCTTTGCGGCGGTACGCACGCAAGCAACACAGGTAATCTCGGACTTTTCAAAATTGTTTCCGAAGCGTCGGTAGCGTCGGGCGTTAGAAGAATTGTCGGCGTTACAGGCTTCAACGTTATGAAGTATATCGATAACGCAAATAAGGAAATTTATGATACAGCGGCAGCTCTTAAAATCACGAATGTTTCCGATATTGTTTCAAAGGCTCAGTCAACCGTTGCAGAACTCAAAGCAGTTCAGAAAGAGCTTGCAGAGCTTAATTCACAGATGGCAGCGTCAAAAGCTTCCGACCTTATGAAAAACGCAAAGGAAATCGGTGCAGTTAAGGTAATTACCGCCGATTTGGGCGAGGCAGGAGCTAACGAGCTTCGTTCTATGTGCGATAAGGCTAAAGAGCAGGGCGACAATATCGTTGCCGTATTCGCAGGCGTAAGCAAGGAAAAAGGCACAGGCTCATTTGCTTGCTGTGTAGGTAAGAACGCTCTTTCTCACGGTGCTCACGCAGGCAACATTGTCCGTCAGGTTGCGGCAGTTGCAGGCGGTTCGGGCGGAGGAAAGCCCGACAGCGCAATGGCAGGTGCAAAGGATATTTCTAAAATCTCAGAGGCTCTTGAAAAGACCGCTTCGATAGTTGAAGAAATGCTTAAATGAGGTGAAAAATATGAGTGATTGTATTTTCTGCAAAATTATTTCAGGCGAAATCCCGTCAAAGAAGCTTTATGAGGACGATTTGTGCTATGCGTTTTATGACATAGCACCTCAGTCGGACGTTCATTTCCTTGTTGTCCCCAAAGAGCATATTTCTTGTGCAAAGGAAATTAACGGCGGTAATTCCTCTGTTATCTCTCATATATTTGAGGTTATTGCAAGGCTCGCAAGTGAATTAAAGCTCGACAGCTACAGAATTATAAATAACTGCGGCGAGGGTGCGGGACAAACGGTAATGCATCTTCATTTTCATGTGCTCAGCGGTAAAAACTTAGGCGAAAGACTTATATAAGCTGTGAAACGCCCACTTGCCGTTATAGGATTTTCAATGCTTCTTGCATTGACTCTGTTGTGCGAAACCAATAATTACAATCTGGCAAGCGTTACCCTTATGGTTTCGCTTGCTTTATTGTTTGTATCTCTTTTGATAAAGCCGCTTCGTCAAAATATGACCATACCCACCGCAATACTGTCTGTTTGCGTAGCGTTATGCCTGTTTGTAACGTCAAATGCACAATATGAAATAATTTCAAAGCGATACAGCGATAATACGGTTACGGTAAAGGGAAGCCTGATTACCCTCCCGACCACCAACGGCTCGCAAAAGTATTACACAATAAGAACAAGCGAGGTAAACGGTGTTAAGGAAGCGGTTAACATCAAAATCACCTTGCCCTACCCTATCGATTTTGAGCCGACGGATACCGTTACCGCTACATTAAATACCTTTATGCTCGGAAACAAGGACGACGAATTCCTCGAATACTACCGTTCAAAAAATATTGTTGTAGGTGCAAGCTATAAAAGTGATGACATCAAAATAACTAAAGGCGACAATAAAGACTTACTAAGTCTTATACTCAATGTGAGATATAAGCTTTATAATGAGATAAAAAGCGTTTTGCCGAATGATTGCGGCTCTGTTGTGTGCGGTCTTGTCCTCGGCGAAAAATCAGATTTAAGCAAGCGTGTAAACAATTCCTTTCGGCTTTGCGGAGTTTCGCATCTGTTTGCGGTATCCGGCTTACACGTCAGCATTTGGTCGTCGCTTGTTTACAGAAGGCTGCGTAAGCTCGGCGTAAAATGCAAAAGAGCGTCAATCAACGCCATAATTTTCTGTCTTTTCTTCATATTGCTCACAGGTGCTAATCCTCCTGTTGTAAGAGCAGGCTTTATGATGATTTTGGTTTACCTTGCGAATATCGCCCAAAAGGAAGCAGAACCCATAAATTCAATCGGCTTTTCGTTGATAGTAATGCTGTTCCAAAATCCGTACTGCGCTTTGAGCATCAGCTTGTGGCTGAGTTTGCTCGCAACACTCGGCATATTGATTATGTATAACGGCGTTGTTAAAATTTTACGAAAGCCTTTCCGTAAGGTTAAATCCAAAGAAATAAAATATTTAATTGAGCAAACCAATTCGCTTATTGCGGTTTGCGTAAGTGTAAACATATTTACCCTGCCTGTATATTTCTTAAAATTCAAAAACATATCCCTTGTTTTACTTTTAGCAAATCTTCTGATGGTTTTCTTCGGAAAGCTGTGTATGGAAATTGCGGGAATAGGCTCTGTAATTTCAGTTATCGGACTTAAATTTGTCGGAACACCGCTTATTATAATTTCGGGAGAAATAGCAAAATTTCTTATATTCGTCGCAACAAGGCTGTCTTCAATCAGATATTTGCTTTTCCCTGTTGACTCGCCGATAATTATATCCGTTTTTGTTGTTTCAATGACCGTGCTTGCGTTTATGAAGCATATTTTGAATAAGAAAGGTAAAATTTTGGAAATAACCGCCTTGTGCTTGGCTCTTGTGTTCACACTCTGCAGTACCTATGTGTATGCAGAAACATTTACGACACCCAAGGCCATCGTAAATCAAAGTGAAAAAGGCACTTCTGCGGTTATAAAATATCACGGCTACTGTGCTGTTATATTTGCGGATAACGAAGACTATGCGGCAAGCAAGGTTTGTGATATAATAGATAATAACGCTATTAGCCGTATCGATTTATTAGCTGTTTATACCTCGCCGAAAAGTGCGAAAGAGCTGATTTCGACCTATACAATCGATGAGATTTTGACGAATGACAGCGAACTTAAAAACGACGTGTATTTCAACGGTAAAATATCAACGCTTGAACATCATACGGACAGTCTCTCCGACTTGACCGTTGCAACGCAAAGCGGATTTTGTCAGATAATGTTTCACGAAAAGACGGCTCTTATCTGTCTTGATGCGGATTACATACCCGAAAATTACAGCTGTGATTTGCTTATTTGTGGTGAAAAATATGCAAAGGAAATTAACACCGATAATTTCGGACAGGTCATATACACGAAGCCAAACGAAAAGGCTATCGAAGTCAAGCTCTCATAAGCGGAAAGGATATTAAAATGTCTCAAATTGATGAAGCTACTCTTAAAAATCAAATAAAAGAGCGTAAGTTTTCAAATGCGTATTTGATTTACGGCAACGAGCCTTATTTGAAGCAGCACTATGCAAATCTCATTGCAAAAAAATGTGTAAATGCCGATATGGAGGGCTTTAATCTTCGTAAATTCGACGCAGAGAACAACACCCCTATCGACGAGCTTATTGACTCGACGGACACTCTCCCCGCTTTTTCCGAATACACCTGTACGTTTATGAAGGACTTTCCGCTTGACAGCTTTTATTCCGCCGATAAGGAGCGTTTTGAAAGCTGGATTAAGGATATGCCCGAAACCACTGTTGCTGTTTTTTGGCAGGACACAACCGATATAAATCCTAAAAAGAACACAAAGTGGAAAAATGTAATTTCAGTTTTCACAAAATACGGCGAAAGCGTGTGCCTTGACAAAATGGACAGGACCTCACTTGCAAAAACGGTTGCAAGCGGACTTAAAAAGCGTGGTATTACAGTTGATAAGCAGGTTGCGTTTTATCTTATCGACACCGTGGGCGACGACCTTAACATTCTCCTAAATGAAGTTGAAAAGCTTGCGGATTACAAAAAAAGCGGAGAGCTTACCTATTCCGATATAGACGCCGTTTGCATAAAATCGCTTGAGGCAAATGTTTTTGACCTATCAAAGGCGTTGCTTTCAAAAAATCTCGCAAAAAGCCTTACAATTCTTAACAAGCTGTTTCAAGACAAGGAGAAGCCCGAGCTGATACTCGGTGCACTTTCAAGCAATTTCGTCGATATGTACAGGGTTAAGGCGTCTATTCTTGCAGGAAAGAACGCAGACTTTTTCAAGGATTATTACAACTATAAAAATGTGGAATTCAGGCTTCGCAACGCACAAAGAGATTGCAGAAGCCTTGATATGACGCAGCTGAAGCGGTGCATTGAGCTGCTTGAGGGTGCCGACGAAAAAATCAAGCTTCGAACAAGCGACGAAAAAACGGTACTCGAAAAGCTTTTGGTTGAGCTTAGCTGTACAATGAACTGACGGAGAAAATTATGATAAAAATTGACCAAGCGGTTATAGTCGAGGGAAAATATGACAAAATAAAGCTGTCGTCTATCCTTGACGCAGTAATTATAGAAACAGACGGCTTCGGCGTTTTCAAGGACAAAGAAAAGCAAAAATTCATAAGAATTATAGCCGATAAAAAAGGCATTGTCGTTTTGACAGACTCCGACTCGGCAGGCTTTGTTATACGCTCGTTCTTATCGGGAATTGTTCCGCCCGAGAAAATCACACACGTTTATATCCCCGATATATTCGGCAAGGAACGCCGTAAAGATGCGCCGTCAAAAGAGGGCAAATTAGGCGTTGAGGGTGTAAAAAGTGAAATTATACTTGAGGCGTTAAAAAAAGCCGGCATTGACGGAAAAAGCGTAGTTTCAAGTGAAAATGAACGCAGGCTCGTTACAAAGACCGACCTTTTTGAGGACGGTATATGCGGAAAAGACAATTCGCAGGAAAAAAGGAAGCGGCTTTTGAAAGCGCTTTCCCTCCCCGAGCATATGAGCGCAAATGCCATGCTTAAAATTATAAATTCTTATCTTACATATGACGACTACAAAAAAGCCGTAAGAGAAATAGGTGATTAAATGAAAATTCTTGTTTTACACACTGGCGGCACAATTGCAAGTGAGAAAAACGACAATGTTATCAACCCTGCAAACGCACCTGTAATCGAAAAGTTTTTGAAGGAGCATAAGGACACCGAGCTTGAAAACGTAAAGGTGTGCGAAATACTCTCGGAAAATGCCGACAACTCATTTTATGAAAGGCTTATAAACACAATTCTTTCTACTGACCTTTCAAATTACGGCGGAATTATAATTATGCACGGCACGGACACGCTGCCCTTTACCTCAAGCCTCGTTGCTATGGCATTGCGACACATTGATTTGCCCGTATGTTTTGTAAGTGCAAATTTTGTTATCACCGATCCCCGTTCCAATGCTTTAGACAACCTTGAACTCGCTGTAAATTACATTGAAAACGGCGGAAAAGGATTCGTTGTACCATATAAAAATTCAAACGGAAAAAGTCTTATCCATCTTGCCACAAGGCTTTATGAAGCGGATTTCGTGTCGGCTGATTTCAATTCCATAAACAACACTTATCTTGCCGAAGCTGACAACAGCGGATATATCTCTTTCAACAGAAAATCAGGCATATCTTATGATGAAATTTCAAATCCGTTGCCGAGAATAGTCGGCGATAAAATAAACTTAGATAAAAGAGTTCTTTTAATAAGAGCATTTCCCGATATTGACTACTCTGTTTTTGACATTGAAAAGACAAAGCCGTCGGCGATAATACACACCACCTATCATTCGGGTACGGCAGACGAAAACAAATTGCCTGAATTCATTGAAAAATGCAAGCAAAACGGAATTAGCTTCTATCTCTGCCCTGTCAGAAGAAACGAAGCGTTTTACGGCTCTACGGACAGCATTATAGCAAGCGGAGCGATACCGCTTTTCAATATGGCTCCCGAAAGCGCACTTGCTAAGATTAAGCTTATAAATAATATCGACGGTTTAAGCGAAAAAGACAGCTTATACTACGAGGAATTTTGAAAGACGGTGATTTTATGAAGAAAACAATTAAATGCTTGTTTGCACTTGTATCGTTCTTCCTTACTGCGCTGTCGGTAAGCGAAGCGTTAAAGAAAAAGCAGGAGCTTGAAAAAGAGTTAAAACAAAACTGACAAAAAAGGTTGTTGAAATTTTCGTTTCAACAACCTTTTATTTTTTCTTATTCTATTGTTCCGCCGCCGACAACCGTGTCGCCGTCATATAAAACCGCCGCTTGCCCTTTCGTAATGGCTCTTTGCGGTTCATCAAAAACAATCTTAAAGTGATTTTCGTCCGTCTGCGTTACCGTTGCAGGCTGTTCCTTTTGATTGTATCTGATTTTAGCGCACAAGCGTTCGGGTTTATCAAGTCCGTCACAAGCGGTAAAGCTAATATTTTTAACATTTACTTCTTTTTTGAAAAGGTCGTCATTGAAGCCGAGTATAACTTTGTTATTATCAACGTCCTTTTCAACAACGTACATAGAAGCCGGCAAGGCAAGTCCGAGCCCTCTCCTCTGCCCTATCGTATAACGGATAATTCCCTTGTGTTCGCCGAGCCTTTTGCCGTTCATATCGACAAAATCGCCGCAGGGATAAGTTTTGCCCGTATAGTATTCGATAAACTTACTGTAATCCCCGTCGGGAACAAAACAAATATCTTGGCTTTCGTGCTTTCGTGCGTTAACAAAGCCGTTTTCCTCGGCAATTTCACGCACCTGCTGTTTTGTGTAATTACCAAGCGGAAATTTTGTTACCTTTAACTGCTCTTGTGTGAGCGAATAGAGAACATAGCTTTGATCCTTTGACAAATCAACGGCCTTTTTTAAGATATATCTGTCGCCCTGCTTTTCAATTCTTGCATAATGACCTGTCGCAACATAATCTATATCAAGCTCCTGCGCCTTATGAAGCATTTTCGAGAATTTCATATAACGGTTGCAGTCAATACACGGGTTTGGTGTAAATCCGTTTTGATATGCCGATATAAAGCGTTCGATAACCTCTTTTTTGAAATCATCCGTCATATTAAGCGTGTAATGACGAATGCCGAGCCTTGCGCAAACGCTCTTTGCGTCTAAAACGTCGTCAAGCGAGCAGCAGGTCTTTTCGGAAACAAAATCTATATCCTCGTTGTTATAGAGCTTCATTGTAGCTCCGATAACCTCAAACGACTCTTTTTGTAAAAGGAAAGCGGCAACCGAAGAGTCAACGCCGCCGCTCATACCTATCATAACCTTTTTATTTTCTGCCAATTAAAACACCTCAGCCGCCGAGTCTTATCATCTCGTCGATACACTTGCGAGCCTTTGCTATCGTGTCGGCGTCAAGCTTGATTTCCTCTCCCGAACGACCGAGAACAGCATTATAAACATCACAGAGCGTTGACATTTTCATATTCTTGCAAATAAGCTTCTGCGAAAGATAATAGAACATCTTATCCGGACACTCATACTGTAAATGCTCTGCAATAGAAATCTCCGTACCGATAATAAATTCTTTATTTTCACTCTTTTTAGCAAATTCCATAATGCCCGAGGTCGAGCCGATATAATCAGCGTGCTTTGTAACCTCTGCGGTACATTCGGGATGAACGAGCAAAAGTGCATTGGGATGCTTCTGCCTCGCCGCTATAACCTCTCTTTCATTTACCGAAGCATGAACGGGACAGCCGCCCTGCAGGAGCTTGAAATTCTTATCGGGAACCTGCTCAGCCACATAAGCGCCGAGGTTGCAATCGGGAATAAAGAGAATATTTTTATCGGGAAGCTGACTTACAATTTTAACAGCCGACGACGAAGTAACGCACACATCACAAACCGTTTTAAGCTCTGCGGTAGTGTTTATATATGCCACAACCTTATAGTCAGGATACTGCTGTTTGACAGCCGAAATCATATCCTTATCCATCTGCTCCGCCATAGGACAGCCTGCTTCATCATGAGCAAGGATAACAGTCTTTTCGGGAGAGAGAATTTTTACAGTCTCAGCCATAAAACGAACGCCGACCATAATCACAGTCTTTTGCGGTGCGGAAGCAGCTTTCACGGAGAGTGCATAGCTGTCTCCCGTAAAGTCGGCAATTTCAAGTATTTCATGAGCGACGTAGGAATGGGCAAGAATACAAATATCCTTTTCCTTTTTAAGTCGCATTATTTCTTTCTGAACATCACTAATCATAGCTTTCACCTGCAAACAATTAAAAATTACAAATATAATAATACTCAATTATTCTCATAAAATCAACATAAATTTGCGGTTTACACTCAAAAAAGCTTATGCGTTAACATTCGTGCGTTCGGATTTTATCGAGTAGAGCTTTTTATCCGCTTCGGCAAATATTTCATCATTACTTTTGGACGTATCAAACTTTGCGCTTCCCACGCTTAAAGAAAGCGTGTACGGAAGCGTTCCCTCGTCGTTCAATTTAGAAACGGCACTTAAAATCTCCTGCTTCAAGGCTTCAACCTCCGCTTCGTTATGCCGTCTGCACACGATAACGAACTCGTCTCCGCCGTAGCGTGCAACGAAATCGTTTTGCTTTTCGCACAGGGAATTCAACAGCGACGCAATTTTAACAAGTGCGTTATCGCCCTCAAGGTGTCCGTAGGTATCGTTGATTAATTTGAACTTATCAACATCCATAATGAGATAGTAAAGCTCGCCCTTTTTAGATAAAGCGCTAAGCTCCGAATCCACATAAAGAGTTAATTGCCGTCTGTTGTTTATACCCGTAAGGGCGTCTATTGAAATCTGCTTGTTTTGTACATTTATGAATACCAATAAAACCGAAAGAGAAATTCCGACAGCCGTAAACGGCAAATTCATATAAAACAGCTGCATAAATATACCGATAAGCGGGAAAAAGATAAACTGCAAAAGTGCACGAATTTCATCCTTTTTCTGCTTTGTTTTTTGCCGTTTTATTCCGACAAGAGTGAGCACCGCCGCCCATAAAACGTAAAGATTCATAACGCATATTCTTATCCACATAAGCTTACCTCTGTGGTAACAGTTGTTCTCGTCAATATAGAACAAAATATGCGTTTTGGGAGAAGTGAGCGTTAAGACCAACAAAACCAACATCGGAATTGAAAACATGGTAACTCTTTTATAATGAGAGCTGTCAAGCCTGCGACGAACCTTAAAATCAACATATACAATCCACAAAAATCCGATAAAGCCCATCAAGACCATATAAACTAAGTTTATTATAATATTGAGAAGTCTGAAGCCCGGAAGCTTAACACCGTCTACAAGCGGCCAAATTATATCGGATATAAGCAAAATTGCCGTAGCAAGTGACATTTCAAGGAAGTATCTCTCCGCAAGAAGTATCTTAGTATGCCGTCTTGATGCGTTACTTATGAACAGAAGCATTATAAGACAGATTGCATCGCCGAAAATGTATGCAAACTCTTTTGTACCCATAGCAATCACCTCTAAAAATACTACACCGTTTGCAAATCAAATCACGATTATAAGAGTTTTTCGATTTCCTCAATCGGCTCTCTGAAGCATTTTTTGACCTTGAGCGTGTTTGTTTTTCCGTCAACATACGCGCCGAACATAGTAGGCTTAATATTATTATTGAGCTGATATTTTGACACAAGCTCAATGAGAGCCTCTCTCCTGTCGGTATTTTTAAGAACAGCTGTATTTGAAAGTGTAATTTTAACGCTGTCCTCGGGATATATCTCTTTTAACAAAACACTTGCATATCCGTTATCCTTTATGACCTTGCACTCTTTTTCTTTGCCGTTTACCGCAACAACGACATTTGCATTTACAATATCTCTGAATGAAAGAGTATAAGCTCTCACGGTCGGAATAACCGTCTTGTCCCCTCTTACGGGCTTTATATAGAACTCGACAGTATCATCTTTTTCGGCAACCTCAAAATCGGTAAACGCAAATTTGCCGTTTTCAAATTCTTTTGTTTCGCCGTCATCCTCGTACATTGAAAAGCTGTTGCTTCCTCTGTAAATTAGAATTTCCAAGCCGTCGGGATTTTTACAGGAATTATCCTCGCCGTTCATTCCAAGCGGAATTATAGCGCCCTCTTTCGCAAGCACGGGTATTGTTCTGTCGTCACGGAACAGCTTAACGCTCATAGGTCCGTTGTATATGCGATTGTTAAAAATATCCGTATATCTGCCCTCGGGTATCCAAGCGTTTGTGCCTGCAAGCAGGGTATTTTTGTTTTTCGGCTCGGTAATCGGTGCGACAATCAATTCAGAGCCAAAGCTGTACTCGTTCTTGCAGTCATAAGCCTCGTCGCAATCGGGATATTCATAGTACATAGGCTCGCAAATCGCCCTGCCGTCGGTATGCGTTCTGTAATTCATTGTATAAAGGTACGGAAGCATCCTGTGACGAAGCCTCATAAAGTCGCTGACAACCGTTTCAACGCTCTTTGAATACTTCCACGGCTCTTTGCCCATAAACTCGTTTGAGGTCGAATGTAGCCTCATTATCGGAGAAAATACGCCAAGCTGAACCCAACGAAGATATAATTCATCGTCTTTCTTGCCCATATGATGACCGCCGATGTCGTGGCTCCACCAAGTGTAGCCGATATTTGTGGCTGTCGACGTGAAGTAGGGCTGAAAATCAAGCACTTTCCAATTTTGGAAAGTATCGCCCGAAAATCCGAGCGGATAACGGTGTGAGCCTGCGCCTGCAAACCTAGAAAGAATAAGCGGTCGCCTCTTGCCGTCCCTCGCAATATCAAGCGAATGATAGTGATTTAACGCCCAAAGCGGATCAAGTCCGGGAGTGGCAGTCTTATTGCCCTGCTGCCAATCAATCCACCAAAAATCCACGCCCATATCCTGAAGCGGTTTATGAACAATACTGAAATATGCCTCTATAAACTTTTTATCGGTTATATCAAATTGATAATGCTTTTTCTCTTTCGGATCGTCGCCCATAAATTTTGCAAAATCGTTATAACAATCCTCAAAAAAGCGTATTCCCGTTGCAGGATGAAGATTAAGCGTAACCTTAAAGCCGTCATCGTGAAGATTTTTGAGAAATTCCTGCGGATTCGGAAACAGCTCTGTGTTCCAGCTGTAGCCCGTCCATCCGCCGTCGGACATCATATCGAAATATCTCTCCTTAGCGGTATTGCAATGCGAATTTTTCGCAGCTTCCTTTCCGAATCTCTTCTTGACGTCAACCCAATGCCAATCCATATCGACAGTCGCAACCGTAATCGGTATTTTACTGTCAATAAACCTATTCATAAGGGTAAGATATTCCTCTTGAGTATATGCCTTATACCTTGACCACCAATTTCCCAATGCAAATCTCGGAATAAGCGGCGCAAAGCCTGTAAGCTTAAAGAAATCACGTACTGCGCTTATGTAATCGTTTCCGTATGCGAAGAAATAATCGTCGGATTGTTTATGCGCTCTCGGCTTAGGAAGTCCGTCCTTGCCGATAACAAGCGATTTGCCGTCGTTCAGCATTGCAACGCCGTTTCGGGACACAATCCCGTCCTCAAGCGGTTCTTTTCCGCAAGAGCCGTCTAAAGTTCGGCAGGTGCCTTTCAAATTACCAGAGTTGAAATCTGTTATATGACGGGAATCGGCAAGATCTATGTATAGCATCCTGTGCTTTTTTGTGTCATAGCAAAACTCGGCAAGCTCGGTTTTAACAACAATGCGATTTTTAATGACGCTTTGAGTGAATTTCGGGTTGTCAAAGTCCCTAAACCACACCGCTTGCGTAGGCTCGTCGCAAAAGCAGCCGTCATCAGACACCTCGACACGAACAAGGCAAGGCGTCAAAACAGTTAATCTTGTATCCCCGGCAGTGATTGTGCACTCTTTTTTTGAAACAGGGGAACAATTTATCTTGAGGCAATCAAAATAATCAGGCATAATTTTCCCTCCGTAAATTTATACTTTTATTCTAATATATTAAAAGTAAAAAGACAAGTAAAAAACCTCTTGCGACGCATTTTTAACGAAAAATTCCGAAAATTCAGAAAAAAAGCGAAAAAAATCAAAAAATCACTTGCAAAACAATTAAATATATGATAATATACTCGGGCAGTAAAAAATATGACCTATGTTTTTAAGCATAAATCATATCCCCCACTTAATTTACTGTTATATATTTCGGGGTGTAGCGCAGCTGGTAGCGCACTAGACTGGGGGTCTAGGGGCCGCAAGTTCAAGTCTTGTCACTCCGACCATATCGAGTGTTCATAACGGATTTGAGTTATGGACACTCGATTTTTTTGTAATTTCGAGTTTCTTCGTTATGTATGGAGCAGGTTTTGTGCCTGCTCTTTTGTTTTATGCGGATTTGGTTACATATTCGACTGTGACGCCTTTTCGGGTGTCAGCCTTGTAATTCTTTCCGCATTCGGGTATCTCGATATACCCTATAAACTTGTAATGAATCATAACTCGCTGACTGCGATTTTTGCCTACACCCTCGGTTTCGTAAACCGTTATTTTATCTATCAGTTCACGAAGCAAGGGCGCAGTCAGCTTTTTCATTTCCATAAATCTGCGTATCGCATTTATGAAATTCTCTTTATTCTGCTGCATTGTGCCGATATTGATTATTCTTTTCCGAAGTTCTGCAATTTTAGCTTTCAGCTCCATACGCTCAACTTCATACTTATGGGATAACTGCATAAACCATTCGTCGGTTACTTTACCCGAAGCGTTGTCCTCGTATAGCTTTTCATAAAGTCCCGAGACCTTTTCATTTCGGGCAACAGATTTGCGGAGTTCTTCTTCAAGATATTTTTGCTCTTTAAGGATATCTTTGTTGGTCTTTTGTGCAAGAAGCTCGGCAAAGGCTTCCTCATCGTCCTGCAAGAATTGTGCCATTCGTCTTAGTTCAAGCATAACTACCTGCTCGATAGCGTCGGCTCGGATATAATGCCTTGTCTCACAAGTGCCTCTTGTGTCGGTTTTGTAGTTAGAGCAACTGAAATACTGTATATTTTTGTTTACGGTATTTACATGCGACCACAGCTTGCTTCCACAATCGGCACAGTAGAGCAAATCGCAAAACATATTCTTTTCGGCATTTTCCTTTTTGGGAGCTCGACGCTTGGTTTTAGACATTAACTTTTGTACCGCTTCAAAGGCTTCACGGTCAATGATAGGCTCGTGAACATTCTTAAATACCGCCCAGTTTTCTTCGGGATTTGGAATACGGGATTTGTTTTTGAATGACTTTGAGTAGGTCTTAAAGTTAATTACATCGCCGCAATATTCCTGCTGAGCGAGTATTTTCGCAACCGTTGTCTTTCCCCATTTGTAAGGATTAGGCTGCGTTTTCTTACCGCCCCTCGGAAGTCCTTTGGATTGCCAATACGCCATAGGGATAAGCACCTTTTGTTCTTGCAGGATTCGGGCAATGGTTTCATTGCCTTTACCCTCTAAGCACATACGGAATATATCCTGTACCACCTGTGCGGCTTCAGCGTCTACAATCCACTTTTTCTTGTTTTCGGGAGATTTCATATATCCGTACGGTGGCTGAGATAACGGCTCTCCGGCGTTTCCTCGAAGTCTATGGGAGCTTCTGACCTTGCGGCTAATATCTCTTGCGTACATTTCGTTCATTACGTTTCTGAACGGAGCAAGCTCATTTTCGCCGTCATTACTGTCCACACAGTCATTCACAGCTATAAATCGGATATTTCGGTCGGGAAAGTAGGTATCGGTATAATAACCTACCTGCAAATAATCTCTGCCGAGTCGGGACATATCCTTTACGATAATTGTACTGACATAGCCCATTTCAATATCCTCTAACATTTGCTGAAAACCGGGGCGGTTAAAATTTGTACCCGTATAACCGTCGTCAACATAAAATCTGGTATTGCCGAACCCGTTTTCTTTTGCATACTTTGTAAGCATACGCTTTTGATTTGCAACGGAATTGGAATCTCCCTCTGCACCGTCATCACGAGACAGACGACAGTACAAAGCGGTTATTCCGATATTCTCTTTTTTCTTTTTCGACTGCATTTAGTCCTCCTTTCCGGCAGCCGAACACACATATTCTACTGCCATTTTACTCGGCGGTGATTCGTTCGTCAAATCTACGAAATCACTTGTAATAATTCTTTTGAATCGGTCTGTAATAGACGGATTGCTTTGTGTCTTTGCCGTCCGAAAAGACGAGCCCACGATATACTTGACACCGTTTATCAAATACTCATTTTCTTGCTGTGCAAGACCACATATAAATTTCATAATATTTCCTTACCTTTCATCACGATTTTTTCTTGCTCTCTCACGGCGCATATAGTCATCGCCTATGAGTTTCAGGATTGCATTATATACATCTTTTTGGGTATAACTTTTAGGGAAGAAACGACGAACATCTTCAAAGGGGAAACTGATTCGCTCCTTTTGGTTTGCCTTTTCTTCACTCATAACGGCGAAGATCTTATCTGCATTAAGCTGACCTGCTTGGGATAATTTCTTCAGCCTTTGTGCCTGAGAGAGTGACGGAGTACAGTCCTCGCTCTCAATGGTACTCATTAAATCGTACTGCTCCTGTTCGGTGAGATAGGATAGCTCCACAGCAGGAGTAAGTGCGATTCGTTCCTCATCCACAAGGTCTAACAGTTCGGGGATAAGCTTGGTGAGCCGTATATATCTGAATACTTGGTCACGGCTTTCGTTTGTTTCCATACCGATGGCCGTTGCGGTATCCGACTTTGTCGCAACTTGCGACAAGGTTAAATCTGTGCGTTTGCCTTGCTCTTTCAGCGCCTCCATTTTCATTTTGTAGGCAAAGGCTTTTTCGCTCGGCAATATCCGTTCACGGTGCAGATTACTGTCCACAACGGCAATCGCCGCTTCGGTTTTGGTATATGGATAGATTAAGGCGGGTACTTCTGTAAGTCCCGCCCTTTTGCTTGCGTGTAATCTTCGGTGTCCCGATATTACTTCGTATTCATCGGTAGTGTTATCTTTCAGCCTTACGATAAGTGGATTGATAATACCTTGCGACTTGATACTTTCCACAAGCTTGTCCATATCCTCATTATCTGTGACTTTATACGGATGACCTTCAAAATCGTGTAGTTTGCCTATGGGGATACGGGCAGACTTTTTCTTTTTGCTTTCGATTGGGATTCCATTCGTTGTCATCGCTCCCAACCTCCTTTCTCTAATTTTAGGTGTAGTTTTTTTGCAAAGGGTTTTAGGGATTTCTCCCTAACAAGTACTGTTTTGTGCCGAGAGGAGTACAAACAGTCTGCTTGCTAAGATAATGCAAGCCTCCTTCGGCGAAGATGCTGTTTTTTCACGATACTATCAAAACTGTTCGCTTGCGTTCCTAAGTTTTATACCTTGAATTACTCCTATCTCTTAATAAGAACCGTCACCGCTACCGTACACAGAACCGTCACTTCGGGAATAAAATCTTTTGTATAATCCTATGAGTCTTTTGCGGTTAGTGCGGCGGAAGGACACTTCAATTCCTTTTTCCTTGTAAAGATATTGATAGTCATATTTGCGCAAAAGTTTAGTGACGGTATTTGGTGGAGTATAGTTATCTCCCACAGCGTTCAGAAGGTCGGTAGCAGTACCCAGCCATTCCTTTCTTGTATGCATATAGGCTATTGCCTTACGAAGAAAAGGGTGTTCTTTAGTAAGTACGGGCATACCTGTTTGCGGTATATCCCCAAGTGCTTCGGCTACAATCCGCTCACCTTTGGTTATTTGCATTTTCAATCACTCCCTTCGGCCGGTATCTTATGATTTTTTAATCTGTTCTTATGCTTCTTGGCAAATTCACTTGCTGCCGCCCGTCGCTCATCGCTGTACGGCTCGGTCAGGCGAAAGCAAAACTGACCTTTGACAATCTCAAATGAAAGACCTCCGTCCTCGGTGTCATCAGTAAGCCTACATAAATCGGGATGTTTGACCGAGTAGGCGGTCAGTCTGTTTTTGAGATCGGTGTTATTGGTGTTGACCGTAATCCACGGACTTGCTTCGTCAAAGAATATCTCTGTGGTTTTCTGTGACCTTTTCAGACCTGTTTTCATCACATCACGCTCCTTTCTAAAATTGGCTTTTTTTCTTTGCTTTTGTAAAAGGGGCGTTTTGGCCCGATTTTTCACAGTTTAAGACTTGTGAAAAACACATATTTTCCATTAGAAACACTCCGAACGATGCAGACATCGATAAAGTCTTTTCTGTTGGATAAATCCTGACTTTTACAGTTCAAGATCCATTATGCCGTTTTTCCCGAATGTCGTTCCTGCCCCGGAATCTCACCGCAGCGTTGCCACGCTCGCTCCCGACAGGGAGGTCGTCGCACAGTCATATCCCATTCGGACGGTCATTCAATTTTCAAAGTACAACCGAGGTTATATGTCGCGATCGTATATTCGATTTATGTGCCGAGAGAAAAATAAAAAGCCGCCACATATCAACACTAATAATCGGCGAAAGTTTTGCTCTCACTTCAAATCAGATGCTCATATGTGACGGCTTTGAATCATTCAAAAGGCCATACTGTTTGCGTCGACTCAACTCCACCTAAACAGTACAAAAAACAACGGTGGCGAGTCACGGTACGCTCGGAAAGGAGAATACCGCCGGTATAGCGGACTGGTGCCGGACTATACCTCTACGAAGACATCATATTCAGTTGTATACCTTATAAGAGGGAATTTTATTATATCATACAGAACATTTGTTTGTCAAGTGCTTTTTGTTGTAACACTAACATTTTTAATGAGACAACATAAATCCTGATAAAATAGCACACCACACTAAACCTTATAGATAGTTTAGTATGGTGTGTTTGAATGTAATAAAAATTATGTAGCATCTAGTTCTTGTATATTTAAATCAACGATTTCTTTTAAAACCAGATAAGCATTTTTAAAAATAATCTGCCATTCTTCATCAAGAGGATCTATGATTTCGTGAAAAAGAGCGTTGCGCAAACGATATACAAAATCAAGAAACCAGAGAACACTATTAGTTTTCAGTGTTTCAAGCAACTTTTTATACCATCGTTCCTCGCTAGCAGTCATTTCTCTGCTCGGTTGCCAATCCACATCTAAGTGGTACAAAAAATAATTTAACGGCCTTTGTCTAACGACCTCATATGTGTTTCTACTTAACTCCATTTCCTCTTTTGTTTTTAGAGTTTCATCTTTAGAGTTCAATGAAAACACAGACCAAACAGCGGAAATAGCCTGTTTCTCAAGATCGTGGATTTTAGTCATCACTCTTTTTCCGTAGTTAGGAGTTTCATAAACTGTTTTGAAAGATTCTATTATTTCGTGCGTAATTCCATAACTAATCTCTCCTAAAAGCCAAGATAAATATTCTTGCTCACTAACATTAGGGTGATCTTCAATGTAAGAACCCGAACGTTTTAGTATTTCAGAAATGTTTATTTGAAATTTGACGTTTTCATTATAATTTTCTCCGTAATGTATTCCAAAAAGTTTAACAAACCCTGTAACGATGAAACTCCATTTTGTTCCACGATTTCGATTCATCTTTAACCCAACAATTAAGCATTCCGACTTATCGGGTGGAATTCGTTTATATGTATAATCAAATTCCTCGTTGATGTTGTAAAAATCCCATAAATAATATTCTGGATATTTTTTACAATGACATTTCTCCCTTCTTGATATACTTTTTCTATTGAAGCCATGATATTTTCATCTATGATCAATTTTTTATATCCAGTAGCTTTATAGAATTTCTTGTATGCGTCAAGATATTTTTTATCACCTCGACGATTATATGCTTCAGGAAACATAATTCGTAGCGTAGAAATGTATGCAAACCATGTTTTTATGAATAGAGAAACAAAATCGGCTTCTGTAACTGCTTTCCAATTCTTATATGTTTGAATCGCTGGCATGTTATTCCTCCAACTTTGCAACCTTTTCTCTTAACCACTTTTCAGCAGATTCTTCACTCTGCTCAATAGCGATTTCGACAGCTTTTATTGCATAATTCACTAATGTTTCTGTTTTTTCTTTTAATTCAAATGATTTTAATACTTGTTGCGAAATATAATCAATTTCAGTTTTATGCAAAACTGGAATTATAAATTTTGCAACATCTTCTTTTCTTATTTTGGGTTGAGCTGTTCTGGTTTGATATTTCTCAAAGAACGCTTGTCCTACATCTGATAAAAGATATAAGAGAACATAATTTGATATGCTTTTGTCGTGCAATTTTATGCTTCCTAAATTATTTGAAACAATAGCAACCCCCTTGCGGTTTATAGCTACATTGCCAACGCTACCTATCATTGCAAAGGCTAAATCATTCGTCTCAATTGCTTTCAAACCATCAATACTGGTATCAACCTTAATTGCGCTTTGACTATCTACAGTTGGCGAGGTGATTTCAGTTCCTCGAATATATGGTAAGCCTTTGTTGCCATATAATTTCTCCGACAAAAATTCACCAGACTCAATTTCACTTATATCACCAAGAGTTGTGTGTTCAACACGCTTAATAATTGACTCTATTTGGTCAAACTTGGGCTGATAGTATTCTGCGTCTAAACGTCCGCTAATAAAATAACTTTCAGACAACTCTTTAATAGATATATTACTTTGTTTTGATTCGAAATTAAAACCAATTGCTGAAATGAGGAATTGTTCGACTTGTGAAAAAGTTGAAATAGACTCTTCTCTATATTGATATGCTTTCGCAAAAGAGTCTTCAATAGTGTTCTGTAAGCTCTTGTTAAAATGTGGTATGACAATATCACAAAATTTTGCAGGGCTAAAATTAGTTTGATTTCCTTTTATTGAATTCTTATCAATTTCATATCGCCCATATCTACAATTTAAGTAAGCAACAAGTGTTTCAGGATTAATCTGTTCATTGGTATTAACACGATATAAATATGACGCAAAAGCATAATCCGTATCCTCTAATACAACAGCAGCTTTACCTACCAAATTTGGATTTCCATTAGTTCTTATAATCAACACATCGCCTTTTTTCAGTCGCAACTTTTCAAATTCATCTTGTGTTAATGTGTGACAGTATTTCTGCGGAGTATCAATGAAAGCGTTGTGTAATTCGTTCAATCGCAGTACGGGATATCCATTTTTTTGTTCGTCACAAAACTTGGATGTTCCATACTGAATATTGAGAGCTACATCTTTTCCTTTTAGAGATCTACGATATGACACTGTAGTGGAATTATAATATTCTGCTTCTAAGCGGAAATAATCAGTTGATGCATAAGTATCACTTAACAGTATTTCCTTGCACTTTAGCCCATCCATTAAAGCCTTATATTTAGCTTCATTGAAAGGTTCAACAGATGGGCTCATCGAAAAAAACTTAAACCTTCCTTTTTCGCAAACTCAATAAAGGCTTCTGCAATGCCGTCTTGCGTCATATTGTCGTGATTATAAAGATCGTGATCGACAATAAAGTGGTTGTGGCTATCCAATTTGATTTCTCCGTGCTCATCCTTAACATAGATTTTGTCACCGGAGTTGTCCTTGCTAGGCTTTTGCATAGTGGCAAAGAAAATAGGATAGTCATCACGCTTCGGACAGGCTTCTATTGGCTTTCCGGTTTTTTCGTCAACAATCTCCTTTCCTGTTTTGGGATCGATAACTGTACCACCCCACTTTTGCACAAACAGAACTGAGGTTTTGGTTCCGGTATGAGGTTTAAAGACATTGCCGTGCAAACCGACAACTGCAAGTATGCGGCAACGTTCAGCAATAAAGTCACGGATATACTTATCGCTTGCATTATTGAAACGACCTTGAGGGAGGACAACGGCCATTCTACCGCCGGGTTTCAAAAAGTTGAGATTGCGTTCAATGAACAGAATATCTCTACCAACTTTTTTCTGCCATTTGCCTTTATCGTTCTTCGCAAGTTCATAATGAGAAAGGATTGTCTGCTCCTTAATATCGCCTGCGAAAAGCGGATTTGCCATAACGAGGTCGAAATTAAATTTGCTAAAGTCGCTACTTCCCTTGGGTTGGAGCTTTTTTAGCTTTTTAAATCCCTCGTTATATGTATCATTCCAATCTTCTTGCTTGGTCACTTCGTTCCAACGTGAATAATCAAGTGTGTTAAGGTGTAATACATTTGTTTGTCCGTCGCCAGCAATCAAATTTAGAGTTCTTGCTACACGGACAGTTTTTTCATCAAAGTCAATTGCAAATACATTATCTCTAACAAAATCTCTTTCGTCGTTAGTTCTCTCGGATGCGGTAAAGTCTTCGCCAGGTTCAAGTCCTTTTGACAAACGAATTTCTTTCCACACTTTAAAAATGCTATGCACGGTAAACCCGGAACTGCCGCAAGCAGTATCAATAATTTTATCATTGACTGTTGGATTCATCATTTTTACGCACATATCAATTACGTAACGAGGGGTAAAGTATTGACCTTTTTCACCCTTTTGTGCCTTGCTCATCAAATACTCAAAAGCATCGTCAACAACATCAAGGTTATTGTTAAAGAGCTTAATATCCTGCAATGTTGAAACACAAACAGCAAGGTGAGAGGGGGATAGCAAAATCTTGCTTTCTTCGGGGAAAACACCTTCCCACTTCTTTTTAGCATCGTCAAACAGACCTTGAATTTTTTCTTTCAATTCAAAGTCAGTATCTCCACTATTGCGGAACTGCAAATACGCTGTCTTATCGTTAGCGCAGATTAGCTCATCGTAAAGTTTTGCAAAGATAAGCTTGAAAATTTCTTCGAATGAATCTACACCTGCACTTGCAAGCACTTCATCTTCCATTTCCTTTATGAGGTTTCTGAGAGAACGTTTTTCTTTGCTAATCTTATCACGAGATCTCAGATCATCATAGGTATATCTTTCGCTTAAAATATCCGAGAGTTTTTGCGCAGCTTTCGGAATATCACTAATCATTTCAAAGAAATTAGGATCTTTACGATTATAGCAAGAAACCTGCTCACCATTTGTCCATACGCCTATAGGCGCACCTGTAGCATTACAATAAGATTTTAATTGTTCTTTTCCTTCAGTGAGCTTAGGCTTTTTCAGTTTGACAATGATATAGGGAACAGTCGGGCGATCCTTATCCATAATTGTTATATCGGCTCGCTTAACTTCACGGCCAAAATGAATAGGGGTTTCAAGTTGAATACGGTCTGTCGGATAACCATATTCGTGAATCAGCTTGTAAATATACAACTGGCGTACCGCTTCTTCCGGTGTAAGCTTGATTTCTTTTTCACGTACAAGGCATTTAATATATGGAGTTTCCACACCTTTTACCGACTTCATAAAGATAGCAGATTCTACCGCTACAATTGTATCCTCCGAAAACAGGGTATCATCGTAAGATGTGTTCTTAAAAATATCATTTATTCTCATCATATGTCCGCTCCATTCTTCTTTAATTCTAAATAACGCTCATAAGAAATAACTACATTTTGTGGCTTGTTTTGTTTTTGGATTATTAGCACCTTGTCATTGTCGGCTACTTCCTTAAAAATCTTAGATGCTTGACCTTTTAGGAAAGGGGTAACCGATTCGTAATCAGGTATTATATTCTTTTTTCGTGACAACCAGCTACGCCTCCTTGTGATAATGGTACGAATACAGTATACTATAAAGTCATTATATTTGTCAAGTAGTTTATACAAATAAAAGTAATGACTTTATCATTTAGAAAAGCGGGCAATGCATTGAACTTTGCCCGCTTTTTGTATGCTAAATATAAATCAAATTCGTGTTTATTATTTCCATCGCTCTGCTACGAATGTTGTTCATCCAAGCGACCCACTCCATTTGATTATCCGCCTTGAGTTGTTCGGTAACACCCTCACGCTTCGCCATCTGTTTTACAAGCCGAAAAAACATATCTTCGGCTTGCTTGTCAATGTCAGCAAGATAGCTGCTCAACTTTCCGCTTGTCAGCAAATTCATATACAAAACCTTATGATTTCGTTTTAAATATCTTGCGTGTCGCTGCCCCCACAGCCCAATAGGCTTGTTTTCTTCATCGGGGAGTTTTAGATCGGGCAAGTAATAGTCACCTTGCAGAGTATAACGGATACCGTTCTTTTCGTTGTAAATACGCTTTTCCATAGTTAGGCCCCCTTGTAGATCACTTTGAATTTCTTTTGCTTTGCGTTAATAATCTTGAAGAGCACTTCATCAACTGCATCGGTGTATTTTCCGTCTGCAATAAGTTTGTTGCGCTTTTCATTAAGGCAATTGATAATCGTTCCTCGCTCGTAATCATCAAGAGCTATGTAATATTTCTTTGACATATTTTTCACTCTTTCAAAAAATCTTTAAACGGCGTGTCAGTAGATACGAATGTATCGTATGTAAAATTGGCTCCCAATCGAAATCCCATAATAAAACTGTCGAGATTTGATTCTCCGTTGACAATACTCCAAGCATTAACAAAATCAAGAAACTTCTTTTTGTTTTCACCTGTGAGTGCTTCGGTTAAGAAGTCCTCGTTGAGCATTAAAACTTCCATTTGCTTTTGAACAGTCTTATTCTGCGTAGTGCTTCGTGCTTGGGGATCAATGTTACCGTAATAGAATTCTTCAATAAATTTTGACATAATCTTGTTTCCTCGTTTCTGTAATTTTATTTTACGAAGAAACCTTGAAATACTCAAATGTGCGAATGAAAAATATGTGTGCTTCTGCCGGTATTGCAATGCTTTTTAATCAAATCCGTTATGAACACTCGCACCAGAAAAAGCACTTGCTATTGCTGAAATGATATAATGATGGTAGACACAAAAAAGTGTCTACCATCATTATATCATTTCATATCGATTGCTCGATACACGCCGTTTTTTATTTTGCTTTGAAGGTTAAAGCGATTTGATGATTATTCTTTGTTTTCGTCTGTTACAAGTTCTTTAAGGCTTGTTGCAAGCCCTGCAATGCCCTGAATTTCCGACGGAATGATAATCTTTGTAGCCTGACCGTCGGCAGCCTTTGCAAATGCTTCAAGGCTCTTGAGAGTGAGCACCGCTTGATTGGGATTAGCCTGATTTATAAGCTCGATTGCCTTTGCATTCGCTCTCTGTACGGCAAGGATAGCCTCAGCCTCACCCTCTGCCTCACGGATTTTAGCCTCTTTTACAGCCTCTGCGCGAAGAATAGCCGCCTGTTTTTGAGCCTCTGCGTCAAGAATCTGCGACTCCTTATGACCTTCGGCAACAAGTATCTTACTTGCCTTTTCGCCCTCTGCGGTAAGGATTGCCTCACGGCGATGACGCTCTGCCTTCATCTGCTTCTCCATTGCGTCCTGAATTTCACGGGGAGGAATGATATTTTTAAGCTCAACACGGTTTACCTTAATGCCCCATGGGTCTGTTGCCTCGTCAAGAATTACTCTGATTTTAGCGTTGATTGTATCACGGGAAGTGAGTGTTGCGTCAAGCTCAAGCTCGCCGATAATATTACGAAGCGTTGTAGCGGTAAGATTTTCGATAGCCGAAATCGGTCTTTCAACACCGTAGGTATAAAGCTTCGGATCGGTTATCTGGAAGAATACAACCGTATCAATCTGCATTGTTACGTTATCCTTTGTGATAACGGGCTGCGGATCAAAATCAACTACCTGCTCTTTAAGAGAAACAATTTTTGCAACTCTTTCAAAAAACGGAATTTTTACATGAAAGCCTGTCTGCCATGTTGTGCTGTACGCACCCAAGCGTTCAATTACGTATGCTTTTGATTGCGGAACAATCTTAATGTTTACCGCAACAATCGCAAGAACAACAACTAAGATACCTAAAAATACATAGCCCATAATTCATTTACTCCTTTATTTCCTCAACTATAACTTTCACGCCCTCGATTTTCAAAACCTTAACGAGCGTATTTTCGGGAATTATTTTATCATCTATGCTTCTTGCCGACCAAATATTCCCGTTGACCTTTACCTGACCTTTTGCGTTCAGGTTGTCAATTTCTTCAATCACCACGGCTGTCTTGTTAAGACACCTGTCTGCGTTCGTTGACTGAAGCTTGGTTTTGGTAAACCTTTTAACAAGCGGCCTTGTGGCGATGAGGCTCAATATCGACAGGGCAATAAAAACTATTACCTGCACCTTAAAATCCGTATGTGCAAACGACGACACGAGTGCGCCTAAGGCACCTACCGCAAACCAAACAGACACAAGCTGTACGGTTGCCGCTTCAATTATCGTGAATGCGGCGAGAAGTATCAGCCAAAATGCCGTAGTGTTTTCGATTATTATCTCGTACAATACCATTCCTCCTTTGTGCAATACACAAATCGATTGTGTATCTGTATTGTATTACTAAAAATTTTACTTGTCAAAATTTATTAAAACATTCAATTATCAACGTTTTTGAAGTGTATTGTTATTTTCAAAAGCTAAAAGGTTCAAATATTCTTAAAATGAGTTCAAAGCATTAAATCGGAAGCTGATTTTAAGCTCATCTGTTGTTTTTAAGCTTATGTTTTAATGAATTTGTCGAATATAATGTTCATTTGACCGCTAAAATATTTTTTGTGAGCTTTTAATTTTGTCTCAATTTAGACACTTATAGTGAAAAAGCATTTGGCAAAAGCTCCGAAAGAGAAAATTCCTTGTATGTGTTTTCGCCTGTTACAACCAAAACTGTAAACTCGGGCTTGCAAAATTCAGCCATAACCTGACGGCAAATTCCGCACGGCAAAAACTTATCGCTCAATTCGTTTTCCTTACCGCCTGCCACGGCAAGCATTGAAAAATCACGTTCTCCGTCGCTTACCGCCTTGAAAATCGCAGTTCTTTCGGCGCAAACGGTAGAACCGTAGGACGAATTTTCCACATTACAGCCTGTGAAAACCTTACCGTTATCACAAAGCAACGCCGCACCGACCTTATAACCCGAATAAGGCGAATATGCATTGTTCATACTTTTAATTGCCAAAGTGCAAAGCTCTTGTTTAGTCATAAGCTACCTCATTTCTTGACATTTGAGAAAAAGCTCTCCCCTGCGCCGCTGTAATCAATTCCGAAATACTCGGCGATGCTTGCGGAAATATCGGCATAGGTCTTTCGAATACCGAGATTTTCAGACTTGATTTTTTTACCGTAAACCACAAGCGGAATATACTCTCTCGTGTGATCTGTGCTGTTATCGCCCGGGTCGCAGCCGTGGTCTGTCGTAATGATAAGAATGTCGTCATCCCGCATTTTCTCCGTAAAAGACGGAAGCCATTTATCAAATTCCGAGAAAGCACGGGCATAGCCGTCAATATCCTGCCTGTGACCGTAGAGCATATCGAAATCAACAAGATTTGTAAAGCAAAGCCCCTCAAAATCCATTGAAACAGCTTCCAAAGTCCTTTCCATTCCCTCTTTATTGGAATGTGTGAACACGTGTTCCGTTATTCCACGGGAAGCGAAAATATCATATATTTTACCTATCGCATAAACTGCTTTGCCGTTGCCTGAAAGCATATCCAACAATGTAGGCTTCGGCGGTTCAAGAGAAAAATCGTGACGGTTTGCAGTTCTTATAAACTCGCCGTCTTTTTTAACAAACGGTCTTGCAATTACCCTGCCCACAGCGTTTTTACCGCATAAAATTTTGCGTGCGATTTTACAGTATTCATAGAGTGCTTCAAGCGGTACAACTTCTTCGTCTGCGGCAATTTGAAACACGCTGTCTGCCGAGGTATAGACAATAAGCTTGCCCGTTTTTATGTGCTCGTCTCCGTAATCCTTGATAACCTGCGTTCCCGAATATGGTTTATTGCAGAGAACTCCCCTACCCGTTTTTTCGGTAAACTCATCGATAATAGCCTTCGGGAAGCCGTCGGGATAAGTCGGCATAGGCTTTTTTGAAATAACGCCCGCAATTTCCCAATGGCCCGTTGTAGTGTCCTTTCCACGTGACAATTCGGCGCATTTTCCGACCGCCGCAAGAGGCTTATCGGTACTTTTCAGATAATCGCAGCCTACAATATTACCGATACCCATTTTCAGCATATTTTCAGCCGAAAACTCGGGAGACGCCGATATTCTTTTTAACGTGTTGCAATCGTAATCGCCAAATTCCGAAGCGTCGGGAAGCATACCCACGCCACAGGAATCAAGCACAATCAAAAACACTCTTTTTGACATAAAATCATTTCCTTATAAAAGATTTCCCTGCTTGACCGCTTTAACAATTCGGCTTGTTCCAAGCCTTGATGCGCCGAGCTTTATAAATTCTTCAGCATCCTCAACGGAAGATATTCCGCCCGCCGCTTTGATTTTTGTATCGCCCGTAACATTAGCCTTGAAAAGCTCAATATCGTGTTTCGTAGCGCCCGCAGTTGAAAAGCCCGTTGAGGTCTTAATGTAATCGGCATCGGATTTTGAAACGATCTGACACATCTTGATTTTTTCGTCATCTGTCAAAAGGCAGGTTTCGATAATAACCTTTAACAGCTTTCCGTTACACGCTTTTTTGACCTCGTTTATTTCCGATAATATATCGTCATATTTTTTATCTTTGAGCCAACCGATATTTATTACCATATCAATTTCATCAGCACCGTTTTCGACCGCATCACGTGCTTCAAAGCATTTTGCCGCCGTCGTGGAATATCCGTTCGGGAAGCCGATTACCGTGCAAACCGCCGTTTTATCGCCGACAAACTCCTTTGCTTCTTTGACATAGCAAGCAGGTATGCAAACCGATGCAGTACCGTATTTTATCGCATCTGTGCATGTTTCTTTAATTTCGGCGAGCGTTGCCGTCTGTGACAAAAGTGTGTGGTCGCATTTTGAAAGTATATCCTTTATATTCATAGTATTCTCCTATATAAAGAAAAAGCCCTTGCCTTTTCAGATTTTATAAATTCATTGTAGCATAATTTTGCGAAATTTACAATTTAATTGTGATGTGAGCAGGTTGCGACCGATGTTAAATTATATGAAATGGTATTAGAGTTTTCGCTCCCTCCCCGATGGAGCAGAAGCACAAATTGAATTTGATATCCCACACGGTAGGGCGGTGGCTTGCTGCCGCCGTTAAATTGTCGCTGATTTATAACATTTTTTTGATAATATGATATTAAAATATTCGCACACCCGTAGGGACAACCCTTGCGGTTGTCCGACACAGGCTCCCTCTGACAGGCAACATATGCGACCGCCGCCTGTGGCGGATAAAGGGAGTATTTGTTGGCGTAGCGGCCGATTTTGTACGGCGAAAAATGACTGAGGGAGAGATAACGAAAATTTGATTTTTATTGCTTTCTCTCCCTCAGTTTCGCTACGCTCAACAGCTCCCTCGTCAGAGGGAGCCTGAATATGCGGCTGCCCGTAAATGTAATTATAAATCAAATTTCTTGCGGACAGGGGCAAGCCCTGTCCCTACGATATGATGTTGAATTCAATTTCGATAGTAACCGTTAATTATTATATACCCGTTGATTTCCTCGGCGGCAGCAAGCCACCGCCCTACACCGTTAGATGTTAATTTCACATTCACAGGCAACCGCATTTTCATTATTTTTTAGTGATATACCTCACTTCGTTCGGCGTGATATTTTTGCTTTCGCAAAAGTGATATTGCGACTTCGTCGCAGTGATATTCTATTCGCCTCTTTAACTGCCGCAAGGCAATATCACTCGGCTGAAAGCCGTATATCACTGCGTAGCAATAGAACTCGCCGTTAGGCGAATAGAACTAAATAAATTTCACACAGCTTTGTTAATTTTTATTGTTCTTTGCAGTTGTTAAAGAAGAAATAAGCATCCTGCGAATTGTGCCGCACTGATTTTTTAGCGGCTTGTATTTTGATTCGGTAATATAACCTGTCTCAAATAACAATTCCATCCAATACTCACTTTCATAACATTCTTTTTGTGCTATTTCCAATTTTGAAATAAAGTCTTTTTTACCTTGAGCATATTGTGCTTCGTAAATATTAGCTCCAATTGATGTGCCGGAGCGTAAAAGTTGGTTTGTTAATACCGTTTCTTTTGTTGTAGATTTAATATCTTTACACAAAAGAATTATGCGTTTTGCAAAGTCTTTAGATTCATTTCTTAAAATACTTTCAGCCATATTACACCTCTAATATATAGTAAATTTTTTGTGATATACCTCACTTTGTTAGGTGTGATATTTTTGCCTGTGGCAAAAGTGATATTGCGACTTCGTCGCAGTGATATTCTATTCGCCTCTTTAACTGCCGCAAGGCAATATCACTCGGCTGAAAGCTGTATATCACTGCGTAGCAATAGAACTCGCCGCAAGGCGAATAGAACTGAAAATCTCCCGTTCTTTGAACGAGAGATTTTCTGGCGCACCCGACTGGAGTCGAACCAGCGGCCTTCAGAGTCGGAGTCTGACGCTCTATCCAACTGAGCTACGGGCGCTGATAATCAAATTTTATCAAACATTAAATCTAAAGAGGACAATATCGCCGTCCTGCATAATATAGTCCTTACCCTCGGAACGAATTTTGCCGTTTTCCTTTGCCGCCTGCATTGAGCCGAGCGCCATAAGGTCATCAAACGAAACAACCTCGGCACGAATAAAGCCTCTTTCAATATCGGAGTGAATTTTTCCTGCCGCCTTAGGTGCTTTTGTGCCTTTTTTTATCGTCCACGCTCTGACCTCGGGCTTGCCTGCCGTGAGGAAGGACATAAGACCGAGCAAGTCGTATGAACGCTGAATTAAAAGGTCAAGTCCGCCCTTATCAACGCCGATATCGGAAAGGAACATTTCTTTTTCTTCCTTATCGAGTGAAGAAATTTCAGCTTCAAGCTCTGCGCAAATCGGAAGCACCTCTGCCCCCTCCTTTGCCGCAAGCTCTCTGACTGCATTATAGCGTACATTGGTTTCAATGTTATTCTTAAAATCGTCCTCGCTCATATTACAAGCGTAGATAACCGGCTTTGCCGAAAGCAAGCCGATACCCGAAAGTATTTCAGCCTCTTCCTCGTCCGCTTCAACAGCTCTTGCATTCACGCCGCTGTCAAGCTCCGATTTAAGCCTGTGGAGGAAATCAACTTCTTTTTGAAGTGATTTATCGCCTTTAAGCTCTTTTTCAGCCTTTGCAATTCTTCTGTCAAGAATTTCAGCGTCCGACAAAAGCAATTCAAGGTTTATGGTTTCGATATCTCTTACAGGGTCTATCGAACCCTCAACGTGAATTATATCGTCGTTTTCAAAGCATCTTACAACGTGAACGATTGCGTCAACCTCACGGATATGCGAAAGGAACTTATTTCCGAGCCCCTCGCCCTTTGACGCACCCTTTACAAGTCCTGCAATATCAACAAATTCGATTGAAGCGGGAGTTACCTTGTCGGGAGAATACATCTCAGCCAATTTATCAAGTCTGTAATCCGGAACATCGACAACGCCGACGTTCGGCTCTATTGTACAGAAAGCATAGTTTGCCGACTGTGCGCCTGCGTTTGTAATAGCATTAAAAAGTGTGCTTTTACCGACATTCGGCAAGCCTACTATTCCTAATTTCATTTATTTCATTCCTTTATTTTGTTTTCGGCACAGAGTATTATACACTATACCTTTTGTTTTTTCAATGCAATTCGTGAATAAATAAACCGCTTAAAAGCTTCGGCTCAAACCAAGTTGATTTCGGAGGCATAATAAGTCCTGCGTCCGCAATCGCCATAAGCTCGTCAAGTGTGGTCGGATACATTGAAAACGCAAGCTTCATATCGCTGTCGGCACGTCTTTCAAGCTCGCCGAGCCCTCTAATACCGCCGACAAAATCAATTCGCTTATCTGTTCTCGGGTCGTCAATTCCGAGAATAGGAGAAATGAGATTATTCTGCAAAATCGAAACATCAAGGCTCTTTACGGGATCTTTTTCGTCAAATGTTCCGTCCTTCGCTTTGAGGCAATACCACTCATTTTCAAGGTACATACCAAAGGTGTGGCGTTTTTCGGGTTTGTAAGCGGAATTACCAACCTTTTCAACCTCAAATTTATCGGAAATTTTATTTATAAACTCATCTTTTGTATTGCCGTTGAGGTCTGCAATTACTCTGTTATAATCCATAATCGCAAGGTCGTCCGCACAGAACACAACACAGAGGAAGAAGTTAAATTCTTCGTCGCCTGTATAATTCGGATTTGCCTCACGTCTTTTAAGTCCTACCTTAACGGCAGAAGCGGCTCTGTGGTGTCCGTCTGCAATATACAAGGACGGAATGTTTGAAAATTCTTCGGTTATCCTGTTGATAACCTTGTCGTCGTCAATTACCCATACCTCTTGACGAACTCCGTCAGAAACAAAATCATATTCCGCTTCGTGATACTCTTTCCAATCGGTAATGATTTCTTTGAGTATATCGTTTTTACGGTGAGCCAAGAAAATGGGACCTGTGTTTGCGTCAAGAGTATCAACGTGATGTATTCTGTCAGCCTCTTTATCGGCTCTTGTAAGCTCATGCTTTTTGATTACGTTGTTCATATAATCGTCAATAGAAGCACAGCCGACAATACCTGTTTGCACCTTGCCCTCTCTTGTCTGCTCATAGATGTAAATGCAAGGCTTTTCGTCCTGCTGAAGAACGCCGTCCGATACAAGCGAAGAAAGGTTTTCGTAAGCCTTGTCATAGACTTCCTCGCTGTAAATATAGGTATCCTTCGGCAAGTCTATCTCCGCCTTATCGACGTGGAGAAAGGAATAAGGATTTCCCTTAACCATCTCCCGAGCCTCCTCGGAGTTCATAACGTCGTAAGGTAAAGCGGCTACCTTGCTTGCATACTCTTTTTTCGGTCTGATTGCTTTGAAAGGTCTTAAAACTGACATACTTTTCCTCTTTTTCCACAGTGTTTTTTATATATTAAATAAACGATTGACAAAACAATAATGCACACGGCAGCACCGCCCGAGTCAATTAGGACGTCCTTAAACATACACGCTCTGCCGTCAACGAACATCTGATGAATTTCATCCGATACCGCATATAGCACGGTCAATATAAAGGATATAAGCGGTTTGAATTTCAAGGTCGTTGCACCGAACGCTAAATTGAACAGCAGACACAGACCGCAAAATTCCAATGCGTGTGCCGTTTTTCTTACAAAATGTTGGCTAAGGCTTATACCAAACAAATCATAAATCCATTGTATACAAGAGCCTGACGCCTCCGAAGATGCGTTTGCCGGTTGAGCCGAAAGCATAAAAATTGTCACCATACAAGCTACAACCAATGTCCACGAAAGCACTATAAGAAATTTTCTTTTATTACTCATTTTACTTCTTCACCGCATTGATAAAATACATTATATCCCCTGTCGGATAGAAATATATTCCGCTGACACCCTTGCTTTGAATGAAATAGCTGTATTCATATATAACAGGAAGCATAACCGCTTCGTCGATTAAAACGCTTTCTGCGTTTTTGCAGCTTGCCAAAAGCTGAGAATTATCCCGTGAGGAAGCTCTGACCTGCTGTAAAGCGGCTTCAAAGCGATCCGATTTATAATTCAGCTTTGAGTTGTTGCTGAAGCTTTCAAGGAATTCATTTGCATTGACGGTGTTTGCGGTAAACGGATAAAACACAGCCGAATAATTGCCCGAAGCTACCGTTGAATCAAGCTCGTCGCCTGCTGCTACGCTTACGGTAACGGCAAATTTAACACCCAGCGTTTTTTGCCAAACCTGAACGATTTGCTTGACAAAGGTTTCGTATTCCTCGGTGCATTTAATTTCAAGCTCAACGCTTGACGAGTCTATTTCAAGCAGACCCTGCTCAAAATATTGCTTAGCCTTTGTCGAATTGAAGGTATATACGGAGCCCGTCGCATCCGACGGAGTATATTGCGTTGTGCCAACCTTGCAATACGGGGGAACAAAGCTTACGGCAGGCTTAATGTCCTCGGAAATTGTGCCTGCAAGCGACAAATCGGCAGAATATGCGAGGGCAAGTCTGATGTTTTTATTTCCGAGATATTTGTCGTACTGATTTAATATAAACGAATAAACCGTGTTTTCAACGCTCTGTGTGTTAAAGCTCGATTTATCGGTAATGCGTGAATAGTTGAGATTGTTTAGATACGCAACGTCATAAATACCGTTGTTCATTTTATCCGCAACGGCATCACGGCTTGTGTTCACATAGAATGTTACAGACGAGGGCATAACCTTGTTTTCGCCGCTGTATTCATTGTTGCGGTCAATTCTGATAGATGTGCCGTCAATCCATTTGCCGACGTTGAAAGGACCGTTACAAAGCGAATACTTGGCGTCAAGTCCGTATTTTCCGCCCGTAAGCTCGTAAAATTCTCTATCACACGGAACAGCACCTGCGGAAGCAAGATTGTAAAGCAGATTATCGTCCTTTGAATTGAGAGTAATAGAAAATGTGTATTTATCGTCTGCGCTGTAAGAGGCTACGGACGAAAAGAGTGCAGAATAGGGCGAATTTATGGCAGGGTCAAAAATCCTGTCAAAAGCAAACGCAAAATCCTCGGCATAAACGTTTATATCAAATGTATCGGCGTAATTCTCCCCTAAAACGTTTTTGTGTCCCGAGAAAAGTGCCCATTGAGCGTCCTGTCGAAGCTTAAAGGTGTACCGCAAGCCGTCGTCAGACACGGTATAGCTCTCGCAGACGCCGTTTTCGATTGCTCCGTCCTTATTTATTCTGAAAAGTCCCTCATAGCAGTTGAGGACTATCATTTTTTCGCTGTCGGTCTTTGCAATTTGCGGATCAAGGCTCGTAGGCTCGCCGATAATCGGCACAGCAAAGGATTTGTTCGCCTTTCCCCTGCCGAAGCAACCGCAGAACGACAGCATTATTAAAATCAAAGAAGTGATAACGCAAACAGATTTCTTAAACATATTAACTCCGATATTTTAAGCACAAAGCTATTAATCTACACTTGTTTTTAGATATTATACAACAAAAAATTATTCATTGCAATTCACACTTGATTTTTTTCAAACAATCGTATATAATATCACAGGTAACACGGAGAGTTGTCCGAGCTGGTCGAAGGAGCACGATTGGAAATCGTGTAAACCGCCAAAACGGTTTCGAGGGTTCGAATCCCTTGCTCTCCGCCAAGAAAACAAGGTATAGCTTTTGCTATGCCTTGTTTTTCTTTGTGTGATTTTAAGCAAGGGATTCGAACAAGGACGGTCGTCTTTGCCGATGAAAACAGTCCGGTGGACTGTTTGAAAGTCCGTGGTTAAAGAGCGAAGCGATGCGAAGGCGTACGGCAGTACACCGAAAAATCTCTTGCTCTCCGCCAAGAAATAACGGTATAGTGTGAATAACACTGTACCGTTATTTTTTGTGAGTTGTTAATGGGATTCGAACCCTTACAATCTTTTGCAAGACGAAGTCTTGTCAAAAGAAGTCTATAATCAGGATAGTTTGCGTAGCAAACTTTTCGGCGAACGAAGTGAGCCGAGTCCCTTGCTCTCCGCCAGAGAAAACAAGGTGTAGCGTTTGCTATGCCTTGTTTTTCTTTGTGTGATTTTAAGCAAGGGATTCGAACAAGGACGGTCGGCTTCGCCGATGAAAACAGTCCGGTGGACTGTTTGAAAGTCCGTGGTTAAAGAGCGAAGCGATACGAAGGCGTACGGCAGTACGCCGAAAAATCCCTTGCTCTCCGCCAAGAAAACAAGGTGTAGCGTTTGCTATGCCTTGTTTTTTTGTGAGTTGTTAATGGGATTCGAACCCATACAATCTTTTACCGTAAACCAATAATTACGCATAACCGTAGGGACAACCCTTGCGGTTGTCCGTCAAAAGCTCCCTCTGACGAGGGAGCTGTCATTTTTCTTCTGAAAAATGACTGAGGGAGAGATAACGAAAGTTTCATATTTATTGCTTTCTCTCCTTCCGTCACGCCTGCGGCGTGCCACCTTCCTCGTCAGAGGAAGGCTTTATTCTACGAGTATTTTCATTTGATGAAAGCCGTAGGGACAACCCTTGCGGTTGTCCGCAAACTGCAAAAATTGGTAGCGACAGTGAGCCGTCGTGAGTGCGTTTACAACCGAACAGGCGAGCCGAGCGTGATTTTTGCGGAAAAGGAGGAGTTGCACAGTGAGTGAGAGACAGCCAAAGGCTGTTGCGAGCGATACGAAGCAAACGACGACGTACCGTAGGGACAAGGCTTGCCCTGTCCGACACAGGCTCCCTTGTAAAGGGAGCTGTCGTTTTTTTTGGAACAAAAAAATGACTGAGGGATTTTACAAATTCATATAAAATCGACCTTACAATCCCTCCGCCTCACGTTCGTTCGGCACCGCCCTTTACACAAGGGAGGCTGAAATTGCGGTTACTTTTATTCCTTGCTCATAACTTTTTTCTGCCAAGATTTTTTACCGCATTTCGGGCATTTCATATAACGGGTTGTGCCTAAATGCATTGCAAAATATACCGAACTGTACTTCGGTACATATTTGTTATGACATTTCTGACATTCATAATAACCTGTTTCTGCTTCGATTTTCAATGCAAATGAAACGCCGACTATCAAAAAGGCGAAAGCCAATATAAATAATAATATTTGTGCGGTTGTATTCTTTACAAAAAACACGGCGACAAGAACTTGTATAAGAAAAGAAATAGTAGAACTGAAGCCGATAACATTTTCATACATCATCAGCTTTTTATTTTGCATTTCCTCTTTCTTTACCATTTCGAGTAAAGCCTTTTCTGCTTTTTCGTTGTAATTTTCCACGGATACAACCTCCCCACAAAGCAAATCATTGATTGTGATTTTTAACAATTTGCATAATTCCGGCATTAAAGAGGCATCGGGTAATGATTTTCCAGTTTCCCTTAGTTAAAGATATTGTTGGGTATCTCAAGATGTGTCATTCGATTTTGCCGATAAAGCGGTAGAAGATTTCTACCTCCTGTTCCCGGCT
>SFGA01000095.1 GCA_004556705.1 Ruminococcus sp. | reverse complement strand
TGATACTTCGCTCGGCATCGTTATTGTCCAACGGAACCTCCGGTTCTGTTAGAAAGGTTCTCAAATACTGTTCCTGATTAAGGGAATAGTTGAGGGCTGCCTTTATAGCTGAACTCTGATCCAAGCCCGGATTGGCTAACGTTTCTTTAACCCACGCAAAATAAGCATCTACCAGAGGCTTTACCGACTGCTGTCTGTTATCCAAAATCTCCTTTGGTGATGTTCCTTTATACATGTTGTCTGTATGATAAATCGCTGCAATCCGCTTGACTGCTTCGTCAGCGACCTTCTGCCCGGCTGTCATAGAGCTTTTATTGCCCGCAGCCTTGAGGATATCCGCATACTTTCTCCGGGCGTGAGCCCAACAGCCGGCCACTTTGATTTCATCAGCCCTGTCTTTCTGCAAGGTGTGATAGCTCTGATAGCCATCTGTGACAAGGATCCCAGTGTATCCTTTCAGATAGTCCCCGATGACATATCCTGCTCTGGAGCCGTTATCGTATTCATACAGGTAAACCGGGTGGCAGTCTCCTTTTCCGGGAGAATGGTATACCCACATATAATCCTTGGATTTTGGGTCTCCCTCCTCCTTTTCTCCAGTCATCTTGAAGGGAGATTCATCGCAGTGGATGATACCGGACCGGAACAGTTCTGACTTCATCATCCGATGCACCGGCTCCAGATAATACTGATAGAGCTTTATCATCCATCCGGCCATGACCTGACGGGAAATATGGATACCATCATAACCATAACCTTCTGAGATCCGGTTTAATGGGACTGCATTGACATACTTGGCAGTAAACACAGAAGCTGCCAGAGATGGTGTCAGAATGCTGTGATTCAGCAGGCGCTTAGGTGCTTCTCCACGGATGATTTTACTGTTATCTCCATTTCCGGCATATACACCGATATGATGCTCCACAACCTCATAGCTGGCAGGAATTCGTTTTAATTCCTTGTAGACTTCATCTTCCAACTTATGCCATCCATTGGGGAATCGTTCCATCAGGGTATTTTCTTCCAGATAGTGTGATTCTACCGTGGTTTTGATTCCGGAAAGATCCACTGCACGTTTTCCCTTTGGGCGCGGTTTCCTCACCGGAACAGTATCTTCCAGTAAAGGTTCCTCTGCAAACCCATTCTCTGTCAGGATTTCTGCTTCATTGAAAACATTCGGATGATCCAGATCAAAAGAGAGCTGTCCCTGAATGGGCAGGTTCTTTTCAGAACTTCGTCCGAAGCGCTGCTGGGTCAGAATGGCGACCTGCTCCTTCAGATCTTCTATCTGCTTCATAAGCTGCTCATTCTGCTTCTGGATAACAGCGGACTGTTCGGAAAGAAGCCTGAAATTTTCACCCTGCTGAAGGAGCAGCATGATAATGGTTTCCTTTGGAAGAGTATTCAGTTTTTCTTCTGTTAATAACTGATTTTTCATACCATAAGTATACCACAATAAGTCGCTGAAAGCAGCATATTTACTGGATTTTTTGAAATTCTTGATAACGTATTTAACTGTCAAGGTGCGTATGAAAACAGCCTCTAGTAAAGGTCTGGTTTTAATGGTGAAATCGATTTTTTCTGTTCAATGGAAAGACCTTCCATGAGCCAGCGGAACTGCTGTGGAGATAATTGTTTCGCTTCCTGTTCGCTTCTCGGCCATTGAAAATGCCCATCACCGGTTAACCTTTTGTAACACAGAAGCCATCCGTCTCCTTCAAAAAGCAGGGCCTTGATGCGGTCGGTTTTTCGGCCACAGAAAAGAAAGATGCTTCCTTCCTCTGTCGGATCCAGTCCGAAAGTTCCGTTTACGATGGCAATAAGTCCATCAATCCCATTCCTGAGATCGGTATATCCGGTGCACAGATATATATGGGAGAAACCAGTTGCGTCATTGAGCATTCTTTATCACCCCAATCGTTCTGGCAAGCAGTGCCGGCGAAGTATCTTCTGTGACCTGTATTGTGATTCCGCACACCGATAAAGTCAACTGTGATGGTTCTGGTTTTGCGATTGGAACAGCTGTAATCTGATGAGACCCGGAGTCCGTTTCTGACGGCAGGCTCAACTCGACAAAACCAGATTCAGCTGATTGTTCCAGTGCTTCCTCACGGATGATTCGAAGCCAGTAAAAATAAGAATTACGGCTGAGACCATTCTGTTTGCAATATTCATCCACTGTCAGGTTCGTAT
>SFGA01000030.1 GCA_004556705.1 Ruminococcus sp. | reverse complement strand
CAAATAATTTATTAAACAATCACCGATTTTACCTGCGTTGCCTAAACAGGCGTGATGGTGATTTCAGCCATCTCAAAATTTTGACAAAGGCAAATTTTGGGGGCTATAGATAGTATAGTGTGATTTTTCACACTATACCCTCCGTTGCGACAGCTTACTGTTCAATATGTCAATAAACGAATCGTTCTTTATTCTTATAAAGTCAGCATAGACCTTTGATTTTTTAATTATAAGCTTGCTTCCTGCCGGAATAACAATTGAGTCGTCTCCGTCACAGGAAATACAAATTACCTCTTTTTCACTTTCGGGAACTGTTACGCAGATTTCCGAATTTGAGTCAAAAACAATGGAGCGTGCAAAAAGAGAATGTGTACAAATCGGCGTAAGCAAAATACTCTCAATTCTCGGGTCGACGACAGGTCCTCCTGCCGAAAGCGAATAAGCGGTTGAGCCTGTCGGCGTTGAAATTATTATACCGTCGGCATAATATTCGTTTATCCTGTTTCCGTCACAAGCAACATTGAGCTTAACCATTTTTATCGGCTCGCCTCTTGCGATTGCAATATCGTTTACACAAAAATCCTCACGGACTATTGAATTTCCGTCCTTATCGAAAACAGACACCTCAAGCAGCATTCTGTTGTCGGTAACATAATTTCCGCTGATAAGATTTTTAATAAGCGGTATTTCGTTCTTTTCAAGACCCGCCATGAAAGCAAGATTACCTGCATTTACACCCAAAATCGGCTTGTTGTATTTACAAGCTTTTTTTGCGGCGTGGATAATTGAACCGTCTCCGCCGACAGCAATTACAATGTCACAGGTGAGGAGAAGCTCGTCCGAGCTCATAAATTGGCAATCAAAGCCGATTTGCCCCTTAAGGTTATCCTCGAAAAAGTATTCCACTCCGTTTTCCGAAAGAAAATCACAGACGTTTTTTGTAACCTCGTAGGCATGCTTTCTTGTTAAATTAGGAATAATAGCAATTCTCATCTTATTCTCCCGAATTGAGCGTGTTGTGTGAAGCATCAACAATCGCATCAATGTCAAAGCTGTTAAACTGTGGTTTGTTTTCCTTTTTCAGATACATAAGGTATTCGATATTACCCTCCGGTCCTTTAACGGGCGAAAAGTCAAGCCCGAGCACCGAAAAGCCTGTTTCATAAGCAAAATTCAATATATCCTTTACAACCTCTTTATGAGTTGAAAGATCTCTGACTACACCTTTTTTACCGACCTTTTCACGACCTGCCTCAAACTGAGGCTTAATAAGACAAACGCTGCAAGCACCGTCGTTAAGAAGCGGTAAAAGCACGGGAAGTATCTTTTTAAGCGATATAAACGACACATCGCAGCTTGCAAAATCAAGCTTTTCGCCGATATCATCAATCGTCAAATATCTGAAATTTGTACGTTCCATATTGACAACACGTTCGTCCGTTCGAAGCTTCCACGCAAGCTGACCGTAGCCAACGTCAACGGAATAAACCTTTACTGCATTGTTTTGAAGCATACAATCTGTAAAACCACCCGTTGAAGCGCCAATATCCATACAAACAAGTCCGCTAAGTGAAATGTCAAAGGCTTTCATTGCCTTATCAAGCTTTAATCCGCCACGGCTGACAAACGGCAGCTTCTCTCCCCTGACCTCAATTTTATCGGTGTCTTTAAGAGCATAGCCTGCCTTTGTTATCTTTTGACCGTTGACATAAACCTGTCCCGCCATAATCAATGCGCCTGCTTTTGCACGTGAATCGGTAAAATTCTGTTCAAAAAGCGCAACATCAAGTCTTTTGTTCTGTGCCATAATTACTCCGTACAAAAATTATATATACCGTCCGTATCAAGACTGTATTTTTTATAAAGCTCCGACACGGGAGCGTGTTCGACAAAGCTGTCGGTTATCGCCGTTGCCTTGTAAGCTCCGCTAAAACCTCTCTCTTCGAGCATACAGCCAAAGGTTTCGGCAATACCGCCGTTTTTTGTGCCTTCTTCGAAGAAATACACATTTTTACAATTAAGCGCCAATTTCACAGCTTCCTCATCAATAGGCTTAATCCTGTTAAGCTTTATAACAAAGAAGCTCTTGCCCTCGGAAATTAATCTGTCGCAGGCAAGGCAAGCGTGCGAGCTGATTTTCCCGTAAGTAACAATACAGTTTTCCGCTTTTTCGCTTGAATAAATACTGTAATTTTTATCAATAAGAGTATAGTTTTCTTCATTGATTGCCTTTTCCTGTCCTCTCGGATAGCGGATAACAACAACGCCCTCTGTATGATATATGGCGTTGATAAACGAATTTTTCAATTCGTCATAATTGCTCGGTGAAAACACCGTAATATTCGGAACTGAATTGAGTAAGGAGGCGTCAAGTATACCCTGATGCGATATTCCGTCCTCACCGACAAATCCTGCTCGGTCAACAGCAATTATCATATGAAGATTTTGCATTGTTCCGTCGTGAACAAGCTGATCGAAGCAACGCTGTAAGAATGAAGAATAAACAGCAAATACGGGAACCATTCCACCCTTTGCAAGTCCTGCACAAAAAGTTACAGCGTGTTCCTCAGCAATTCCGACGTCGAAAAATCTTTTTGGATATTCCTTTTTGAAGGGTTCAAGTCCCGTACCGAGACTCATTGCAGCTGTAACGGTACAAATTCGCTTATCCTTTGAAGCAAGGGCACACATAAGCTCGCCGAATTCCGAAGAAAAGTTCTTACCCGAATATATAGGCTCACCCGTATTTATGTTGAATTTTGATACGCCGTGAAATTCGCTCGGATTTTCCTCGGCAAAGTCGTAACCCTTACCCTTTGTTGTGGATATATGCAAAAGAACGGGAACTTCCTTGACCATTTTTGCGGTTTCGAGAGCCTCACAAAGCTGATCTATGTTATGACCGTCGATAGGCCCCATATATCTAAATCCGAAATCCTCAAAGAAGGTGCTTTTGTAAATATAGCTTTTAATTCTTGTTTTTAATGCGTAAATTCGTGCCGAAAGCCTTTTACCGATCAAAGGGATTTTGTTAATTATGGTTTCGGTATGAGCCTTGAGCTTATAATATCTCGGAGTTGAACGAATTACCGCAAGATAGCGTGCCACAGAGCCGACATTTTTAGATATAGACATCTCATTATCATTCAAAATAACAATAAGGTTTTTGCCTGTTCGCCCTGCGTTGTTAAGCGCCTCGTAAGCAAGTCCGCCCGTAAGCGCTCCGTCGCCTATAACCGCTATTGTAGAGTGCTTGTCATTGTTAATACTGTTTGCAGTTGCAACTCCGAGTGCCTGTGAAATCGACACGCTCGAGTGGCCGCTGAAAAATATATCGTGCTCGCTCTCGTTGGGATTTGAAAAGCCCGACAAGCCGTCCTGCGTGCGCAAGGTGGAAAATTCCGAGTATCTGCCCGTCAAGAGCTTATGCGTGTAGCATTGATGACCTACGTCCCAAATAATCTTATCCTTAGGCGAATTAAACACCCTGTGCAAAGCGATTGTAAGCTCAACAACACCGAGGTTTGACGCAAGATGACCGCCGTTTTCGGAAACGGTGTCAATAAGCACCTCACGGCATTCCTCTGCGAGCTTCGGCAAATCGCCTTTATCAATTTTTTTAACATCGGCAGGCGATGTAATGTTCTCCAAATACATAATAAAACCTCCGACAGAATTATTTTTTTCTGTCAGCAAGACTGATTGCAAAATTTCTCAAAAACTCGGATTTTCCGTTATCAAACACGTCGAGAGCCGCCAAAGCCTCATTTGTAAGCTGTTCAACGGTTTGCTTCGACTTTTCAATTCCGAGCAATGAAACATAAGTGGCCTTTTCGTTTTTTTCGTCGCTTCTGACAGGCTTTCCGAGCGTTTCGGTATCACTTGTAACGTCAAGAATATCGTCAACAATTTGAAATGCGAAGCCGATACACTCTGCGTACCTTTCCGCCGCTTCAAGCTTTGTTTTGTCCGTAGCGTTAGCCGCATAGCAGCCCAAAAGCACAGCCGACTTTATAAGTGCGCCTGTTTTAAGTGCGTCAATGGTTTTGATTTTGTTATAATCGGGCGTTGTTTTTTCAGCCTGTAAATCAAGCACCTGACCGCCGACCATACCTGCAATACCCGCAAGCGAAGCAAGTGTGCGAGCAGCAAGAATTTTATTCTCGGGTAAAACATTATTGCCGTCAAGCAAAGCTGTTTCAAATGCAAGCGTCAAAAGTCCGTCGCCGGCAAGAAGCGCATATTCCTCGCCGTAAGCCTTATGACAAGAGGGCTTGCCTCGTCTGAAATCGTCATTATCCATACAGGGCAAATCGTCGTGAATAAGCGAATACGTGTGTATCATTTCAACCGCACACGCAAAATTCATAGCATCCTCAATACTTCCGCCGCAAAGCTTGCAAAACTCAAGTGTAAGAATAGGTCTTATACGCTTTCCACCGTTAGACAGCGAATAATTCATAGCCTCTCTTACATAATCCTGACCGTCTTTAACGCTATAAAGACGTTTTGAAAGCTCCTTTTCAATGAGCTCTGCGTATTCATTTACGGTATAATTACTCATTATTATCACTCTCCGAATTCTCGGTAATAAGCTGTGTGAACTTCTGCTCTGCGGCATTAAGCTTTGAATTGCAGAAATTTGCAAGCTTCGTACCCTCCTCAAAAAGCTTCATAGACTCTTCAAGCGGAACGCTGCCGTTTTCCAGCTTTTTAACTATCTCCTCAAGGCGTTTATACGCCTGCTCATAAGTTAATTCCTTCATTTTAACTCCTTTATTTCACAAACGGCACTTCCGTTGTAAAAATCAATGTTCAAGTTGTCGCCAACCGTCAAATCATCGGATGAACTCACGATTTTTCCGTTAGAATACGCCACGCTGTATCCCCTTGCAAGCACATTTAACGGACTTAAAGCGTTAAGCTTCGCAACCGTGCCTGAAAAATCATGCCTATATTTCTGAATTTCGGTTTTAGCAAATGAATTGAGCTTAATTTCCGTGCCGTCCAACATCATACGCTTAATATTTATTGTGTTAAACGGGTCTTTAAGACAATTATTGTTCTTAATGGCATTTAACGACTCCCTGCTTTCGGAAATCATACTGCGTACAATGCTCATTATTTCATAGCTCATAGAATTAAGCTGCTTTTTAAGCTCTGCCATATCGGGAACTGCCATTTCCGCAGCCGCAGACGGAGTTTCTGCACGTCTGTCAGCGACAAAATCGGAAATCGTAAAATCCGTTTCGTGCCCAACCGCAGAAATAATCGGAACCTTGCAATCATATATTGCACGGGCAAGCTTTTCGCTGTTAAAGCTCCACAAATCCTCAATCGAGCCGCCGCCTCTGCCGATAATCACGACATCAACGGAACCCGTGTTACTGAAGTAATTTACAGCCTTAACAAGCTGATTTTCCGAGTTTTCGCCTTGAACGGACACAGGATATAAAATCGCCTCGGCACACGGAAAACGCCTTGAAAGTATATTTTTAATATCTTGAACCGCCGCACCTGTCGGAGAGGTAATAATTCCGACTTTTTCAGGGAATGGCGGCAAGCTCTTTTTGTGAGAAGCGTCGAATAAGCCTTCCTCGGCAAGCTTGCGCTTTAATTGCTCAAACTGAAGCGCTAACGCACCAACGCCGTCAGGCTGCATATCGTCAATGTAGATTTGATAAGCTCCTGCCGCCTCAAAAAGCGACACTCTGCCTCTTACAATAACACTCATTCCGTCCTCGGGCATAAAGCGAAGCCTTTGAGCATTTGACTTGAACATAACGGCTTTTATAGCACTGTTTTCGTCTTTTAGAGTAAAATACATATGCCCTGTTCTGTAATGGTTGTTGAAATTTGAAATCTCTCCGACCATAAAGACGCAGTTCAAGGAGTAATCGCCATCAAGAAGCCGTTTGACATAATTATTAAGTTGTGTAACCGTTAAAACGGTAGGACGTGCATCGATCATAGCCTTACCTGTATTTTAAGCTTGCAAGATAAGCTGTTCCGCAAGCGTTGTCCGCAGAATAAACGGGCAACGAGAAAACAGCGTTATACTTATCTGTCATATATTCTCTTAAAAGAGTATTTGAGGAAACACCACCCGAAAAAAGCACGGGCATATTTCCGTATTTTTCAATTATATTTTCGAGCATTTTATCAACGGAAGCAATAATGCTCTGCAAGCAAAACCTTGCAATATCCTCGGGTTTTTCGCCTTTTTCAAACATTGCTTTTGTCTTGTTTTCAATACCCGAAAGCGAGCAATCGGTATTTTTTACCGAAGCCTTAACAGAATAATCCTTATCGCTTTCAAGCGAAAGCCTGTCAAGCTCAACTCCGCACGGGAATTTAAGCGAAAGCATAACGCCCGTTCTGTCAATCGCCTGTCCTGCTTTAAGGTCAAGCGATTTTGCGATTATTTCAGTTGAAATTATGTTTTCACCGTCGGGTCTTACAAGCACAGCCTCGGTTGTGCCGCCCGAAAGATGAAACGCTATAAATTCTTTTTTTAGCAATTCATCGTTTCCGCTTGAAAATGCAACTGCGGCTATATGTCCCTGTTGATGTGAAAACTCGTACAACGGAAGCTTCATCACGGCACTTAAAGAGCGAGCAACCGCAACACCCGATAAAAAGCAAGGCATATAAGAGCCCTCTTCGCTTCTCGGAGAAGCGGAAACACCGACAGCCGAAATTTTCCCGTTAAACTGAGAAAACAGTTTTTCTATAACCTCGGGCAGCTGAACAGTATGATGAAACACCGCATCACTCTGGCGAAGTCCGATAGTTCCCTCTTTGACGGGTAAAAGCATTTTTTCGCTTATTGCCTGCCCTGTTATATTGTCATAAATCGCAGCGGAGGTTGTGTAATTACTCGTATCAATACCGAGAAAATTACTCATTTTCCGTTCCTCTTATGTATGAGCCTAAAATTCCGTTAATAAAGGAAGCGTCGGAGGAAGCACCGTATTTCTTTGCAAGCTCAACAGCTTCATTTGCCGAAACGCTTGACGGAACAGAGTCGAGATACATAATTTCCGCAATCGCAAGGCGAAGTATCGCAAGTGTTACCTTAGGAAGCCTCTCCTTTTTCCAGCCTATCGAATACTTTTCAATGACTTCGTCAATATCGTCAAGATTTTCATATACGGTCTTTGTCAAGCTTTCTGAAAACAGAGATTTTTCAAAGCACTCCGTCTCATAAGCATACGACATAAGCTCGTCCGTATCAACATCATCATTAAACTGTTTTTCAAAAACAAAAATAAACGCCTGCTCACGTTCTTCAGTTCTTGTCATAAATAATCACCATATAGCCTTTCAGGCAACAATATTTTATTAAATAATCACCTAATCACCGATTAACCTGCGTTGCCCGAACAGGCGTGATGGTGATTTTTTACGCTAATGCCTCACATAGAAAAATAAGGCTTTCCGAAAGAAAATATTAACCTTTCAAAAAGCCTGCAAAACAAAATTTAATTATCCAGGTTCTAAAAATCAATGCCTTGAATGCAGACATTAACCTTACCGACAACCTTGCCGGTCATACTCTGAACAGAGTTCTTTATCGCACGCTGAATTGCGGCGGAAACGGTTTGAACGTTATATCCGTCCTTGACATTTATATAAACTTGAATTCTTATATCATTATCAAGGCTCAAAACCTTAACCGCTTTCTGCGGTACGGGATGACTTTTGAAATCAGGTGCTTTGTGTGAAAACGAGCCGAAGCCGTCAACCTCTTCAACTGCACTTGCGGCAATTTTTGCGATTACATCATCGGAAATTACAAGCTCGCTCTGCGATGTTCGGTTAAAAAGTCTCATCAAATAACCACCTTTCATCGCTTATTATACCACAAATTGAAAAATAAACAACTATTTTGCCTCTATAATCGTAATTTTTTCTAAAGGAATTTCCGTTTTGTTATTTATTATATCTTTAATTTGCACGCACACCTCGCTGTTAAGTGTTCCCTTTTGCAAAACAATCTCTGCAGACTCGCCGAGTGTCACAAAAACATTGCCGCCTGTTTTGGCTTTTATAAGGCTTTCGATTTCACTTTCAAGAGCTATGCTTTGGCTAAGCTTCTCAAGTGCTTCATTGGCAGTTTTCTTGCTTTCCTCATCTGCCTGCGAGCTTTCGATAACCGTCATGAGCGTCTGCTTTGACTCCTCCTGTGCCTTTGCCCTGTTCAGCTGTGCCTGCGAAAAATACTCATCTGTAACCCCCGAAGCATTGACATAATGAGCGTCGCCCAAATTAGCGGAATGCTGCGTGCTTGAGGTAAGCTCCGGCTCGTTTTCAGCCGATGCTATCGGTCTTGTATAATACCAATTAACAAACATCGCCGCCGCAAGCGCAACGGCAAGCGAAGCTGCAACTATTTGTTTTCTCTTTATTGTTAAGCTCATATTAACCCTCCGAATTTTTCATTTTCAATACAGAAATATGATTTACATTTATGCCGAGCAAAGCACTGACGGCATTTGTCACATCATTTTTGACCTTACTGTTATCACCTCCGTCGCAAACAACTACAACGCCCTGAATTTTCGGCGACTCCGTTCTTAAAACAACGCATGAGTCTCCGCTTGAGCTGTCGATAACAACATAATCATTGCTGCTTTTCGAATTGGATTTCCCGTCGGAAATTTGATTTTCCGAAGAAGAATTAACGGCGTACTTGTTTTCCTCACTCGATTTCAGAGTTATCATAACCTGCGCCCTGCCTGCGCCGTCAACCGAGGCAACAATTTTTTCAAGACGCTTTTCAAGCTCCTTTTCATAAGTCTCCTGCGTAACCGTCTTAATATCAGCCTTACCGCTTTCGTCATTTTCCGGCTTCGCTTCAATTTCTGAAATTGCCAACAGCATAACGCCTATTACACCGATTACAAGAAGAACGGCAAGCTTTTTATCGTTTTTTATCGTCTCTTTTAATTTAGATAGTTTCATTTAATCACCTGCCAAAATAATGCCGCTTTCTATTTTCAGCTCTTCCGATAAAAGTGCTGTCGCCTGCTGTTTGTCCTCGGTGCTTTCAAGATAGACAATCACATTTTCAAGTATGTACTCGTCATTTTCCGTCCTTGATTTTATTTCAACTCGGGTATAACCGATTTTATTTTCATCAAGAATAGTCATAACGGCGCTTTTTATTGACTCGTCATAAGCAAGCGCATAATCGATTTTTTCGGAAAACAAGCTGTCAAATTTATTGTTTAATATAGAAGCATCAATATTTTTCATTTCAAAAAGCGGTAAGCAAAACACAGCGAGAATTATGAGTGAAAAGGCAGTTTCGCATATTTTCTTTACCTTGCCCTTTGGCACAAGATAATTTATAACCGCTGTTACTAAAAGTATTATGCACAGATTTACAGCCCAAGCTTTAATATCGTTCATTTTAACTCCTTAAGCTCAACACAGTACCAGTTGTCAGAATAAACACGGTAGCTACAAAAATCAAAAAAGTGTTGATAATCGAAATCATTGAGCACACAGTTTCAAGCACCCTTGCACATACACCGTTATCAAATGATGAGCAAACAGCCGACGAAAAGCTCAAAAAGAAAAACCACAGCAAAAGCTCGATAATGCTCGGCAAAACAGTAACCGCAACAGCGATAATTCCAAAGACGCCAAAAACACTTTTTATCAATGAAAATGACCCGAGCACCGCACCGAGAGCATCGCCCATCACGCCGCCGATTATCGGTATAACGCTTCCCGAAGCCGCCTTAACTCCCTTTATCGCAAGGCTGTCGGCAGAGGTGGAGAGATTGCCCTTTATGTTTATCAGTCCCACAAAAACAGTTGCCGCTACTGATAATGCAACCGTTATCGTTTTCTTAACGGCTGATGTTATTTTAGAAAGGTCAAGCCTGCCGTTCAAGGAAGAATAAACATTCAGGCAAGTCATTACGGAAATCAGCGGAATGATAAAAGCGTCTGTCCCCTTTACCAATATTTCGGCAAACGCAAGCACAACGGAGCTGTACGCAAATGAGGTTATAGGCTGACCGCTTGCGGAAATAATCCCCGTAAAAACAGGTATGTAAGCCAGCATAAAATCAGCAACGGTTTTGACGGCGGATACTGCCGAAGAAATTGCTTCGCTCAAGGGAACGGATATTACGGAAAGAGTAAACGCTGTTTCAAACAGAGAAAATATATCATTTTTTTCACTTAGGCTTTCGTTCATATTTTTCACTAAAGACGCAACAATAAATAAGCCCATAAGAGTTATAAAGGCAGTCAGAGGCTGCTTATAGCTACCCTTTGCAATACCGATAATCGCAGTAAAGACCTTTTTGGGAGACAAGCTCAAAAGTTCTTCAAAATCTACATCGCTTATCCCCGATTCCTTCAAAAGCGCCTGCCCGTCCTCGTTTATTTTGTTGTAAATTTGCTTGTAGTCTTCCTCTTGTGCCGCAAAGCTGTCCACCGTCATCAAAAACAGTAACGACAGCATACACAGAAGCACGGCAAAAATCCTTTTAGTATTCATCTCAACATTCCTACGCTCAATTCAAGCAGCTTTTCCGCAATCGGAAAAACAAGAATAATCACAGCTATTCTTCCGACTGTTTCGGTAAGTGTGGACAAAGCGCTTTCTCCGCAATCCTTACAAATATCCGATACCGTTTGCGTAGCAAGGCTTATCCCTAAAATTTTCAGACAGATTTTCACATATTCGCTCAAAGAGGCAAATTGAGAAAAACGGTAACTTAGATTTTCGGACAGTACGGAAATGCCGCTTATTAAAAAACCGAAAACCAAAGCAATCACGCAAAGTCTTAACAGATATGAAAATTCAGGCTTAATCTGTCTGAAATAGATAAGTAAAGCCAAGCAGCATATTACCAAAGCAAAGATTTTCAGCATATCAAAAATCAAACACCGATTTTACAGTTGATACAAGCGACGTCATTTGAGGAATAAGCATCAGTATTGCAACAATTATCCCTGCGATAACCGTGAGCATTGCGTAGTCATCACGTCCCGTTTTTACAAGGACTTGATTAAGAACGGCTACGATTATTCCTATTCCCGCAATTTTCAAAATAAATCCTATTTCCATAATTACTCCTAAATAAAGAAAATGATTACAAACGCCGCCAAAAACAGACTTAATGTATTTATAATTTTCACAGCTTTATCGGTTGATTTTTTCAGATTGCAAATGCTTTGCTTTAATATTTCCGAATACGCCTCGCAATTTCTGATTTGTCCGCCGATATCGCTCGAACCGAGTGAATTTGAAAACTCCTTTATCGTTCTGCAATCTTGATTTGTCAGCGGAGAAGCTTTCGAAAACGTGTCAACGGAGCTTTTCCAAGCGTTTGAAAGCTCCAAACCGTTTTTGATATTTGCAAGGCACATCTTCAAAAATCCGCAATCATTAAATTCGTTCGATTCAACAGCTTGCTCAAATATTCTTTCAAGCGGCTGCTGCGAAAACTCGATTTGAGTGCGTAAATAGCCTATAAACGTTAAAAAACATTCAAGTATTTTCACTCTTTTAACCTTGAGCGACGAAAAATAATTACCCGTAATGCAAATTACGATCGCAATCAAAGCTATTCCCGAAATTCTCATTTTTTTCACCGCCCGTTCTGATAATCTCACGCACCTTTCCGACGTTTTCTCCCCTGTCAAGAATGACTGCCGCATCAAACAAGCCACTCTCTAAAAGTGCTTTAGACACTTTTCTTCTATGCAGTTCTTCACGGCAGGAGCAATGCATACTGACGGCAAATTTCACACCGCACATAATTGCGTTCAAGATGACTTCCGCCTCCTCCTCACTTGCTATTTCATCACAGAAAATAATATCGGGAGAAAAAGAACGCACCGCAAGCTCAATCCCCGTCCTTTTGGGATAAGAGGTAAAAACATCTGTGTTGCTTCCTACGTTACATTGCGTTTTCAGGGAGCTCGTACCGGCAATCTCCTGCCGTTCGTCAATAAGCACACATTTATAATATTCGCCTGCGTTACCGTCGGAAATTTGCCTTACCAAATCTCTTAGGACCGTTGTTTTTCCCGACATAGGCGGACCTGCTATTATTACATTTGAAAGCCTTGAATTGAAAAGCGAGGTCATTATCTCATTGGCACAGCCTATTCTTTCGCTTGCAACCCTGAAATTTATGCAGTTAATATCCCGAACGCTTATGATTTTCCCATGTTCCGTAACCGCATTTCCGCACAAGCCGACTCTGTGACCGCCCGAAAGAGTTATGAAGCTCTGATTTATCTCCTCTTGATGAGAATAAACCGAATATTCGCACACCCTTTTTACCGTTTCCGAAAGCTCGTCGCAGGTGATTTTAACAAGTGAGTCGGAAATAATATATGACAGCTTCCCGTTGCCTGTTAAAAATGAGCTTCCCCTCTCGGTAACAATAACAACAGGCTTATCCGCACGCAGTCTTATTTCTTTTACCGAATACTTATTCGTATCGCTTAATTTGTACACCGCATCCTTAATTCTCAACGGCAAATAAAACAAAATATCGTTAATTCCTTTGTTATTTAAGTACTTCATTTTTTCACCTCGATAATATATATGCGACTTGTCCTGAAATATGAACACATATTGTTTACAATTTTAACCGTGTGTGATATTGAAAGATTATCTCAAATATGATAAAATCTTTTATATATTTTTGTTAGGAGTCAATCAATGTTAAAAGCAAAAAAAGAAAAAGCACCGACAAGGCTGTCGGCGTTTTATCAAGACAATAAATTTGTATTTCTTTCGGCACTTGTGTCGCTGTTAATTTTTCTGCTCATAGCCTTCTGCTATGACCTCGTACCGTTCGGCGATATGACCATTTTGAGAATGGATTTGTATCATCAATACGGTCCGTTGTTTGCGGAGCTTTATGACAGACTCACAAGCGGAGAATCATTAATTTATTCGTGGAACTCGGGACTTGGCTCTTCATTTCTCGGCAATTTCTTTAACTATCTTTCAAGCCCGTTGACAATTATAATATTGCTTTTCGGTCATAAAAACATTACAGAAGCCATATCCTGCCTGATAATGCTCAAGGCCGTGCTTTCCGCAGCCTCCTTTACCTATTATCTCAAGGCTTCGCAAAAGCAGCACAACTATACAACTGCCGCTTTCGGCGTATTATATGCTTTCTGCGGATATTTCGTCGCTTACTATTGGAATCTTATGTGGCTTGATGCAATGGTAATTTTCCCGATTATCATTCTCGGAATTGAGCGTATTATCAATAAGGGTAAGCCTGCTCTTTACTGCTTGAGCCTTACTCTTATGATTTTTGCAAACTATTATATGGCGTATATGGTTTGCATTTTCTCCGTCCTCTATTTCCTGACCTACTATGCCGCAAACTATCCGTTTTCAAAAAAATTCAGCGAAATATACTATGATACGCCCTTAGGCAGAATTAAAAATTCGCTCTTCATTTCAAGCGGACTCAAATTTGCGTTTTCCTCAATCGTTGCGGTGTTGCTCGCTTCGGCGGCTATTTTCCCGCTTGTAGCAATGCTCTCCCAAAGCTCTGCGACCTCGGGCTCATCCCCCACAGGCTTTACAAAATACTTTACCGCCTTTGATTTCCTTGCAAATCATCTCGCAAGCACCGACGCTACAATCAGAAGCAGCGGAAATGATGTTCTTCCCAATGTATATTGCGGAATTTTGACGCTTTTGCTTGTTCCGTTGTACCTTTTCTCAAAGAAAATCTCTACAAGAGAAAAAATTTCCTATGTCAGCCTGCTTGCAGTCCTCTATTTCAGTTTTAATATCAATTATCTCAACTTCGTTTGGCACGGACTTCATTTTCCGAATGATTTGCCGTACAGATTTTCATTTATGTACTCCTTTGTTTTGCTCATACTTGCTTTCAAGGCATTTACGAACATCAAAGAGTACACAGGCAGGCAATTACTCAGCGTCGGCGTTGGTCTTATAGCATTTATTATCCTCGTTGAAAAAACAACATCAAAGAATATCGACGACATTTCGCTCATAATAAGCCTTGTTTTCGCTGTCGGATATGTTGTAATTCTTCACTTCTTCAAAGACAAGCGTTTCCAAAGCTCATCACTCTCTTTGCTTCTTTTGTGCTGTGTTGTTTCAGAAGTTGCTTTGGGCAATACAGACAATTATTCAATGAATCAGTCAAAAACAAATTATGTTGCCGAGTACGACCAATTCCAAGACATAAAAGCAAAAATTGACGAATATGACAACAACGGCTTCTATCGTATGGAACTTACAAAATTAAAAACAAGAATGGACCCTTGCTGGCTTGACTACAACGGTGTTTCGGTATTCTCCTCTATGGCATACGAAACCGTTGCAAACCTTCAGCAAAATCTCGGCTTGTACGGCAATTATATTAACAGCTACACCTACAATCCGCAAACACCTGTTTACAATGCAATGTTCGGCATAAAATATATCGCCGACAATCAAAAAATGGATATAAATCCTAATCTTTACGAGGATCTGTTTGCAAACGACAAATTCACGGCATATAAGAACAAATATGACTTATCTGTTGCATTTGCCGCAGACAGCCTTGTAAAATATTATGACTCCTCGATATACGGTAATCCCTTTGAAGCGCAGCAACAGCTGTTTAATATGGCAACGGGCGTTGACAATGTGTTTACGAAGCTTACCATTGACGATGCAGCATATTCTAATATAAACGATTTTTATCCAAATGAATTTGCAAGCGGAGAGTTTAAGTTTTCAAAGTCGGTCAATGACGAAATGGGCAGTGTAAGCTTTTTGGTTACACCGCAAGAAACGCAAAATGTTTACATTTATATAAAATCAAACGCCGTTGACAGTGCCACCGTTTCAGGCAGCATATTCAACGAAACCTACACTTCGCTTGATGAGGCTTATATAATCGACCTCGGAATAATCAATGCAGGCGAAGCCGTAAACGTTGACATTGCAATTAAGGACACTTCAAACAGAGGAACGCTCAACTTTTACGCTTACGGTCTTAACGAGGAAACATTTAAGGCAGGCTATGAAAAGCTCAAAAAAGGCGATTATAACATTACGGAATACTCGGACACAAAGCTTACGGGAACAATAACGGCAAGTGAAAATTCAGCTGTTTTCACATCAATCCCCTATGATATAAATTGGAATGTTTATATTGACGGAAGACGGCTTAAAAGCGACGAAATTTATAAAATTTCCAATGGCTTGTTAGGCTTTGATATTGAAGCCGGCGAACACACGGTAGTTTTCTCTTATGTTTCGTCAGGTCTTTTGGCAGGCTCATTTGTTTCGATAGTTACCACTCTTATAGCGACAATATCAATAATTGTCAATCGCAAAAGGAAGAAGAAAAAACAAAAGGTCGATAAATGGCTTATGTTAAACGAAGCACCTGTATCAGTCTCCGTTCCCAATGAAAGCGACACCTTTGAAATTGACTTTGACAGTATCAATGAGCAGCTTAGCGCCGATGAGGTCAAAGACGAACCGCCGACTGCCGAAAATCAAAATGACAATGAGCAATAAATAAAAGCCACAAAAAAAGCACTTTGTATCTTATGAACTGCCCCAATTTGTGTAGACAGTACAAAAAAGCACCTATGGTAGTTAAAATTAAAATTTAAGCAAAAAACTGATTTCGTTTTTCTAACGGAGTCA
>SFGA01000094.1 GCA_004556705.1 Ruminococcus sp. | reverse complement strand
GAGTCGCATAAAGGCTTTTGTCTTCAGATTCATCTCCGTACCTGCCAAGTGGATCATGACTGCAAGGCAATACGTGCTGAATATCTACACAGAGAACCGCGCTTATGCAAAACCCTTCAAAACAGAATTCGGATAAGAATCCTTTCTTTCCGGTTAGAATCTGCGTATTACCTCAAGTCGCATCGTGGGGTAAGGGGATGTTGGCTACATATTGATGTTGTGCTGTTGCTTTTTACTGAAAGCTACTACTAACGACTCATAAATCTACCCTTAATCGTGTATTGGATGATAGTTGCGGATTTTAGGAAATAATGAATACAATAAAACGACATAAGGATGAAAGAATTCTTATGTTGCTCCTTTAGATGTCACCACTACTCAGAACACAAAATTCAATTTGAAACTACCATATACCACCAATATTTGTTAAAATTGACTGATTTTGTCAACATAGTAGGATTTTTCTTTGGCGTTTTGAAATTTTCTCCGTAATTTTGTTGCCGTAAATAGTCAACAAGATTAAATCATGCAATTCAGAGAAAAGATAAAAGAGTTACGCGAGCAACATGAAATGACTCAGCGGCAACTTGCCGCATTGTTGGAAATAGATGTTGCGCTCTACAATCGTTTTGAAAAGGGTGAACGCAAGATGAAACGTGAAATGGTAGAGAAATTAGCCAGCATCTACAGTTTACCCTCAGATGAACTTATCAAGTACTGGTTAGCAGGTCAAGTTTACTCGATTCTCATGGAAGAAGAGTTGGCAAGCGAAGCAATCAGCATCGTTGCAGAAGATATTACAGAATATGGTTATGGATCTACAAAACATAGAGTAGAAAATTAACAACTAACGACAATGGCAAAAAAAACAGTAAAGAAAGAAGCACTTTCTGTAGCACGTCTTATAACAGAAGTGCTGATTAACCAGTTGGGTATTCCAGCTCGACAGATTGTTAATGATACTACATTTGTTGAGTTCACGGGTTCCAAACGTCCCGACTTGCTCATTTCTAACGTAGAATATGATGGTAACAATCACGAGTTCATTAAGAATCTCCTCTGCTACGTAGAGGCGAAGGATGAAACATGCAATGTTGATGACCGTGATTGGCAGGATGCATACAAACAAGGCATGGGAAAAGCCCCCAAATTAGGCATTCCATTCTTTGGCGTTACAAATTGTAGAACTACCTACTTCTACAATACGCAAAACGGAGAACGCATCACCCTCAATGGCAAACTCATCTCTGAATTCCAAACGCTTGACGTTTTCCGTATCATCAAGAACAAACTTGACGCATCTCCATCTGATACGAACATCAAGATGGGCGTTGACTCGCTTTCTTCGGTATCAGAGGCAGTCTTCAACAAGAAGTTGTGGGAGCTTCAGGAAGAGTACCGTGCCATCAATATTACCAATGATGAAAAGATAAACCTTGCCATTGGCCTTATTGCGTTGGAGTACTACGAAGAGAAAGCGGAAATTGACAAGACGAGGAACGATGCTTATGAATACTGGTCAGATGGCAGACAGTACTTGCCTTCCTATGGCGAAGAGGATACGACCAAAGCTAACAAACTTCGTAATCTGCTCATCACCTACATTGACCGCCTGACTGAAGAAGGATCGGGATTTGAAGAGTTCCGTACAATGTTGGGAATAGTGAAAGGACTCATCTCTGGAGCAGATGCCAAAGTAAAACCAACGGTTCTTCAATCTATTTATAGTATTGTGGATTCCATGCGCCCTATGCATGGAGCAGGATTCGACCTGTTTGGTGCCGTTTATGAGCAATTCGCAAGTAGTAAAGAGAAGAAAGATTTCGGTCAGTATTTTACTCGCCGTCATTATGCACACGTTCTTGCTGAGTTGCTCCTTAAGGGTGAGGACGTTTATGATGGTACCAGAAAAATAAAGGTGGCCGACCCAACTTGTGGCACTGGTGGTATGCTGACAGAAAGCTTCAAAGTTCTCCGTGCGAACTATGATGCATCAGGAACATTGAGTGATGATGCACAGAAATTCCTCAGTCAAGAATGCTTCTATGGACTTGACATCAAAGGCGAGAATATCTCAAGAACAAAGTTGAATATGTTTCTCGTTGGTGACGGCCATACCAACATGTTCTGTGACAACTCACTTGTGCCAGAGAAGCCACGTGGCAAAGAGATGCTTATGAATGGTCAATACGACTACATTATCACCAATCCTCCATA
>SFGA01000093.1 GCA_004556705.1 Ruminococcus sp. | reverse complement strand
CAAATCGGACGGTTCGTCAACAACTCATAATGTTGCGTTTATGTATGACGAAAACGGCGAAGCATTCGGCTTTAATTACAACGGCAACGATTATTACTATGTTCGCAATGCTCAAAATGATGTTGTACGGATTGTAGATTCGGCTAACGAAACTGTTGTTTTATATCAATACGATTCTTGGGGAAAACTTTTGTCGTGCGAAGACACTTCTGAAAATGACATAGTCAGCTTCATAAATCCGTACACTTACCGTGGTTATTACTATGACAGCGATACACAGTTATACTATCTTAACAGCAGATATTATAACCCTGAACTGTGTAGGTATATAAACGCTGACAGTATCAGTGACAACGGTGCCGGTGTTCTTGGATTTAACTTGTTTGTATATTCTGCAAACAACCCGGTAAAGTATTCCGACCCATCCGGTAATTTTGTAATATCTGCAATTGTCGGAAAGATAGTCGGCGGTGCAGTTGTAGGCGGAATTGTCGGTGCCATCGCCGGAGCAGCAGGAAATGTTTGCTCTCAACTCAAAAGCAATGGTGGTAATTTCAGAGCGATTGATAAAAAAGCTGTTGGAAAAGCCGCTTTGGTAGGTGGAATAAGCGGTGCGGTAACAGGAGCTCTTTCATCTGGATTTGGATTGGCACTTGGAGCAGTAAAAGCGAGCTTTGCTGCAAAAGCTGCTGTAAAAATAATTGGAAACGGTGTAATAGGCGCAGCCGGACATACCATTGATAGAATCTTATACAAAGAAAAATTAACTTATAAAGGGCAGGCAAAGGCTTTTGGCATTTCTGCAGGTGTAACAGTTGGTTCTATGGCGCTTTCATCTTTATTTAATTGGCATGAACTTTCAACTGGGACTAAGCGTGAAAAGAGAGAACTTTTAGGAGTGGAATTCACTAATAGACAAATTAGATACAAAGAATATAAGGGGACAGCGTCTTATCATGAATTTTTAATTAGCAGTACCGATACTATTGAATCGGTTGCAGACTTTACTGTATCAATATTTGTTGATATAAAGGATGGTTAAGATATGGAGTATTTAGAATTGCTTAAGCAGAACAAAAAGAATTCGTTTATTTTTTCACTTATTGCTTTAATTTTAACTCCGATTTGTGTCGTACTTGCTTCAAGTGAGTTATATAAATTTTTTATTTTAGGCGTTGAAGATTATTATAGAAATATTCTCGGATGTATCTTTCTTACTGTTGTTCCTTTTCCGGTTTTCTTTTTGGGGATTGAACCGAGTCTTGCGTTATACATCAATGTTTTAATTGACTTAAAGAATAAAGAATTGGTCGAGGAAATTGTTGTTGGATTGAAAAAGCCTAATGATGCAGGCGTCCTTGATGGATTTTTTAATATTGGCAAAGTTTCTAAATTTTACAATGCTTGGAAAGTTCATAACGAAAAGGGCAAAAAATTTGATTTGTTTTTTTTCAAAGATGTTTTTCCTTTTTCCGGAAAAACAACAGGATATTCATATCAGGTAACATATTATAAACATTCTAAACTGATTGTTAAGATTGAAAAGGTAAAGAGCAGAAGGGAAAAAATAGATGATAAAAAAACCGGCTTGATTAAACGAATTGACGAAATGAAATTCAAATAACACAATTGGCAATTGTTCACTCTAAAACGAGTGAGAAACAGTTGAGATGTGCATACCGCAGATATTGCATATCTTGCATTGCGATTGTTTCTCACTCGGAAGTGTGCCAATACGTAACAAAACGCAAAAGCTCGGTAGCTTGAGCAGGAGGAAACACCTGAAATTGTAACCCGACTATTGGGCGAAAATGCTCAGCGTTATGATATGAAATCACGGCTGTCGTTGTCTAATAATATTTCAGCTTTGAGCAATAGCAAAAATGAATACTATGCCGTAACAAGTGATAAAATCGGAAATATTACAAGCTACGACGGCTTGAACTATACTTGGGTCGGCAGACAGCTCAAAAGTGTGAGTCAGGTGGGAAATCCAAGTGTTGGCGCAACATATTCGTACAATTCCGACGGTCAGAGAATAGGCAAGAATATTGTCCTCCCCGACGGAGAGACATACGATTACGATTACTACTACAACGGAGATATCAAATCGGACGGTTCGTCAACAACTCATAATGTTGCGTTTATGTATGACGAAAACGGCGAAGCATTCGGCTTTAATTACAACGGCAACGATTATTACTACGTCCGCAACGCTCAGAATGACGTAATATTTATATCAAATTCCGACAATACCGGCGTTGTAATGTATCAGTACGATGCATGGGGCAATATGACCGCTTGCTATGATACTTCCGATGACGGAATGTTGAGTATTGTCAACCCCTACACTTACCGTGGCTATTTCTATGAATTTGAAACCAACACATATTTCCTCAAATCAAGATATTACAACCCCGAATTGTGCAGGTTTATCAGTGCGGACGGAATTGTAAATGCAAATCAGGATATTTTAGGAAATAACTTATATGCTTATTGTTCTAATAATCCGGTGAATTTTTATGACGATGACGGCGAAAGCAGTGTACGCATACTTACTAAAATGATTCCGGTTGCATTGTTGTCTGCCGGAATAGTGGCTTTATTACAGGGTGCTGTTGTTGTTTCGGCTGTAATTGTTGTTGGAGCTGTAGTATCTGTTATTCCTTGGGATAGTGTTTCAAACAAGGTCGTTAACGCACGCAAAAGGATAAGTGTTAGTCGTTCAATCAGTAAATCAATTAAAAATGCGATGTCCCAAGCAAGGACTAAGATTCGTAATGAAAAAAGTCGATTTGATTATTGGATTGCTAAATATATTAGCTTTGGAAATGGATTTGGAACATATATTCCAACAATACCTATTTCTTATTCTAATGCAATACCATATGTAAGAGCAGGAGGAAGTGTATTTGCAGATTCAAGATCAAATGCATATAAATTAGCAAAAGCTGTAGGCGGAGGTTTACCAAAACGCCATTCACCACATGGCGGAATAGGATATTGGAGACATTATCATGCTTATAGGGGTAATAATAAAATCGGAGGGCATATCTTTTATGTATAACAGAATTTATTTAAATTATGAAGAAGTAGTTAATAATTATCAATCTGTTATAAAGTATTTGTGCAGAACATCTGACATTTTTACGCTTACGCCGATTATACGTAGACCATATTCGCAAATACCGCCGAGTTACAAGTATTCGAATGAATTACAGCCATTTGCAACTAAATATCTTTTTTATAAGAGCGAATGGCTTGTTGATTTTTTAACACCATGGAAACATCAGATAATGGCTGTTTACCGTTGCTGTAAACAGAGCCGCGATGAATTACTGAAAATACCAAATATATTTTTGCCTGATGAATGCGGAGCACCCGAGGATCTTTGTTTTTATAGAGATGATAAATTGTGGTTTGCAACTATTTCTCATGAAAAGATCTGTTTTTGCATCGGTCTTACTGACAACGATATTGAGTTTTTTAAGGAAAATGAAATGTTGATTGACAACACAGGGGACGGGTCTCTGTAAATAAAGTAGTAGTAACACAGGGGACGGTTCTGTGTGCTAAAAGAATCGTGACAAGTTCGGTAGAACTGTTTCGACTTCTGTCGGAAACGGAACAAACTCTGTAATTCTTTCTGCGTTGGAATACGACCAAAAGGGCTTGATGACAAAGCAG
>SFGA01000092.1 GCA_004556705.1 Ruminococcus sp. | reverse complement strand
ACATCCCGGACTTGAAGTTGCCGGAGGAACACCGCCCCATCGGAAAGTACGGACGGATGCACCGGGAATATTTAAGAGAAGTCCACCCAGTCAGATTGAACACATTGATATTGACCGGAGAGCTATGGACATATCTTGCAGACCTGAACAAACAGGCACAGGAACGGTTAGACACCATCATGGAGCAGATGAAAACTGCCGAGGGCGTAACCGAGGAATTAAAGCGTACCGGTCAAATGGAATGGGTGCAGCATTGCAATAACATTCACAACCGGGCAGAAGAAATTGTTTTGCATGAGATGATTTATTCATAAGGGTATGATATAGGGAAACGATATCTGAAACATGGTATCGTTTCCTGTATTTATAGATATTTGTGTAGCAGAAAACAGATGTAAGGTTGACATTACAAGCGAAAACACATATAATTTTATTATAATATTAACCTTACTTTTGGAGGAACTATGAAAAACAGAATAAAAGAATTGCGGGAACAGCGAGGGCTGACGCAAGAGCAATTAGGAGAACTGGTTGGAGCTTCAAGGCAGGCGATAAATGCCATAGAAACAGAAAAATTTGAACCATCTATCTGGCTTGCATATGATATTTCTAAAGTGTTTGAGTGTGCCATTGAGGATGTATTTTTATTTGATGTAAGTTTGAGAAAATCAAGAGCTGACAGCAGCAGACAGGAGGTAAAAAGTGGCAACAAGATTTCTTCGCTATGACAGCGACCCTATATTGAGAAAAAAATGTAAAGCTGTCCTAAAAGTTGATGATAAAATCAGGCAGCTCTTAGATGATATGCTTGATACATTACATGAAACAGAAAATGGAGCTGCACTGGCAGCAAATCAGGTTGGCGTTTTGAAACGGTTGGTTGTCATTGATTTTAACGACACACGATTAAAACTTGTAAATCCGCAAATAATAAGCCAAAGCGGTGTGCAGGAATGTGTTGAGGGATGCCTTAGTTTCCCGAACCGTTTTGTAAAAACAATTCGTCCGCAAAAGGTCACGATTCAGGCACTCAATGAATATGGAGAGGAAATTATAGTTGACGGAGAAGATGAAATGGCAAAATGCTTCTGCCATGAGCTGGAACATCTGGATGGTATGATTTTTTTAGATAAAGCGATTGAAGAACTTTCTGCTTTGTAGTGCAAATTGATAGATGCCGTTTCGGAAAAAGAAAAAGGGGTCTTATGAGCAAGGTTATTATGATGTGCGGCGTATGTGGTTCTGGAAAGACTACTTACGCCAAGAAAAAAGAACAGGAAGGATATATCCGACTTTCCATTGACGAAGAAATGTGGAAACTTTATGGAAGAAAGGGAATTGATTATCCGGAAGAACAATATGAAAAATTGTCAGAGCAGGTGCAAGCTGCGCTTCAAAAAAAGCTGCTATCCCTGATTCAGCAGGGAAAAGATGTTGTGATTGATTTTAGTTTCTGGAGTAAGGAAAATCGGAATGTTTATAAAGAACTGATTCAAAAAGCAGGCGCTGAAACGGAGCTTGTCTATATGAAAGCCAGTAAGGAGCTTTTGCAAAAAAGACTATATAAAAGGAATCAGGTCTTAAATGCCAATTCACCGTTTGTGATAACAGATGAACTATTGGAACATCATTATCACGCATTTCAGGAGCCATGCGGCGAAGGAGAAAAAGTAATTTTGCAGAAAGAGGATATTATGCAATATTCAAATTTCAACTGAATAATCCCAGCACAAACCGCTGCTACATGGAAGCTAACAAACCATGCAACAGCGGTTTTTCTTTACCGTTTTTTCCTCTGGCTGATAGGCGTTCCCATTTTCTTTGATTTTTTGAGAATCCGAATGAGCCAGCGAAATTCTTCGTCTGACAGATTTTTATAGTTGATACCAAGCTGCTTGCAGTAAAGAACAACCAGCTTTTCATCCCGACTGCCTTTGAAATTTTCGACAGCTTCCAGATTTTCTTTCAGTTCATCGGCAACGGTGATCTGGGGCGCACTCTCACTGTCCTTTTTGTGGGCTTCCCGAATATCCCGGATAATAAGGTTGAGGTCATCCAGAACCATATGGCTGAAATATTCATCATCACTGATATGGGCGGCTTGCAACACTTTCAAATGGGGGTCGTCTTCGCCGGGGCGATACCGTTCAATGATTTCATGCCGGACGGTATCGACAAGGGCGTTGAGGTTCTGAATCTGCATGGTGGCAATCCCATCCACATAA
>SFGA01000091.1 GCA_004556705.1 Ruminococcus sp. | reverse complement strand
AGTCTTTATAGGGGTTATCTCTCATGCGTTCCCTCCATTTTGCTTTCCGTTGCCGTTCTCCCCGAAAAGGTTTCCTGCCCCATTCCTGCGGCGTGTTCCCAACAGGGGCCCCCGCAAAGTCGTCAGACTTTGTGGGGAGAGGAGCCGCAGCGGAGCGAGTGAGCTTTCGCCATCTGGCGGAAGCGAATGATACGCAGCTTGCGGCGACGAGGCACGCTCCCCGCAACTTCGGGACAATTGTCCCGAAGTCCGGCTCCTTGCGGTGCTTCCCCAGCCGGGGTATCCCTTTTCGGACGGTCATTCTGTTTTCAAGGTGCTGTCCATCGATGAACTACCCTAAGTCTACACCTAAATGACCGCCCGTCCCGTATATCCAAGAGGTAGGAAATCCGTCCGGAAAACTCCCTATTTCCACGCTCTCGGAATTGTGGTAGAATGGAAACAACGGAACGACAAATCGAAATTGAACGAGGTGCAGGATGAAAACAGTTACAATATGTGGAAGTATGAAATTTGAAACAGAAATGCAAAGGATAGCATTTCTGTTAGAAACAAAACATAATATGAATGTTTTACAATGTGTATATAATGTAGATAATTTGGATATTACACCTATGGAACAGGTCTCTCTTGAAAATGCGCATTATAGAAAAATCGAACTCTCCGATGCAATTTATGTTGTGGATATTCAAGGATACATTGGAAATCAAGTTTCAAAAGAAATTGCGTTTGCAAAAAGTAAAGGAAAGAAAGTCATTTTTCATTCGGCATACAGAGGAAATTAATTTCCCGTTTATTGAACAAACAAGGAGGGAGAGCATGGAGTTATCCATACAGGAACGGCTAAAAGACCTGCGTGTGGAGCGTGGGCTGACATTGGAACAACTTGCGGAGCAGACCCATCTCTCCAAGTCTGCTTTGGGCAGTTATGAGGGGGACAAGTTCAAAGACATCAGCCACTATGCCCTTATTGAGTTGGCAAAGTTTTATGAAGTGACCGTTGATTATCTGCTGGGCCGCTCCCAAACAAAAAATCACCCAAACGCCGATCTTGCAGACCTGCGTTTGAGCGACGATATGATTGAACTATTGAAAAGCGGGCGGGTGGACAATTCCCTTTTGTGTGAACTGGCGACCCACCCGGATTTTCCCCGGCTCATGGCCGACCTTGAAATCTATGTGAACGGCGTAGCGGGAAAGCAGGTGCAGAGTGCAAACGCCATTGTGGACGCTGTGAGTGCAACGATTATGAAACAGCACAATCCCGGCTTGACTGACCCGCAGTTAAGGCAGCTTATCGCCGCCCATATTGACGACGACAGCTTTTGCCGCTATGTGATACAGCAGGATATAAACAAGATAGCCCTCGACCTGCGGGAAGCCCATAAGGACGATTTTTTCAGTGTCCCGGAGGACAACCCACTGGAAGATTTCTTGCAGACCGCAGAGGAAACCACCAGCCCGGACAGCGACCCGGAGCAGGCGGCTATGGCATTTATCTGTAAGCGGCTCAAGCTGAACTATGGGAAACTGTCAGAGGAAGAAAAGAAGTGGTTGAAAAAGATTGCACAGAAATCGGATTTGCTGAAAAATCCAAAGCCGCAGCGGGGACGCAAGTAAGAGAATAATAAATCAGATTATATGGAGGTATTGGTTATGAAAAAGTGGTTACTGATAATTTCAGCGACTGTTATTTGCGTTGCTGCCGCTTTTTTATATTTCTTTAGTTTAACTCCCAAAAGAGATACCATTACCAGCAGAGAAAGCATATTGAACACCGCAATTTCAAAAGGGAATGAATGGACTATCGCAAAAGAACTGGAACTTGGCGGTTATATCGTGAGTGGAGCATACAGTACAGATAATAAATCTACACTTGCTATCTTTGAACCAACAGGAAATGGAGACTACAAATTTAGTACATCAACAAACCGAAATAGTGATGAGATTATTGTCGGTGGCGTTGCAATAAACGGAGAATGGTATGATTTAATTTGGTTTAATGGTGCTAAAACAGAGTATGCTGAAATCACTTATACAATAAATGGACAAGTGCAAGATACATTGAGATACAACACAGATGATATGGATATTATCTCAATTAAAAACCCAGAAAAAGAGTATTCCATTCATGTGGCTTACTATGACAATGATGGAAATAAATACGAATAAATTGTTTTTCATCGAGAAAATAGCAAAGCCAGCCGAGCCAGTCAACGGTCAAGATGAACGGCGCATTTCATGCGCCGCCGTTGACAGTCCCGCCCGTCTTTGCTAAAGGGTAATCAAG
>SFGA01000090.1 GCA_004556705.1 Ruminococcus sp. | reverse complement strand
CGCGGAGGTGGATCAGGGATCTGTAGGAGACAGAGCCGTCGGCGGCTGTCCAGCGGACTATCCTGCCGGCGGAGGTCAGGGCGCAGTCGAGGGTCAGGATCGGAGATCCTGACTGGCCAGCGGTCTGGGTGTAGACCAGGGAGCCTCTGTACTGGAGGCCGTTCCCGGTGCCGTCTACCGAGCGGATCTTCGTGCCGTCTGCGAGATGCCCATACACCGCGAGGGTGGTGTCTCCGGAGGAGACCCGGCTTGTCAGGTTCAGGTCATAAGAAAAGGCATTCTCGCTGAATGCGTTGGTATGGTATATCATAATAAACATCTATTGATATCTAATACTACAGAAGGACCTCCTGTCACTTCAATTCATAGTTAATTGAATATATCTAATAAAACTATGTGGAATTCAATGTCCATTGAACCGTATCGTTAGTTTTATCTATCACCAAGAAATAATCCATCTTATAGCCGTCTCATTCTCTGAGTTTTTGAAAGAGATTTTTATAATTAACTGCTTCATAATAAGCTAATCAAACCAGTCTGATTTGTTTGTTTGCAAATATATTCCTGGAACAAATTGTTGATCGACCCGCTTGAGCAGAAGAATGTAGTAATAATAACTGTCCACTTCGTCCGAAACGCTGTAACGCTCTGTCAAAGATTTGATATCCGCACGTCGTACATAGTTGACTATTTTGCGGACACCGGTCAAGGAGTCGGTTTCTTCTTTTCCGAGAAACTCTTGAGAGTTCTTGTGTCCTGTAGAATGAAAACTCCAGACCGTGCTTTTATCGGACGAACATTGCACATAAAGGGACTCACCTTTTATGCTCTTGTCTTTTCCTACGAGTTCTATGAACATTAATGAGTCGCTATCGCAGATTACATTGTCAGGAATCGTGGCTATAGCGAATCTCCTCAGATCAGCCATCCTTCTCAGCGATGATTTACTTAGTCCGAGTCTTTTTGAATATTCACTTTTGGCTAATGAGGATGAGGTACGTGACAGTTCTTCAACTCTAGCGTTTCTATTCTTTGCCTCCATTTTAACAGGCGTGCGGCAAATGACTAAAGGAACTGAATATGAATATCCTTTCCGTAGGTTTGCTTTTTGGGAATATTCTAAAAAGGAATGATACAAGATAGGCACATATTCAAGTAAAACTTCATTGCTCACGATCCGGGAGGCTTTTTTTGATGGCCAGCAGAAGGTCTCTTTGCTCCCATCTTGATATGAGAATATTTTGGTTATTGCTATTCCTTGATATTCTGGTTCGTCTGTGGTCGGAAGCTTGATGTCGCATCTGACTACCACGCTGTCGCAACGGATCGCTGACGAGAAGAACCGTGGAGTGTAATAATCCAAGGCGCTTGCCGCGAAAGTCTGTAAGAAAATGAAAATTGAAATTAAATATGTCCTCATTTTGGATAGTATTTCATTAATAGATATTTGCCTTGATTCTGCTTTATTATAGGGAATTTATCATAAAGTCCAGTAAGGTTCACTCGGGCACCTTTCTTGAAATTGCTGACCGCAATCTTAAAATTTTCTTTATAGTTGTCTTTGCCATTCGCCAAATTTAAAAATGCCTGTTGATATTTCTGTCCTTCTATATTTGAGTTCCCATCTCCCGAAGGCGAATTTTGATAAATTGTGTCCAACGAACTATGGTAATTGTCTAAAACTTTATAACCGAACACGTATGCCTCTACCTCGTTAAAAATAGATGCGCCTCCTTGCCCGTTCACCTGTTGAAGGCCATGAAAAAGTTCGTGAGATAATGACTCTACGCTAAGCGATTGCTCGTAGGATTGAGATAATACCGAACCTGCATAAATAGTGCCTCCACCTTGTTTATTGCCTACAAATTGATAATTATTACCTTTTCCTATTTCATTGACTATAGAAATCTGTTCAGATGCGGAAATTAAACAATCCATAGCGTCTTTGCCTCCATTAATGTAGATGGAGTTGAGATAGTCGATTATTTTAGTAGCAAAGGAATCTCCATTGTTATATTGCATATTAGGTTCATAATTTAAGTGGATTATGTTGTTTTGGTCATCTATTGTAAAAATGGTGATTGTTTTTCCATTCGGATCCAGATATACAATCGGATTCCCAAGACAGTATGCGTACGGGCTGACGGCGTAGTACTTCTCCGCGAGTGGGTCCTGCGCGGTCCATCGGGCGGTGAGCGGGTCGTACATCCTCGCCCCGAAGTCGAGGAGCGGGATGGATGCGGAGAGGAAGGACTGGGACTCCTTGCCGGAGAAGAGCCAGCGGTTGGGGGAGGTGGGAGCGGTCGTTGAACTTGTCGAAGCGACACTATGCGGGTTC
>SFGA01000089.1 GCA_004556705.1 Ruminococcus sp. | reverse complement strand
ACGTTTCTATTACAGGAAACGCTGGAACAACGGTTGGATCAATGTAGTTAATCCCTTCCGTGCGTCCATCGTGTTGGGTACGCCGGGCAGCGGCAAGTCCTATGCCGTGGTAAACAATTTTATCAAGCAACAGATTGAAAAGGGCTTTAGTCAATACATCTACGATTTCAAGTATCCCGACCTATCTACTATTGCCTACAACCATTTGCTGAACCACCCGGACGGCTACAAGGTAAAGCCGAAGTTCTATGTGATCAACTTCGACGACCCGCGACGCTCTCATCGGTGCAATCCCATTCACCCGGATTTTATGGAAGATATTACGGATGCCTATGAGAGTGCCTACACAATAATGCTCAACCTCAATAAAACGTGGGTGCAAAAGCAGGGCGACTTCTTCGTGGAGTCACCTATCATTCTGTTTGCCAGTATTATCTGGTATCTCAAAATCTATCAGAACGGGAAGTTTTGCACGTTTCCCCATGCTATCGAGTTTCTGAACCGCCGTTACGAGGATATATTTCCGATACTGACCTCTTATCCGGAGCTGGAGAACTACCTTTCGCCGTTCATGGATGCGTGGCTTGGAGGGGCTGCGGAGCAGCTCATGGGTCAGATAGCGTCGGCAAAAATCCCGCTTTCGAGGATGATTTCACCGCAGCTCTACTGGGTGATGTCAGACAGCGAGTTTACGCTGGACATCAACAATCCCGAAGAGCCGAAAATCCTCTGCGTGGGTAACAATCCCGACCGTCAGAATATCTACGGTGCGGCACTCGGTCTGTATAATTCCCGTATCGTGAAGCTCATCAACAAGAAGGGGATGCTGAAGTCATCGGTCATCATCGACGAGTTGCCCACAATATACTTCAAAGGGTTGGACAATCTTATAGCTACCGCCCGAAGCAACAAGGTTGCCGTGTGTCTGGGCTTTCAGGATTTCAGCCAGTTAGTGCGTGACTACGGGGACAAAGAGGCGAAAGTGGTGATGAACACTGTCGGCAATATTTTCTCCGGTCAGGTGGTGGGGGAAACAGCCAAGACGCTCTCCGAGCGGTTCGGTAAGGTGTTGCAGAAACGGCAGTCCATCTCCATCAACCGGCAGGATGTTTCCACCTCCATCAACACGCAGATGGACGCGCTCATTCCACCGAGTAAGATTTCCGGGCTTACGCAGGGAATGTTTGTCGGTTCTGTATCCGACAACTTCAACGAGCGTATCGAGCAGAAGATTTTTCATTGCGAGATTGTGGTGGATGCCGAAAAGGTGAAACGGGAAGAAAGTGCCTACAAGAAAATTCCCGTCATTACAAACTTCACGGACGAGGACGGCAACGACCGCATGAAGGAAACGGTGCAGGCGAACTACCGGCGCATCAAGGAAGAGGTGAAGCAGATTGTGCAGGAGGAACTGGAGCGTATCAAAAACGATCCGGTGCTGTGTAAACTGCTACCAGATAATGAGACTGTCTAACAAGTCCCCAAAATTGAAAATTATCCCTATCGAAGTTTGAAGTGACCCCCAAAAGTTGGATACAATTTTTTTGGGGGGCACTTCAGTTCTGACGGGTAAAATCGTAAAATTCGGACTTGTTAGACAAATACTTACGCGGTTTCAACCTCAGGTACTGAATCTATCGAATTGACAAATTTAACCAATTGCGGATCTGAATCTTTTTGTATGAGGTTTCGGAGACTCTTTTTCAATTCATAAGCATCATCCCCTGCTGTATTTATTAAATCCATATAAAAATCTTTGTTTTGCAGAATCAATGAACGGCATGCCCCATCGGAAATTACAGGTTTCACTATTTTATCAATAACGTCTCCAGCTTGACTTTTCAAATTACCATGCGATCTAAGCCATGTTTCGAAAAATTGAAACTTTATTGCATTGATAGTCTTTTTACCGATGCAGAAATCATTTCTTATATCGGTAACTGTCGATTTAATTTTTCGTTTATCCAATCTTTCAACTATATTCTTGAAACAATTAGGGAAAGGATTCAAACTTTGAGTTCCAGAAGCAATATCCATCAGAATCTTTTTGCCAAATTCAGTCAAGTTATCTGGCAAGGATTTGATTTTAGCCAGTAAATGTTTTATTGCGACAAACCAATAATATGATGTATGTGCTGTTCTTTGGGCGTATAATGTATCAACACTTATTTCAGACAACGCTTCGAACGCTATTTTATTGATATGATCGGTCAGGACATTGCTTATTTTAGTGGTCAAATCACTAGTGTCCAAAGAAAATCTTTGAACGGTTAATATTTAAAAGCAAACTCCAGTTGAACAGGTTGATCAAATACATCCGGCAGTTTTTCGGGGCCATT
>SFGA01000088.1 GCA_004556705.1 Ruminococcus sp. | reverse complement strand
AGTTGTAACAAAGGGGAACTATTGGCAAAAGGCTTTGCCGGATGCCTGTTCAAACCGTTCTCCATATCGGAACTGATGGAGGTTTCCGACAGGTGTGCCATAAAAGCGACACCGGACGGGAAACCGGACTTTTCCGCCTTATTGTCCTATGGCAATGAAGCCGTCATGCTGGAAAAGTTGATAACTGAAACAGAAAAGGAAATGCAGGCGGTACGGGATGCAGCAAAAGAAAAAGACCTGCAAAAGCTGGATTCCCTGATCCACCACCTGCGCAGTTCGTGGGAGGTGCTCCGTGCCGACCAACCGCTGAATGTACTTTACGGATTGCTTCGTGGCGATGCTCTCCCGGATGGTGAAGCGTTAAGCCATGCCGTGACTGCCGTGCTGGATAAGGGAGTGGAAATAATACGGTTGGCAGAAGAGGAAAGGAGAAAATACGAAGATGAATAAGACAAAAATAATTGTGGTGGAAGACAACATCGTGTATTGCGAATATGTCTGCAATATGCTGTCACGGGAGGGCTACCGCAATATGAAGGCTTACCACCTCTCAACCGCGAAGAAACATCTGCAACAGGCAACAGATAATGATATCGTGGTTGCCGAGCTGGATGCGAAAGGAGGGAAAGATGCAGCCCTTCATCATTATGACCGACTACGCCGAAGTTAATACCGCCGTGGAAAGCATGAAACTCGGCTCGATAGACTATATTCCCAAACAGCTTGTGGAGGATAAACTTGTCCCCCTGATCCGTTCCATACTGAAAGAACGTCAGGCAGGACAACGCCGTATGCCTATATTCGCCCGTGAAGGTTCCGCCTTTCAGAAAATCATGCACCGCATAAGGCTGGTAGCCGCCACCGATATGAGCGTGATGATATTTGGTGAGAACGGCACGGGCAAGGAGCATATTGCCCACCTGTTGCATGACAAGAGCAAACGTGCAGGCAAGCCATTTGTGGCGGTGGACTGCGGTTCACTCTCCAAAGAGCTTGCACCGTCGGCTTTCTTCGGACACGTCAAAGGTGCATTTACAGGTGCGGACAATGCCAAGAAAGGATATTTCCATGAGGCGGAAGGCGGCACGTTGTTTCTGGACGAGGTAGGAAACCTCGCGTTGGAAACCCAACAGATGTTGCTCCGTGCCATACAGGAGAGGCGGTATCGCCCGGTCGGAGACAAGGCAGACCGGAATTTCAATGTCCGCATCATCGCTGCTACCAATGAAGATTTGGAGGTATCGGTGAATGAAAAGCGTTTTCGGCAGGATCTTCTGTACCGCCTGCACGACTTCGGGATAACCGTTCCTCCGTTGCGTGACTGTCAAGAAGACATTATGCCGCTGGCAGAGTTCTTCCGTGATATGGCAAACAGAGAGCTGGAGTGTAGCGTGAGCGGGTTCAGTTCCGAAGCACGTAAAGCGTTGCTGACACACGCATGGCCGGGCAACGTGCGGGAACTTCGGCAGAAAGTTATGGGTGCTGTATTGCAGGCGCAGGAAGGTGTTGTCATGAAAGAGCATCTGGAACTTGCCGTGACGAAACCGACCTCTACTGTCAGCTTCGCCTTGCGCAATGACGCGGAGGATAAGGAGCGGATATTGCGTGCGTTGAAACAGGCAAACGGCAACCGGAGTGTCGCCGCAGAACTGCTCGGCATAGGCAGGACAACACTATACAGCAAACTTGAAGAGTATGGACTTAAATATAAATTCAAGCAATCATAGCCCGTAATTCACTGAATTTGGCTATCTTTGCATAACATTTGAGAAAAACGGCGATTGGCAGGAGCTTTTCGCCGCCAACATATAGGATAAGACCGCAAGGCGTTTCAAGCGAAAATCTGGTAAATTGGAACTACGGAGACGATTGCGTGATGCTTATGCTATGCTTACGCATAGCGTGCATTCACGTACTCTCCGTAAAGGCTTTACCAGAGCCATCGCTTGAAGGTAGTGTGAATTGCACGCTACTTTTTTACCCTTGCCTAACGAAAGGAAACGATTATGGGTAAAGTTCAGATTCTCGCCGTACTGACGATGGACGGATGTCTTTCTTCAGAGTTATATGATAAAGCACATCAGGATTTGTGCCTTGACCGTTGCGGTCTTGATGAAATCAGGAAGAAAGCCTTTTACCGTGTGACACCGGACTATTCCATTTCAATGCTGCACGAATGGAGAAAAGACTGCACAAACATCCGTTACCTCGCGGAAGCCACACCGGACACGGCAGACTATATAAACGGACTGCTGCGGATGCACGCTGTGGATGAAATCATACTATACACCGTTCCTTTCATATCCGGAAGCGGACGACATTTTTTTAAGTCGGCTCTGCCAGAGCAACACTGGACGCTTTCCTCTTTGAAAAGCTATCCCAACGGTGTATGTCGCATTATCTATATCCTTGATAAAAAAGCAAGATAGCCAAAATGTGCGGCAAGCATACATTTCTATTTTCAGGAATAGAATAAATGTTCCGATTACAAACAATTTAAGTCGGAGATAATTTGTCCTTGTGAAAAAATACTGAATTTTATACCTCTGAAATCCAGCACTTTGTAAAATTGAGTGTTGGATTTTTTATTTTCTGCCGCGTTTTTTGCCAATTATATTCATGTGCGCACGCAGAAAACAAAGTGTAATTTTCAAAATTGACAGAACCATGAATTATTTCTTGCTGGCGGAAACCGACTTTTTCCGCCTGATAAACGAAGCCGGCGACTGCAATATGGAAACGGCATACACGGCTTTCGCCACCCAAGTGATCGAACTGTGCAACGGCGGCATGGACATGAACCTTACCGTCATCGCGCTTGCCTACATCGAAATCGAGTTGCAGCACCATCCCGTACGTAATCTGTCAGAAGAAAAAAGAGAGATTGCCGCCTACGTCAGCAAGGCTCTGTCTTTCGTAAGAAAGATGCAGAAATTCCTTGCCACGCCCCAAGTGCCACCACTAATATCCGCCAACAACGCAACAGAAACCACCGCCAGCCTTCTT
>SFGA01000087.1 GCA_004556705.1 Ruminococcus sp. | reverse complement strand
CTTTCCTGTTCCCGGCGAACCTGTAATCACAATAATTCTTCCTTGATTCATCTACATTCTCCCTCGCAATTCAGATTTACCGCTCTCTTTCTGATTTTGCAGCGTTTCTTCTCTCAAGATTGAAATGGGCGGGAAGCCATTTTAGGGCTTTTCCGCCTTGACTACCCATCAGCAAAGCCAGGCGGGACTGTCAACGGCGGCGCATTTATGCGCCGTTCATCTTGACCGTTGACTGGCTCGGCTGGCTTTGCTATCTCTCGATAAATTGTACCGAAATATTGAATTATTCTGGTACATACAAATAGCAACCTTTCACATGGTCATTTACAATTCCGATTGCCTGCATATACGCATATATAATCGTGCTGCCTACAAACTTAAAGCCTCGTTTTTTTAAGTCTTTACTGATTCTATCTGAAAGTGGCGTTGTTGCAGGAATGTCCGCTTCCGATTTGAAATGATTATGAATCGGTCTATTCTTAACATAAGACCAAATAAACTTATCAAAACTTCCGTATTCTTCTTGGATTTTGATAAATTGCTGTGCGTTTGTGATTGTCGACTTAATTTTTAATCTATTGCGAACAATATTGGGATTTTGCATTAACTCATCAATTTTAGTTTCGTCATAGAGAGCAATTTTTTGATAATCAAACTCGTTGAAGGCTTCCTTAAATGCAGCTCTTTTATTTAATATCGTCAGCCATGATAATCCGGCTTGCATACCTTCAAGAACCAACATTTCAAATAGTTTTCTATCATCATGAACGGGCTTTCCCCATTCCTCATCATGGTATTCTTTATAGAGTTCTGTGGTTGCCCACGAACATCTTTCTCTATCGTCTTTCTTCATGGTATCCTCCGTTTTGTAAAATTTGTTTTTGTCGCCCACTTATTTTCTCCCCCGCTGCGGCTTTGGATTTTTCAGCAAGTCCGACTTTTGTGCAATTCTTTTTAGCCACTTTCTTTCTTCCTCTGACAGCTTCCCATAGTTCAGCTTGAGCCGCTTACAGATAAATGCCATAGCCGCCTGCTCCGGGTCGCTGTCCTCTCTGGTGGTTTCCTCTGCGGTCTGCAAGAAATCTTCCAGTGGGTTGTCCTCTGAGACACTGAAAAAATCGTCCTTATGGGCTTCCCGCAGGTCGAGGGCTATCTTGTTTATGTCCTGCTGTATCACATAGCGGCAAAAGCTGTCATCGTCAATATGGGCGGCGATAAGCTGCCTTAACTGCGGGTCAGTCAAGCCGGGATTGTGTTGTTTCATAATCGTTGCACTCACGGCGTCCACAATGGCGTTTGCACTCTGTACCTGTTTTCCCGCCACGCCGTTCACATAGATTTCAAGGTCGGCCATGAGCCGGGGAAAATCCGGGTGGGTCGCCAGTTCACACAAAAGGGAATTGTCCACCAGCCCGCTTTTCAATAGTTCAATCATATCATCACTCAAATGCAGGTCTGCAAGATCGGCGTTTGGGTGATTTCTTGTTTGAGAACGGCCCAGCAGATAATCAACAGTCACTTCATAGAACTTTGCCAGTTCAATAAGGGCATAGTGGCTGATGTCCTTGAAGTTGTCCCCCTCATAACTGCCTAAAGCGGACTTGGAGAGATGGGTTTTCTCCGCAAGCTGTTCCAGCGTCAGTCCGCGCTCCACACGCAGGTCTTTCAATCGTTCTTGTATGGATAGTTCCATGCTCCCCCTCCCTGTCTGCCCGATAAATGGGAAGTTACAGTTCCGTATTCAGTATGGAATACATTTTCATATCAATAACTTTTCCATTTTTTACAGCATTGTTTCTCAATGTCCCTTCGTATTGAAAACCTGCTTTTTCAAGCGCCCTACACGATGCTATGTTGTAAGCAAAAGGTTCTGCATAGATGCGAATAATATCACTCTTTTGAAAAACATGTTGGCAAATTTGTTTTATGGCTTCGGTCATAGTTCCTTTGCCCCAGTATTCTTCTGCAATATAATATCCTAACTCGGCAGTTTGTCTATGTATATTTTCCTGACGATAAACGCCAATACTGCCGATTGCTTTTTCATCTACCGTAATAGCAAAAGCAAAGGTGTCATTTTCATCAGCAGAAAGCATAGCAGAAATAAAATTTATTCCATCTTGTACTGTATAAGGATATGGTATGCCATCTCGAAGATTGTCTTGAACTTTTTTATTGGATATAGCCACGGTCAAATCTTCCGCATCTGACAATAACCATTTTCTTATTTTACAAATCATATTTTCCTCCGCAACTTCCGATTTGTCTCTTCGTACTTATCATTTTACCACAATTCCAAGAGCGTGGAAATAGCCTGTTTTTTAAGCCGATTTCCTACCTTTCGGATATACGGGACGGACGGTCATTTAGGTGTAGACTTATGGTAGTTCATCGATGGACAGCACCTTGAAAACAGAATGACCGTCCGAAAAAGGATGCCCCGGCTGGGGAAGCACCGCAAGGAGCCGACTTCTGGACACTTTGTCCAGAGGTCACTTTGGGACAAGTTGTCCCGAAGTTATGGGGAGCGTGCCAAC
>SFGA01000086.1 GCA_004556705.1 Ruminococcus sp. | reverse complement strand
AAATTATTTCGTGAACAATCGGCGTCAGGACAGAGGAAAAAGCAGACTACACTTTTATTGGTATCTGCCCATTCCTCTGGACTGCACACCGATTTTCACCAATTGAACCAAATCGCGTCCGGTTAGCCAAGACACCATGGAAATTCAATCTTATTTCTATCCCTTGATTTTACCAAAGATATCTGTTTTTGCAAATCTGTAAATATGATAAATCAGATTTTTCTTGTTCTCAGTGCGCGACAAATAGACCTTCTTGTTCTGAAGGCTTTCCGAACATATTTAATTCTCCTGTTTATCCCGTAAGTGAATAAGAACCTCTGAGTCGGAAGGATAAAAGTTTGCCACCACACTTCTCACATTTGCAGATATCTTTTTGATACAAAATCTGAAGTTTTTCAGCAACTGTCTTGTTTCTTAACTTTGAAAGATACTGAGTACCGTTTAAAAGCTTTCTGCATAAATCCATTTTTTCTTTTTTACTTCGGCAGGAAAGAATACCATAGTGGCGAATCCGAACAAATCCTTTAGGAAGTACATGCATAAGAAACAGGCGCAGAAATTCAGTCCCTTTTACCGTGTAAGGAACCATCTTGCCGCCATTTTTGTAGTCTTTGGCAAGATAAGTGACTGTTTCGGATGTCATACTGATGATACGACGATTGCTGATAGCAATTCGATGGGTGTATCTGCCTAGATATTTAATTACCGAGTTAGCTCCATTAAATGCTTCCTTGGTATAAACAACCCATTCTTTTGCATAAAGCGTATCCAGTAGTTCCTTGAAAGTATAATGATTTTGAAGTTTTTGTGATGTCCCGAAGTATTGCAGTTTTCCTGATTCACGAAGCAGTTTGAGCTCTTTCAGATAATGTTTCTTAAATACAGTCGACATCACTTTTACCGGAAAGAAAAACTTTTTTCCTTTATCTTTCCAACGATTGGTGGAATCCAGACCACCGCCAAGAACTATGGTGTGGAGATGTGGATGATAATTCATTCTTGACCCCCAGGTATGAAGTACACAAATGTATCCGATTTTTGCACCAAGATGTTTTGGGTCAGAAGACAGTTCTGTCATGGTCAGATGTGCTGCATGATACAATGCATCATATAAAAGCTTCTGATTGGAATACACTAAAGAATACAGTTCTTCCGGGATTGTAAATACGGTATGAAAGTACGGAACATCAAGTACGTTTTCCTGCTGTCTATCAATCCATTCGTCGACTTCCATCCCCTGACACATCGGACAGTGTCTGTTCTTGCAGGAATTATAATGAATGTACTTCTTGTGACAGGATTCACATTCGCTGATATTTGCTCCCATTTCAGCAGTTCTACATTTAGAGATACATAGCGCTGCCATATGCTGTTCTGTTGTAAAAAGATGTGTTTCACTATACTCTGGTAGAAATTGATGAAAAACATCCTGAATGGTGATTTCATTACTCATTAGAATCACCATCCTTTTTCTTGGGTTTGCGACCACGTTTTTTCTTTTGTGGATGATCTAATGGGCTTTTTATTCCCATAACTGTTTGATTAGAAATGTGAATATAAACCTGTGTCGATTCCAGACAGCGGTGTCCAAGCATAGACTGAACATAATTAATTGGAACGCCCTGTTCAATCATGTGACTTGCAAAGGAATGGCGTAGAGTGTGAGGGTGCACACTTAATCCTGCATCTTTTCCAACAGCTCGAAGCATAATCTCGACACCACTTACTTTTAGCGGTTCATGCGGTTCATCCAAAGAAACAAACAGATGGTCTCTTTTAACAGGGTAACTTCTCCAATACTCCTTTAAAAGCTCAAGTGCCCGATTTGAAAGTATTGTCCAACGGTCACGATGATTTTTGCTTTGGGGTACATAAACCTGCATTCTGCTCATGTATATATCTTCAGCCCTAAGCTTTACCAGTTCCCCAACTCTAAGTCCTGATGAATAGAGTAATGCAATGATAGCTTTGTTTCGAATATGTGAAGCAGTATCAATTAGCGTTTCCACTTCATTAAGTGAAAGGACTTCTGGAAGACGTGCATCAATTCGCATTCTGGGAACAACATCCTGATCCCAAGATATATGAAGTACATGTTTATATAGAAATGCAATGGAAGAATTGTAAAAGTTACATGTAGTTGCCGAGACGCCACTTTTTCTTTTGAAAAGAATAAACTCTCTGGCATCCTGAAGGCAGAGTTCTTCCATAGGTTTATTACCAGTCCATTTCATAAATGAAGTGATATTTGATATATAAGTTTCTGCAGTTCTAGAAGAGCGGTTGCGAATCAGACATTCTTCTTTTAGTTGTTCAAAATATTTCTCGTACATAATAAATCCTCCATGTAAAGTCAGTAATTTCGGGTATCACTGCTTTCATGGAGGTGCATTGGAATAATAAAACCGCTTGCTAAAAGAACGGTTGGGTGTTAATCTTTTCATAGGCAGTGGTAATGTCGATCCTGTTTGATTGTTGGTTGTGGTGACTTAACAATACTACTATTAGGACTTGGTTTCCACTGCTTTTTAATTTAGGAATAGAAAA
>SFGA01000085.1 GCA_004556705.1 Ruminococcus sp. | reverse complement strand
GTGGGAAGGAGAATACACCTACCGCTGCATCCTTACAAATGACTACGAGTCTTCCGAGAAAGAGATTGTCGAATTCTATAACCTCCGTGGAGGGAAGGATTAGTTTCTGTTGTTTGTACCGGAGCAAGTTCTGCTACAAGTACCATGACATGTGTTGAAGCAACTGTTCATACAACGGTTGTTACATCCTGCGCATGACATTGCATTTGCAGTTTCTGACAAGATAGGACTTGACAGGAGAGCTGCACCAGCCAAAATAGGCAGAGCACCTTTAGCGGCTCTCTTAAAGAACTCACGACGAGACTGAAGTTCTTCATTCTTACCATTTTTCTTCATAAAATAAAAAATTTAAATTAAACAATATGCCTTTCGGCATTATTTGACAATCTCAATAAAATCAGTAGGAATATACGCAGTAGCGACAAGGCACAATCCCGAGATCTCAACAACAATTCTTTGTTGTCCTGCTATTCTGGCAACTTTTCCAACCACTCCCTTGAAGTCACCAGCTATTACTCGTACTTTATCTCCACTTTTATAGTGACACTGTTCCGCTGTAACAATGCGTACATGCTCACTATCAGTACTTGTTGCTTTGATAAAATTTATCATTGCATTGTATGGTATAATAAGCGGAGGATTTTTACCGTTTGCCTCTGGAGGAAGCGTCTTATCCAAATAATATTTTATAAAAGAGATTGGGGCATCAACTGTCTTTTTCACAAAACTGTCTGATTGTTCCCTTGTGGCGTATATAAAAAGAAAGTTGGGAAGAAGAGGCTGTTGTATTCGCTTCTTCTTCCCAGCAATCACTTTTAGTACATAGTGCATCGGCACGTATGTCTTAATATCATTCTTCTTTGCTTTCTCTACGGCTGCATTTACCCTGTTATAAGTAGCACGAAGAACAAACCAGTTGTAACCTTCCTGCTGGACATATTCCGAGGACACCCCTGTTTGTGAGCTTTGGGCTTCGGGGGAGACATTGGAGGCAAATCCAATGTGAGGAGGTGAATCGCAACCTCGTTTGGTATGCGCATTAAGCAATGCGTTCATATCGGCTTATATGTCGTTGCTCGTTAATAGCAATATAGACATAAAAAGAGCGTGGAAACGTCTGTTGTCTATTCCACAGTCTGAGGCTCTAGCAATTGCCTATCATAGTTGAACAGACAACGTCAGAGCCCACGCCGATATGAATAATCATTTCCATTAGGAGACCATAATAAACAATTGTTGTGCCCGAAAAGGTACAATCCGTGCTTACAGGTCTCCGCAGGAGCGATATTATCACACCCGGGACATCTACCGTTGGCTTTGCTCAAGACTATGATAACTGTTAATTTGCTAGATTACAGACTGTCTTAAACAGAGCGTTAGTAAACGCCTTCATTATGTCTGGACTATCTTTCCCACCCAATGCCCGCTTTGTACCGCTTTGTCATTATGACTCCGCCATACTCAGCACGGCGTAGGCTGCCTTGTATGCCATCACGAAAGAACACGTCTAACCTCAATGGCTATAAACATGGCGATAATAGTCCGCTGCAAAAGTACAAAGAAAATCTCAATACAACCTCATTTTGTTATGGAAAAGTATGTATAAACCTTAAATTTAACCATAATTAACTAAGTCTTGCTCAAATCTCGTATATTTTGTGTAAGGAAATGGCCTCTTATTGGCGTAAAAAGCAAAAGACAGATGCGAATGTCACATCTGTCATTATTGTTGTCGCACATGTCTTTCTTGAAAGAAAGCCTATGGCTGGTTTATTTCAGAATGATTTTCTCCTTTGCTGGATGACATAAGGAGAATGTACTTTTGCCGTCTTTGTTTGTATAGCAGAAGTCGCATGAATTTATAATATCCATGCCAATCACCACATCATAGTCTGAATTGTCGTTAAGCAGAGCCTGAACATTCAACTCTGCTGTTCCTGTTGGAAGGATAACATGAACAAGGTAAGTCCAGGATTCGACATCACCTCCTGCACTCGAAATAAGAGCCTTGTTCTTCGGTTGTAACCCTAAAGCATTTACAACTTCCTGTGAAATCAATGTATTGGTCGCTCCTGTGTCCCACAATACATTTTCAACTTGGCAATGAACAGGAACAGCCACGTTTGCCGACAAATCTACGGCTGGACAGATAATGACGTTTGTAAGAATAGCCTCTGGCTGGGATTCGTATTCTTTTGTATATACAGCCATTCCTACCTCAACTCAATTTTTCCCGTATATGAAGTTTGTTGAGGAACAGGCTCGTCAGTGATAAGGCGAACCAAACGGACATAACCTGTCCGTGCAGCTCTATTTCCGTTAATGACGGGAGCCTGAACTGCGGTTGCAAAATCTATTGTCTTGTTCTTTATAACTTTCATATACCTACAATTTAAAAAATGTCCCGCTGGGTACGCTGTTCTTATGGGAAGCGAGCCTAATCTAACTACCCTAAATTTAACATTTTATCAGGAAAACTACTAAACAATGAATACGTCTTTCAAACGCTATTCTATTGCCGCCGAATTATTAACCTGCATTGTCTATCAGCAATATATGCCGACTGAGATACAACTGAGGTACAAGACATCCATTTTCGCCCAATGTTGAAGCCACCAAGAAGGCTCTCTCATCCCTCTTTTTCTTTTTCGATTGTCACACTCTTTATGGCTGATGGAGGTGGGACTTATTATCAAAAATGCGCTCTTTGGATAGCAATCAGCCAAAATTACCCAAAATATTTTCATAAATAATCTTAAAACCACTTTTTACCCCTGTCATAGTTTTTTCTCTTTGCCGAGTGCTTTGAACTATAGATTTTCGCCTGTTCAAAATTTGTACCGTTTTGAATTTGTTGTTTTCAAGAGAGTGCTGTAGCTCAGCGTGTTAGGAGATATAAAAAGGCTTCCACATGAACCATTTGGTGCGCCAATATTACGAGCAGGGCGCGCATGTGGTATTGGTGGACACGGGAAACTCCTATCAGGGATTGTGCGAGATGATACGGCGCAAGACGGGCGGCACGGACGGCGTGTATTTCACCTACACGGAGGAGAAGCCCATCAGCTTCAACCCGTTCTACACCGACGACTACGTGTTTGACGTGGAGAAGAAGGACAGCATCAAGACGCTGCTGCTGACGCTCTGGAAGTCGGAGGACGACAAGGTGACGAAAACCGAAAGCGGGGAATTGGGCAGTGCCGTGAGTGCCTACATCGAGCGCATCAGGGCAGACCGGAGCATCGTGCCGTCGTTCAACACTTTCTACGAGTACATGCGCGACGACTACCGCAGGGAACTGGCGGAGCGTGACATCAAGGTGGAGAAGGAGGACTTCAACATCGACAACATGCTCACCACCATGCGGCAGTATTACCGGGGCGGACGCTACGACTTCCTGCTCAACTCGGAACCGCGAACTGTTCCCCGTCGTGACCATCATCATCATGGAAGCCTTCATCAACAAGATGCGGCGGCTGAAAGGCGTGCGGAAACAGCTTATCGTGGAAGAGGCTTGGAAGGCCCTCTCATCGGCGAACATGGCTGAATATCTGCGCTATATGTATAAGACGGTCAGAAAATATTACGGCGAGGCAATCGTGGTGACGCAGGAGGTGGACGACATTATCAGTTCTCCGGTGGTCAAAGAGAGCATTATCAACAACTCGGATTGTAAAATCCTGCTTGACCAAAGGAAATATATGAACAAGTTCGACCAGATACAGGCGTTGCTCGGACTGACGGAAAAGGAGAAGTCGCAGATACTCTCCATCAACATGGCGAACAACCCTTCACGGCTCTACAAGGAGGTGTGGATAGGCTTGGGCGGCACGCAGTCGGCGGTCTATGCCACGGAGGTCAGCGCGGAAGAGTATCTGGCGTACACCACCGAGGAAACGGAAAA
>SFGA01000004.1 GCA_004556705.1 Ruminococcus sp. | reverse complement strand
TATTTTAAATTCTGCACTATAAACCTTGTTTTTTCTTCCTGTTTTACCCATAAAAATATGCACCTCCAAAAGTGTCTAACTTTTGGGGTGCATATCATGATTTACAGTTCTTTTTTATATGCAGTAATAATTCAGATCCCAGCAGGGAATGTATCTGTGGTGTCGCAGATATATTTTGTAATCGGGGTTTAATTCGAGTATTTTAAGCGGTATCGAGTAAATGTCCTCGCTTTTGTGATAGGCGGCTATATTGAGCTTCGGCTTTAACACGCTGAATGTCCTTTCACAGCACCGGAGCATTTCATTTTCACAGCCCTCAATATCGGCTTTCAGATATGTTACGGGGAAATCCTCGCACAGATAATCCACCGTGCAGACCATTGTTTCGTCGCCCGAGTCGGAAATTGCGTTTCTCCGTCCGCTTTTCCCGTTAAAATAAACCGTCTTGTTTTCGTCGAGTATTCCGCAGTTTACGAAATAAAAATTATCCTTGTCGGGGAAATGCTCTTTTAGCTTCCTAAAGCTCTTTTTATCAGGCTCAACTGCCTTTACGGACGAATATTTACCGCCTGTGTAATGTAGAAATTCATCAACGGTATCGCCCTTGTATGCGCCGAGATCAAGGTAGCTTTCGTTTTCTCCCAATTTGAGAATGTTGTAAAACGCCTCGTCCTTATTCGTTTCGTTTGCGAAAAGATATGACAGCTCTCCCGTCAAGCTGAAATTGAGAAAATCCGAGAAAACAAGCTTTGATTTTTCATCCGCAAGCATCGAATAAACCCTTTCAAGCTCCGACTTATGCGAAACGATAAATTCCCTGTTCAAAAAAGCTTTGTCGAAAGCAGGAACGCAGGGAACAAGCAATTTATGTCTCTTTGAGAGATTCAGTATATTTTCAATGACCTCTTCCCTTTGTGAAGCGAAGCCGACGGTGATTACAAAATCCGAAAATTCATTTTCAAAATCCGAAACGCTCTTGACCTTAAAGCCTCTGAAGTATCTGTCCCTGACAAAGCCGTCCGAAGCCATAACGCCCGACAGCTTAATTCCTAGCCTTTCATATTCGTCAATCACTCTGTCCGCACCGTTGCCCGTGCCGTAGAGAATTATCGGCAAATCCGTGCTTTTGAGATATTCCCAAGCGGATTGATTTTTCAAAATTTCCTCAATCATCATTTTCTCCGTATCACTTTATAATGTCTAATTCTATCACACACGGTCATCTTCGTCAAAATAATTTCTAATATCCTCCAAAACTTTTTTCTCAATCCTCGAAACATAAGAGCGTGAAATTTTAAGCTCCTTTGCGATTTCCTTTTGTGTTTTCGGAAAACAGCCGTTCAGCCCGTAATGCTTTATCAAAATCGCCTTTTCTCTGTCGTCGGGCATTTCGGAAATGTACTTACGCAGTTTTTCGATTTTCATTTTTTGATATATGTCGTCGCAAACCGTGTCGTCGGTATAAATAGTCTCCGAAAGCGTCAGCGGATTGCCCTCGGGGTCGGTGTCAATGGGCTCGCTCATTGAAATATCCTGCGAGGTTTTCTTTTGATTTCTGAAATACATCAATATTTCATTCTCAACGCACCTTGCGGCGTAGGTTGCAAGCCGTGTTCCTTTATCGGGCTTGAAACTGTTTACCGCCTTGATAAGACCGATTGTGCCGACGGATATTAAATCGTCTTGGTCGGAATAATTGGAATAATATTTTTTGATAATATGCATGATAAGCCGCAAATTGTGCTCTACAAGCTCATCTCTTGCCGTTTCATCTCCGTTTTGCAAGCGTTCAAGTGCCTCACGCTCCTGCTTTGCGGTCAAGGGTTTCGGAAATGAGCCTTGATTTTGAATGTGAAGCATAAGGTAGAACATATTTGCAAAAATCGATTGGAACAATAAAGCCAACAAAAAATCACACCCTTTCTCAAGATAATATGAGCAAAAGGTGTGAAATTTGCAAGTCCGAATATTAAATTAAACCGTAAGAGCCGTTATAATGCTTGAATAGAGCTTAACGGGGTCTTTAAGATAATTTTCCTTAATTGTCTGCGCCTGCAGGCTGTCTCCCGCAAAGAGAGTAAGGCGCATAAGCTCGTCGTTACCACTCATAAGCGAGAACACTACATTGTATCCGCCGTTGTCGAGTTTGATTATGTCGACCTTATTGTCCTTTTCAACTCTCTTAAAGGTCATAAGCTTAATAGCCGAATTTACTGCACGTTCTCTGACGGTAATCGGCAAGGTCGTTTCAAGGCTTTCCGCAATTTCTCTGCCCCTTGGGAGAATAACAAAGCATTCCTCGTCGTTTTCAATAACGGTGTCAATACTTGCGTTTGAGAGCAATTCCGTCAAAGCCTGATTTACTTCAAAGTAGTTTGCAAGTCCGTTTTCAAGCACCGCATCATTGAGTTGACTTTTTTCAAGCGGCTTGTCTATTGTTTTAAGCAGGTAACAGATAAGCAGACGAATTTCCTCACGGTTGCGAAGTCCGCCCAATTCAATTCCTGCGTCAAATGCGTCAAATTCCATAATGTACTCCAATTTAATATTTAATTACCCTCTAATTTTACCTTACCTAATAAAATTTGTCAATTTACTCAAACAACTATTTGCATTGCGTTATATAAGTGTGATACAATAAAATGTAAAATTATGTTTCGACAAAAGGGTGCATTATGGAAGTTGCTGTTATCGGCGGCGGTGCGTCGGGTATTGCCTGCGCCGTTGCATTAAAACAACAGAATAGAAACATCGGCGTTACAGTCTATGAAAAAATGCCGAGGACACTCAAAAAAATTCTTGTAACGGGAAACGGAAGATGCAATCTTACAAATGAAAACTCGTCAAAGGAATTTTTCAGAGGCGATACGGAAATTTTGGCAGACGCATTTTCAAAATATCCGCCCAAGAGCAACATTGAGTTTTTCAATTCCTTAGGACTTTTGACAAGGACGGAGGCGCAGGGCAGGGTTTATCCCGTATCGGGACAGGCTTCGGCTGTGGTAAACGCTTTGTTGTGTGAGGTCAAAAGTATAGGAATTAAAGTGCTTACCGATACCGAAATAACAGAAATTAAGCGTACTCAAAATGAATTTTTGTTAAACGGAAGCTACAAGGCGGATAAGCTTGTTATAGCTTCGGGAGGAAGTGCCGCGAGGGCTCAAGGCACGGACGGCGGTTCGTTTAAGCTTCTCAAGAGCTTGGGCGTAAAAATCGTACCGCCCGTTCCTGCTTTGACAGGCGTTATAATCGACGGCTTTCCGAAATCGGTAAAGGGTGTCCGCAATATCTGTACGGCAGAGCTTTTTGTTGACGGCGAGAGCAGATATAAAGAAAAGGGCGAGGTTCAATTCAACGATTACGGCGTGTCGGGTATTCCGATTATGCAGCTTTCGGGAATTGTCGCAGAGAATAAGGGGAAAAACATAACCCTTTGCCTTGACCTTTTACCCGATATAAACGAAAATGAGCTTGCGAAGTTTTTGCTTTCACAAAAGGAAAAATATACCGACAAAACCGCCGAGGAAGCAGTCTCGGGAATTTTACCGAAAGCACTCGGAAGCTATGCTTTGCTTGTCTCAAATATCAAGAACGCTCAGCCGATAGGGGATATACCCGACGGCAAAATCAAAGCTTTTTCAAGCAAGGTTAAAAAGCTTCAATTAAAGGCAGTTGGAGTTCGTGGCTTTGAGTTCGCTCAGGTAACCTCGGGCGGAGTGCCGAAAAGCGAAATAAATCCCCATACGCTTGAATGTAAAAACGTGAAAGGCTTATATGTTACGGGCGAAGCCGTGAATGTTTACGGCTTGTGCGGAGGACACAATCTTCAATGGGCGTGGAGCTCGGGACGGCTTTGCGCAGAGGCAATATTAAAGGAGAATACCGTTGTTAAGAATAAATGAAATTAAGCTTCCGCTTGACTATGAGGACGAGCAGAACGATTTGAAAAAAGAAGTCGCAAGACTTTTGAAAATTAAAAGCGGCGACATCAAAACGCTTGAAATATACAAAAAGAGCGTCGATTCAAGGAAGAAGAATGATATAAAATTTATCTTTTCCGTTGATATTACCGTTGACGGCGACGAAGAAGCGTTGCTTATGCGAAGCTCTGCTCCGAGAGTTCAAAAGGTGGAAAAATACGTTTATACCTTACCCGAAAACAAGAGAACTTCACAGCTTCGACCTGTTGTTGTCGGCTTCGGACCTGCCGGAATGTTCGCTTCGCTTATGCTTGCAAGAGCAGGCTTAAAGCCGTTGATAGTCGAGCGTGGTCAAAAAGTTGACGAGAGAACGAAAAGCGTTTATGCCTTTTGGAATGACAGGGTGCTTAATACCGATTCGAACATTCAGTTCGGCGAGGGCGGAGCAGGTACTTTTTCCGACGGAAAGCTTACAACGGGAATTAAGGACAGCAGAGTAAGAGAGGTTTTTTGCGAGTTCTGCCGTAACGGCGCACCGGAAGAAATAATGATTTCCGCTTTGCCGCATATCGGAACGGACAAGCTAAAGGGCGTTGTAAAGTCCTTGAGAGAAAAGGTTATTTCACTCGGCGGCGAGTTCAGATTTGAAACAAAGCTTACCGATATAATTATATACAACGGCTCTGTTCAGGGCGTTACGCTTACCGAGAAAAACGGAAAAACTTATGATTATGAAACCGATACCGTTATTTTAGCTATCGGTCATTCTGCAAGAGATACCGTTGAAATGCTCTACAACAAAGGTGTGCCGATGCTTCAAAAACCGTTTTCTGTCGGTGCAAGAATTGAGCATAAACGGGAAATGATAAACGAGTCGCAGTACGGCAAATTTGCTAATCATCCAAGACTCGGCGCTGCAAGCTATAAACTTGCCTGTCATCCGCAGGGCGGCAGAGGAGCGTACACCTTTTGTATGTGTCCGGGCGGTACGGTCGTGTGTGCTTCGAGTGAGAAAAATACGGTTGTTACAAACGGTATGAGCGAGTACGCAAGAGATAAGGAAAACTCAAACTGTGCCGTGCTTGTCGGAATTTCTCCCGAGGATTTCAATTCGGAACATCCGCTTGCAGGAATGTATATGCAACGTGAAATCGAAGAAAAAGCCTTCCTGATGGGCGGCGGAGATTATTCAGCACCGTCGCAGCTTGTAAAGGACTTCTTGAATAATGTTGCTTCGACAGGCTGTAAAAATGTTAAGCCGTCATTCCCGACAGGCGTTAAATATACAAATTTAAGGGCTTTGCTTCCCGAAAAGGTTACAAACACAATGTGCGACGCCCTTGTTAAGATGGATAAAATGCTTTCGGGCTTTGCTTGCGACGACGCATTGCTGACAGGCCCTGAAACAAGAAGCTCTGCACCTGTTCGCATTGTTCGTGATGAGTTTATGCAGACAAAAATCAGAGGCTTGTACCCTTGCGGAGAGGGAGCAGGATATGCAGGCGGTATAGTGTCGGCAGGTGTTGACGGAATTAAGGTTGCCGAGGCAGTTCTCGGCGATGAGAGGTAAAAAAATATGATAAATGTTATGCCCAAATGGGGTCCTTATTCAAAAAAGTATTTTGGAATTTCAAAAATAGTCGATCACAAAAGCGAAAGCGGCGTAAGGTTTGACCTTGTAGTACTTCCGTGCGTTTCAAATACGGACGCTAAAGTTCCGAATGTTACAATTCCCGTCGGTGTTCATCCGTGGGAGTGTAAGAGCGACTATTCCTACTATTCTTACAGGCAGGATATTGAATGGAAGGACGTTATCTATTCCGATGTTTCGTTTACAAGGCTTGACGACCACTCAACGCTTGTCAGAACGGAAATTTTCAACAATTCGGAGATGATGCAGAATTGTCTTGTTAACTTCTTTTCTTCTGTTCAGTTCCCGACTGTCAACAGAGTAACACTTACCTTGCCCGAAAAGTGCGACTTCAAAAAGGCGCTCGATTATGAAAGCTACGAATACAACACGCCGCGTCCGTGGGACAAGGAAACTATGGACGCTATGCACAAGGGCGAGTTTTTCGACGACCGCTTTTATCTTCATAAGGGCTTGGGCGACAGAGATAATAACAGATATATTCTTCCGAAATACTCAAAGCTCGGCGAAGAAAAAAATGATACAATTATCTATAATTTTGACCTTAAAAACAACTATAACAATGCTGTTTTAACGGTCAGATACCGCACAACATCTGTAAAGGTTTCTAACTTTACAATCAACGGAAATTCCTTTAGTTTCAAGGCTTGCGACGATTTGCAGCTTGCTGAAATTCCGCTTGGTGCGTTAAACGGAGAAAAATTTACATTAAAGCTCATTTCCGAGGGAACGGGCGGTATTGAATTTGACTTTTTTGCAATAACCGAGGCAGAGGACAGCAAAAAAATCACAACCGCAATCGAAAAAAATAATTTTATGCCGACGGTAACGTGCGAGGAAAACGAAAACGGAAAAACCGTCAAAATGAAATATCGGGATATATCGGATACCTTTGTTTTGAGAACGTTTAATGCTCAAACAAGACTTCGTGAAATTCCGACAGGCTGCCTTGAGGATCTTCCGACTCCGAGAATTTCACAGCCCGATCCGAGCTTCGACAATATGATGGAGACCTTTTCGGGCGAGTTTTCGTGGAAACATTCCGACGAGGGCTATTATCAAAACACTCTTGTACATACTCTCTATGTGCCGTCTCACACAAGCCATATTGAGTACGCCGTCATTTCCGATTGCGAAACCGAATACAAAACACCCGAGGAATACGAAAAAATATATCTTTCCGCAAAAAATTCGGCTGAAAAAATAAAACTCAATGAGGCAGGAAAAAAATACGAATTTTCAAATGAGCTTTTGCGTGCCGCTATGTTCCAAAATACGGTGTATCCGCTTTATCATCACGGCGATTATGTGGTGCATCACACCCCCGGTAAGCGTTGGGACTCCTTCTATACTTGGGATTCGGGTTTTATCGGTCTTGAAATGAATATGTATAATCCGAAAATTGCGGAGTATATTCTTGACCTCTATTTGAGTGAGGAGGACAACAGGGACTATGCCTTTTTGCTTCACGGCTCTCCCGTTCCCGTGCATATTTATCAATATTACGATATGCTTTCCCGCACTAACGACAAAACAAAGCTCTACGGCTATTATGACCGTGTAAAGAGATTTTACGAATTCCTTTGCGGCAGGGCAGACGGCTCGACAACCGCAAAATTCAAAAGCGGTATGACAACTACGTTTGAGTATTTCTACAACTGCTCGGGTATGGACGATTTGCCGCCGCAGGTTGAAACATACAGAAAAAAGCTTCAGCTTTTGACAGCTCCGTGCATATCCTCGTCGCAGGTAATAAGATGTGCGAAAATCCTTTCTGTAATTGCCGAGCACCTCGGAAAAGCTGAGGATTCAGAGCAATACAGGGCGGATATTAAGCGTGTGTCCGACGGCTTGCAGACCTATTCATGGGACGAGGACGCAGGCTATTTCTCGTATGTCGTTCACGACGAAAACGGCGAGCCTAAAGAGCAGCTGAGAAGCCAAAGCGGAGAAAATATGAACAAGACAATAGACGGTATTTATCCGCTTATCGCAGGCATAACAGACGAAAATCAAACTAAAAAGCTCCTTTCTCACATTCAGAGTGAGGATGAAATGATGAGCAAGGTCGGTATTTCCGCAGTCAATATGAAAGCAGGCTATTATGCTACTAACGGCTATTGGAACGGCAACGTCTGGTTCTCGCACCAATGGTTTGTATGGAAAACAATGCTTGACCTCGGCGAAAGCGACTTTGCATATAAAATTGCAAAAACCGCCCTTGACGCATGGAAAAAAGAGGTTGAATACTCTTATTACACCTTTGAAATGATGTCCATAACAACGGGCAGAGGCGGTTGGTTCCACAATTTCGGCGGACTTTCCGCACCCGTGAATATCTGGGCAAATGCTTATTATAATCCGGGTACATTCAGCTTCGGATTTGATATTTTCTGTGAGAACAGCGATTTTTCCGAGGATTTTACAAGCTTTAACGCAACCGTCAGCCATTACAACGCTAAAAAGTCAACGGTAATTGTTGTAATGAATGACAAGTACGATTACTCTGCAACATTAAACGGCGAAACGGCTGATATTATCGTTCGTGAAAAGGGAACACTTGAAATTGCAATTCCCGAAAATGTAAAAACGGCTGAAATATCCGTTCAGCTTGTGTAATCTTCTATGATTTTCAATATTTCTTCATCTGTTTGAGCACTTATACCCGATTTGATTTTGCTCTGCTCAGCTTGCGGAAGCGAAGAAAGATAAACCTCGTATATTTCAACGGGCATTGAATATCCACGCTTGAAAAGAGCTAATTTTCCGTCATATTGCGACAGCGTATAAAGCGGCAAGGGGCTTGTCGTTTCGGGCGGCGGTGTCGCTTTTTCGTATTTTGCGCCGAGAGAAAATGCGGCGACGGCAAACACCGTCAAAAGCAAAACGGAGGCGACGACTATGCCCTTAATAAATATCCTTTGCACAAAATCACTCCTTTGAGTTATTTTCGGCAAAAGGCTCTGAAATTAAACACTTATTCAAAATTTTATATTTTTTTATAAAACAGATGAAATAATCGCAAAATTATGTTACAATACTTTTTATGGTGAATTATAGCGTACGGAGGAACTACATATGGCAAAAAATGTGCGTACAAAACCGAAAAAACAGAAGAAACAGCTCAATCCAAAGGCTAAGAAGGCAATTACCGCTTTGTTGGCTTTGGCTTTTACCGCACTTGTTTCTCTTGTAATAGTTTGCACATATCTGCTGATTTTTATGACCTCTTATGTCAACGGTGAGGCTAAAATCGACATTGCCGACTACAAGGAAAATCAGGCGCAGACGACAATAGTTTACGCTTACAATTCTAATGCCGAGGCGGTTGAGCTCACAAGGCTTCACGGCGAGCAGAACCGTGTGTGGACGAGTATTGACGAAATTCCCGAAAGTCTCCAAAATGCGTATATTGCCCTTGAGGATAAGCGCTTTGAAAAGCATGACGGCGTTGACTGGATAAGAACCTTTAAGGCTGTTATTACCTTCGGTAAGGCAGGCGGCGGCTCTACGCTTACGCAGCAGCTTATCAAAAACCTTACGGGCGAGAACGGCAAGACCGTAAGCCGTAAATTTTATGAAATTCTCAATGCCTTAAACCTTGAAAAGCATGCTTCTAAAGCTACAATCCTTGAAGCGTATATGAATACCGTTTATATGAGCCACGGCTGCTACGGCGTTAAAACCACGGCTGAAAAGTATTTCGGAAAGGATTTGTCCGAGCTCAATATCGCAGAGTGTGCGTCGATAGCGGCGATTACGCAAAACCCATCGACGAATGACCCGTTGCTTCATCCCGAAACAAACAGGAAAAGACAGCTTACCTGCCTTAAAAATATGCTCAAGGAGGGATATATCTCTCAGGAGGAATATGATGAGGCGGTTGCTTATGAAATGATTTTTACAAACAGTGAGAATTATGTTAAAAAAGACAACGGCGATACAAAAACCGAAAACAATGCGGCTGTTAACACCGAAATTCAGAGCTACTACGTTGACTATGTTATACAGGCTGTTATAAACGATCTTGTGTCGCAGTGCGGCTATACAAAATCGCAGGCTTCAAAGCTTATTTACAACGGCGGACTGAGAATTTACTCGGCGGTTGATACAAGTATTCAGTCACAGCTTGAGGACGTTTACGTCAACAAGGTAACAATGCCCGCATACAACAAAAACGTTCCCGACGCACAGTCGGCTATGACCATTATGGATTACAGCGGCAGAATTTTAGGAATGGTAGGCGGTATCGGCGAAAAGACAGAAAACAGAGGTCTTAACCGTGCCACAACACCGAGACAGCCCGGTTCGTCAATCAAGCCGATTTCAATTTACTCTCCTGCGGTTGAGGAAAAATATGTAACATGGAGTACAAAGGTACAGAACTACGGTGTCGCACACTACTACCCCGATGGCGGAACAGGTCCTGTAAACTATGGTAACGATCCCGGCTCTCCCAACTCTTATGTTACCGTTCAGCACGCACTTTGCGTATCATACAATACCGTTCCGGCACAGCTTCTCAGACAGATGGGAATTGATTTGAGCTATAAATACGCAACCGAGAAATTCAAGCTCACTTATTTGAACGATGCCGATAAAAATATGTCGTCGCTTGCAGTCGGAGGCGCAAGCAAGGGCGTTACGACAGTACAGATGGCGGCTGCGTTTGCGGCATTCGGCAACGGCGGTAAATACTTCGAGCCGTATTGCTATTATAAGGTAACGAATGCAAACGGCACAAAGATATATCTTCAGCATCAGGACTCGGAGGGCGAGCAGATTATCTCTCCCGATACCGCAGATGTAATGAACAAGCTTTTGCAGACGGTCGTAACAGATGCCGCACATATGGCTACGGCACGAAATTACGGCGTTTCAGGCTTTGAGACCTTTGCAAAAACAGGTACGACGAGTGACGATAAGGACCGTTGGTTTGTCGGCGGAACACCTTATTATGTTGCGGCTGTATGGTACGGCTGCGATATGCCGAAGCAGCTTTCCGCTTATGTTTCGGGAAGCCCCTCGGGTAAGGTCTTTGCCGAGGTAATGAAGAGAATACACAAGGGACTTACGGCAAAGCCGTTTGATGTCCATTCCAATCTTTTAGTGAGCGAAACCTACTGTACGCAGTCGGGCTTCCTTGCGAGCGAGGGATGTCAGAGCACGGCGACGGGCTGGTACACAAAGAGCAATCTTCCGGGTCATTGCACAACCTGTGCGGCACCGAGCGTTCAAGAGCCTGTGAGCGAGGGCGAAACGGTGAAAACCCCCGAGCAGCAAAATCCCGAAACACCCGGTGCGAATGAGGGTACACCCGAACAGACTTCGCCTGCAACCGCTGCCCCCGAAAATCTTCCGCCTGCCGAATAGGAGAATATATGGTAATAATTTCCGTTGATTACGGAGACGTGAGAACAGGTGTGGCAGCTTGCGATAAGCTGCAGCTGCTTGCCTCTCCCGTAACCGTTATAAAGCAAAAAGACCCCGAGCTTCTCTCGGAGGAAATCAAAAAAATATGCCTTGAAAAAAAGGCGGAGAAAATCGTCTTGGGACTTCCTAAGAATATGGACGGAAGCGAGGGCTTTCGTGCCGAGGCTTGTAAGGAATTTGCAAAGCTGCTTTCGGAAAAGACGGGGTTGAGCGTCGATTTTCAGGACGAGCGTTTGACGACGGTTTCCGCACACAACATATTAAACGCAACCGACACAAGAGGAAAAAAGCGTAAGGCTGTGGTTGATGCGGTCTCTGCCGTGCTTATTCTTGAGGATTATCTCAGGAAACAAAATTAACACCACGATATGACAAATTATTGAGCTTGAAGCCTATATAATTGGCTTCAGGCTCATTTTTTTGTGTGGTGATAGCTTTGACTGTCTATGTTGACATATTGCTTGCCGTAAACATATTCGTAAACTATTTTCTGCTTTTGGCAAGTGCAAAAATTCTTCGCTGTGATATAAAGCGGATAAGGTTGTTCTCGGCGTCTGCTCTCGGCAGCTTATATTCATTGATAATCTTCCTGCCCGAGCTTCCCGAGGTGTTGACCGTTTGTATAAATCTTGCCGTATCCGCCGTGCTTACGGCTATCGCCTTTTCGCCGAAAAGCCTGAAGGTGTTTTTAAGAGAGGTCGGAGTGTTCTTTGCCGTGAATTTTGCTTTTGCGGGTATAATGCTCGGTATTTGGCTTGCGTTTAAGCCAAGCGGAATGGTCTTTAATAACAGCGTGGTTTATTTCAATATCGATATAAAGGTGCTGACGGCTTCGACGGTTATTTGCTATGCTGTGATTACCGTTATTTTAAGGCTTATAAAGCGCAGCGCACCGTCTGAATCAATTTTCAGCGTGACGTTTTTCAATTCCGGACGAAGCGTTACCGTAAACGCTCTTTTAGACACTGGGAACACTCTCAAGGACGGCTTTTCGGGGAAGCCCGTTATCATAGCCGACAGCAGCGTTTTTAATTCGCTTGTCGGTTTTTCTCCCGATGCCTGCTTTCGTGGCAATAACGCAATAGATATGATGGGCGCCGAAAACAAAATAAGACTTGTGGCATATAACACGGTCGGAGAAAAGGGCTTTTTAAGGGCTTTGTCGGTTGACGGAGTGAGCGTGGAGAAAGACGGCAAATTATATGTGGCCAAAAATGTGCTTGTCGCTCAAAGTAAAACGGAATTTACAAACGGAGAATATTCGGCAATACTCAACAATGACTTTTTTGAAAGGGTGAGCAGTGATGATAAAAGAGTACATACGGTCACTTTTCAGCAAAATTAAAGAGCTGTTTTTTGAGACCGATATAAACTTTGTCGGCGGCGGAGAGAATTTACCCGAGCCGCTTACCAAGGAGCGTGAGGAGGAGTATCTCAAACGCATTTCGGACGGGGACGAGAGTGCGAGAGAGCCGCTGATTGTGCATAATTTAAGGCTTGTCGTTTATATAGCGAAAAAGTTTGACAGTTCAGGCGTGGGGACGGATGACCTTGTTTCAATCGGAACAATAGGCTTGATTAAAGCTGTGAACACCTTTAAGCCCGAGAAAAACATAAAGCTTGCAACCTACGCTTCAAGGTGTATTGAAAATGAAATTCTGATGTATCTTCGCAAAATAAATCTGCACAGAACGGATATTTCAATCGACGAGCCGCTGAATATCGATTGGGACGGAAACGAGCTGCTTTTGTCCGACGTTCTGGGCAGCGAGCCCGACGAGATAAACCGAGGGCTTGAATGTGAGGACGAGAAAAAGGTGCTTTTGGAAACGGTCAATTCTCTGTCGCAGAGGGAACGCCTTATCATGAATATGCGCTTCGGTCTCGGAGGGGAAACGGAGCATACACAAAAGGAGGTTGCGGACATTCTCGGCATATCTCAAAGCTATATTTCTCGCCTTGAAAAGCGGATTATAGCAAGATTGAAAAAAGAAATGGAAAAAGCGGTATAATTTTGTGCAAAATTAAATGAAAAATATTCTAAAAACACTATTATTTCTATAAAAAATGTGGTATAATGTTGCCACAAATACTTTCCGCAATGCAATTCTGCGGAAAATTAAATATAAGTGTGTTAAAACGGTTGTTAAAACACATACACAATAGATAATTTTTAACTATAACATTTATCGGAGGCAAATTTTTGGTTTTTTCAAGCTTGGTATTTTTATATATTTTCCTGCCTCTGTGTCTTGTCTTTTATTTTTTGACGAAGAATATAAAAATCCGCAACGCCGTGCTTTTGGTTTTCTCATTGGCATTTTATGCATACGGCGAGCCGAAATATATACTTTTGATGATTTCTACCGTGCTTGTAGACTATATCGGCGGACTTTTGGTTGACAGATACAGGGGGAAGGTGCTTTCAAAGCTTTTCCTGTTTTTGAGCGTGGTAATTACACTCTCGAGCCTTGCACTCTTTAAGTATTCGGACTTCTTTGCGCAGAGCCTTAATTTGGCATTTTCGCTTAACATTAAATCGCTCGGGCTTGCGCTTCCCATCGGAATTTCTTTCTATACATTTCAGGCTCTTACCTATGTCGTTGACGTTTACAGGGGCAAAGTGAGAGTCCAAGATTCCTTTTTCAAATTGCTTTTGTATGTTTCGATGTTTCCGCAGCTTATTGCAGGACCGATTGTTCGTTACAGCGACGTTGAAAGGCAGCTTTCTTCAAGAACCGTTACCTTAAAGGGAGCATCTGACGGCATTTTGCGATTTTGCATAGGTCTTATTAAAAAGACGATTATCGCTAACTATGCAGGCGAGCTGTCAACAAAGCTTATCGGCGGCGATATGAACGGCGTCAGCTTTGCAGGTGCTTGGATCGGTATAATCGCATTTACTCTTCAGATTTATTTTGACTTTTCCGCATATTCGGATATGGCAATAGGCTTGGGCAAGATTTTCGGTTTTGATTTCCCTGAAAACTTCCGCTATCCTTACTGCGCCGACTCCGTAAATGATTTTTGGAGACGCTGGCACATTACATTAAGCTCGTTTTTCAGGGATTACGTCTACATTCCGCTCGGCGGCAACAGAAAGCATTGGGCGTTTAATATGCTTATCGTTTGGGTGCTTACGGGCTTTTGGCACGGTGCAAGCTACAACTACATACTTTGGGGGCTTTACTACTTCTTTTTCCTTATGCTTGAAAAGATTTATATCGGCAAGCGACTTTCGAGGACAAGCTTCGTTATCAAACACATTTACACTCTGCTTGTAGTGGTTATCGGCTGGGCGTTTTTTTATTTTGAAGACCTCGCTAACCTCAAGAACTTCTTTAGAGCGATTTTCTTCCAAAACGGATTTTCTACGCTTACCGAAAAAACAGTCGCTCAAAACTATATAGCGGTAATAATCATCGGAATAATAGCATCGCTTCCGATTGCAAGCATTATAAAGCAGTTTGAGCAGAACATTTCTGCAAGCAAATCGGGTAAGGCTGTTGTCAATTTGTCAATCGTACTGTTCGTGCTGTTCTCGTTGACGGTTTCGACCGCCTCGCTTATCGGCGACAGCTATAATCCCTTCCTTTATTTCAGATTTTAACGGTGGCATAAGGCTATGTATATAAGAACGAAAACAAAAAAAGATGTTACTCCGAGTAAAGCGGGTGCATTTTTCATAATATTGGCTTTTGTCGGTGTGATAATAACACTTTTTCTTATAAGTGCGTTTGACACCGATAAAACTGTTTCCCAAAAGGAAAACAGAGCTCTCAAGCAAAGACCGAAATTTACTGTTTCGGCGGTGCTTGACGGAAAATACTTTTCAGAGTTTGAGGAATATTATCAGGACACATTTCCTTACAGAGATAAGTTCCTTGATATAAACTCAAAAATCTCCAAAGCTTTTTCAAAGACGCAGGGTAACAGCGGTATGGTTATCGTTGAAAAGCAGGAGAAGGATGACTTTGCCGGTCAGAACATTGATTAATATATATTTTACAAGGGGTGAGGTTTTATGAAGTACGATGTTGCGATCATCGGCTCGGGCGTTGTAGGCGCTCTCATTTCGAGGGAGTTGTCCAAATATGACATTAAGGTCGCTTTGCTTGAAAGATGCAATGATGTGGCAATGGGTACTACAAAAGCTAACAGCGCAATTGTTCACGGCGGTTTTGACGCTATTCCGGGAACAATGAAAGCAAAATTGAATGTGAAAGGAACCGAAATGATGCCTGAGGTATGTAAGGAATTAAATGTCCCTTACAAAAACAACGGCTCTCTCGTTCTTGCCTTTTCCGATGAGGAAATGGAGCACGTTAAAGAACTGTACGACAGAGGTGTCAAAAACGGTGTCCCGAATCTTGAAATAATCGACGGAGATAAGGTCAGAGAACTTGAACCTTATGTTTCCGAAGAGGTTGTCGGTGCGTTGCTTTCAAATTCAGCAGGTATTGTTTGCCCGTATGAATTGACAATTGCGGCAACGGAAGTGGCTGTTACTAACGGAGTTGAATTTCTCAGAAACTGCGAAGTTAAGGCAATTAAGAAAGAAAATGACGTTTACGAGCTCGACACAACTCTCGGCACAATCGAGGCTGAGTACATAATCAATGCGGCAGGTAACCATTCTGACGAGGTTGCCAAAATGATTGGCGACGACAGCATTGAGCTTATTGCAAGAAAGGGCGAATATTATCTTCTTGATAAATCCTTCGGCTACCTTGCAAACCATACAATATTCCAATGCCCGAATAAGATGGGCAAGGGCGTTCTTGTTACTCCCACGGTTGACGGCAACCTTCTTATCGGACCGTCAGCGACGGACGAGCCCGACAAGGACGATACCGATACAACTCCCGAGGGACTTGCGTTTGTTGTATCAAGAGCTCTTAAGAGCGTAAAGGCTGTTAACCTCAGAGGTGCAATCACATCCTTTGCAGGTGTTCGTGCGCATCCGGTTACAGACGACTTTATTATCGGCTATTCTGATAAGAGCGATAAGTTCATCAACTGTGCAGGTATCGAGTCTCCCGGTCTTTCGGCCGCTCCTGCTATCGCAAAGTATGTTGAAGAGCTTTTGCTTGAAAAGCTTTCGGCTAACGAAAAGGCTGATTACAAGATGACAAGAGAGGCTCCCGTTCGCTTCAGACACATGTCGAAAGAGGAGAGAGAGGCTCTTATTAAGAAAAATCCTGCTTACGGCAGAATTATTTGCCGTTGCGAAACAATAACCGAGGGAGAAATTCTCGACGCTATTCACGCTCCTGCAGGCGCAAGAGACGTTGACGGCGTTAAGAGAAGAACAAGAGCCGGCATGGGCAGATGTCAGGGCGGCTTCTGTGGCAGCAAGGTTGTTGAATTGCTTGCGAAAGAGCTTGGCGTTCCGATGAACGAGATTACAAAGTTCGGCGGAGAGTCCAAGATTATTTACGAGAGAACGAAGTGAGGTGTGTAGAATGCTTAATTATGATTTAGCGGTAGTCGGCGGCGGCCCTGCCGGTATGGCAGCGGCGCTCAAAGCACGTGAAAAGGGAATTGAAAAAATTATTATTCTCGAGAGAGCTGACACACTCGGCGGTATTCTCGAACAGTGTATTCATACAGGCTTCGGTCTTCACTATTTCGGCGAAGAGCTTTCAGGTCCTGAATACGCAGGAAGATTTATAAAGAAAGTATCGGAAACCGATATTGATGTCAAGGTTGACACAATGGTTCTCGATATATCGGACGACAATGTTGTTACGGCTTGCAATAAGGAGGACGGACTTCTTACAATCAAGGCTAAGGCTATTGTTCTTGCAATGGGCTGCCGTGAAAGACCGAGAGGCGCACTTTCAATCGCAGGCTGCAGAGCTTCGGGCATTATGACCGCAGGTACTGCACAGAAATATGTTAACATTGACGGCTATATGCCCGGTAAAACAGTTGTAATTCTCGGCTCGGGCGATATCGGTCTTATTATGGCAAGAAGAATGACTCTTGAGGGTGCAAAGGTTAAGGCTGTTTGCGAGCTTATGCCTTATTCGGGCGGTCTTACAAGAAACATTGTTCAGTGCCTTGAGGACTTTGATATTCCGCTTCGTCTTTCTTGCACGGTTGTTTCAACTCACGGTAAGGACAGACTTGAGGGCGTTACGGTTGCTAATGTTGATGAGCATTTGAAGCCCATTCCCGGCACAGAGGAGTACATTCCTTGCGATACTTTGATGCTTTCTGTCGGACTTATTCCCGAGAACGAGCTTTCAAAGAACGCAGGTATCGAGCTTGACCGCATTACTAACGGCCCGTCGGTTGACGAGTACAGAGAAACTCTCCACAAGGGCGTATTTGCTTGCGGTAACGTATTGCAGGTTCATGACCTTGTTGACTATGTTACCGAGGAAAGCCAGATAGCAGGCGAGGGCGCAGCTAAGTTCATTAAGGGTGAGAAGAAGTCAGGCGACTATATAAATACTCAGGGAACTAACGGCGTTCGCTATATCGTACCTCAGAGAATTAACAAGGAAACCGATAAGGATGTTAAGCTTTACTTCCGTGTCGGTCAGGTATTCAAAAATGTTAGGCTTGTTGTTAAATGCGGCGACGAGGTTATAATGTCAAAGAATAAGAAGAAGATGGCTCCCGGTGAAATGGAGAATGTTCTCATTAAACTTGACACTGTTAAATCTCTTCCTGCAGACAGCACACTTACAGTAACAATCGAGGAGGCGTAAATTATGACAAAGAGAGAAATGGTTTGCGTATCCTGTCCTATGGGTTGCGCTATAACGGTTGAGCTTGACGACAACAATGAGGTTATCTCCGTAACAGGTAACACCTGCCCGAGAGGTGACAAGTACGCTCGTCAGGAATGCACTCACCCCGAAAGAATGCTCACTTCTACCGTTAAGGTTGAGGGTGGCAGACTTCCCGTTGTACCCGTAAAATCAGCTTCGCCTATTCCGAAGGAGATGCTTTTTGACGCAATGAAGGAGGTAAACAAGGTTACCCTTAAAGCGCCTGTTACCTTCGGCGATGTTGCAGTAAAAAATATTCTCGGAACGGGAATTGACATTGTTGTAACTAACGAAGCATAATATTCTTAATACATATAAGGCCGATTGATTTTTCAATCGGTCTTATTTTTGTGTTGACAAGTAACAAAAAGCGTCCTATAATTAAATATGCGAGTGAACGACGCACATTAAAAAACAACACCTACGACCGATTTTGGTTGTTAGGTGTTGTTTTAATTTACGAAACTTTCGGGAGGTGGAAAATGAATAATAGGGATATTATCGGAATTGATGTCGGCGAATACAGACTTTTGTCCGAGAAGTTTGAATTTATGACCGAAGACGATACAAGAGAAATTCCGAAATACATTTTAACAACAAGAAAAAACACTATAAAAAAGATTTTTTCGGAAGCGGTCAAGTCCGAGTTGACCGATTTTCAGGGGGAACTTTTGCATGAGAAATACTTTGAAAATATGAAAATAACCGACATTTCAGAAAAGCACGGTGTTTCAAGACAGCAGGTTTACAAAACGCTCAAGGCGGCTACCGATAAATTATATTCGGTACTTAAATATGCGTATTTGTGCGGTTTCTCTCTTGTTGACCTTCCGAAAGACTTTGACCAAATTATAAATAATATCAGCGAGGAGAATTGAATATGAATAAAACAGTAACCGTAAAGGTTGACGGCTCTTTGTCCGATGAAATATACAATGCGGGCACTATGTATGAGCATAATGCGACTACCCTCGTATTTGAAATAGATGCACAGTACATTTCACCGCAGTACAGATATTATATTGAGTTTTCTCTCCCGACAGGAGTTGTCAGAACTGAATATCTTACACCCAACGAAAGCAATAAAATCAGCTTCGATATGCCTGCAAGCCTTACAAGCAGTATGAGTATGCTCTGCTATTTCAATGTCGTAGAAATCAATGAAACGACTTACGAAACCGAAAAGCTAATTAAAGCTAAAGAGATTAAACTTTGTTTTTCTCCGATAGCCTCTTGTGACGATATGCTTCGAGAAGAATACGATTTTTCTGTAAACTCTTTGCTTGAAGCCGTTAAAAACGGAGATTTCAAAGGCGATAAAGGCGACAGAGGATTACAAGGCGAAAAAGGAGAGCAAGGCATAAAGGGCGAAAAAGGCGATAAAGGCGACAAGGGCGACAGAGGTTTACAGGGCGACAAGGGTGAAAAAGGCGATAAGGGAGATAAAGGCGATATGGGTCCGGCTGTTTCTGTGGACTCAGAAATGTCCGATACATCTGAAAATGCTGTTCAAAATAAGGCTGTAAAAGCATATGTCGATAAAAAAACATCTAAAGCGAGTCGTTTGATTTATTCCGGAACATTAAGCGAAGCGGTAAAATCTATTCGTATCACACGAGATATGATAGGAGAAAATTTGAATTTAAGCGAGGTTTATGCAACATTTTTTATTCCGGCAAATGACAATTTATTATCGTTTGCATATATTAGTGTGAAGTTACATTCGATTGCAAATGTCGAACTTTCGCAATTTTACAACAGAACTATTATTGTGGGAGGAACCGCAGGAAAGTATCATGTTGTCGTAATGAATGCAAAAATAAATAACAATCGTTGGGAATTTCAAACAGGCACGAGACTTAATTCAATTACCACTACTTCTGCTTACATGGTAGATGGCTTGGCGGATAATATGGGATATATCAGGAATGTGAAAAAACTGAAAGATGAAGAATTATGTGCTGATGAAATAGTTCTTTCTCCGACAGGTGAAACAAGAACATTTCCTGTAGGAATGGAAATTGAGGTGTATGGAAGATGAGAATACTTGAAAACGAAATATACAGAGATATGACCGAGGAAGAACTTGCAAAGCTCGAACATGTTGCTAACGAAGAGCCTATTCAAAAAGACGGTTTAATATCACTTGCCGAGGGTTTGAGTACGGCGACATCACTTGCGCAAGTGAGAAACAGCGCAAAGATTGTTTTGGGAGATGCTTAAATGAATCTTGAAATATGGATAGCTATTTTTTCGTTTTTAGGAACATCTGTCGGAACAGTCGGAGGCATTATGACAAGTACAAAGCTCACCAATTATCGTATTCGTGAGCTTGAGAAAAAAGTTGACAAACACAACAACTTTGCACAACGAGTGCCACTTTTGGAGGAAAGAGTAAAACTCCAAGAACAAAGAATATCAACTATTGAAAGGAATGAATATTATGAGTAAAGGCATTGATGTATCAAAGCACCAAGGCAAGATAGATTGGCATAGAGTTAAAAATTCAGGTGTTGATTTTGCAATTTTGAGAGCAGGGTACGGAAAATATGACAATCAAAAGGATGAACGATTTGAGGAGAATTATTCAAATGCAAAAAATGCGGGAATAAAACTCGGTGCTTATCATTACAGTTATGCAAAGAGCGTCGATGACGCCAAAAAAGAAGCAGAAATTTTCCTTAAATGGATAAGTGGAAAGCAGTTTGAGTATCCGGTTGCCTTTGATGTGGAAGAAAAAAGTCAGTCGGATAAAGGCAAACAGTTCGTGTCGGATGTTATAAGGGCGTTCTGTGAAACTGTTGAAAAAGCAGGCTATTATGTGTGCGTTTATTCAAACAAATATTGGCTTGATAATTATGTGGACGACGATTGTAAGCGTAAATATGACACATGGCTTGCACAGTGGTCGGATAAGGCAACCTATGGCGGAAATTATGGCATTTGGCAATATTCTTCACAGGGCGAAATTGACGGAATTTCAGGCAGAGTCGATCTTGATGAAAGCTATAAGGATTATTCTTTGATAATCAAATCTAACGGTCTTAACGGCTTTTCAGGATTGGAACCTGTTAAAGATAACAAGTCATATTCTCCGAGAATGATGGTATCACTCTCAAACACACCTATCTATGTATCCGCAACTACCAAAACACCTGCAACAAGAAAATCGGGTACATTTTATATTTATGACGGTATAGAAGTTAACGGTAGATACCGTATTACGACATCACCGACGAGAGCCGGAAAGAAGCCGATAGGTGAAAATGTGACGGGATTTATCAATAAATCAGATATAAGGTGAGGTGGTTAAATGGAAGTTTTGGAGTATATTACCGATAAGGCTTTAATTCTTATTCCGGCACTTAATATCATCGGAATGATTATCAAACGCCTCGAAAAAATAAATGACAAATATATACCGCTTATTTTATTGCTTTTCGGTGTTCTTGGAACAATAGGATTGCTCGGAGTAAGTGTAGATTCTGTAATACAAGGTGTGCTTGTGGCAGGCACATCTGTATTTGGAAATCAAGTTATAAAACAATTATCTAAATAAAGTTAGGGCTGTAAAATCTAAGATTTTACAGCCCTGCTTTTTTGAGCTAACTGTTGCCTGTTAGCGAACGATTTTCATTGACTTTTATAGCTTATGAATATATAATATTATAGTATATGTTTAATGGGGAAATTGGGGGTGCTTGATAGTGAAAAGTAAATTGACAAATGTTGAAAAACATAACTATACGGGCATTTATAACAGATATATTAAGCGCTTTTTCGATTTTGTGATTTCGCTTGTTTCGCTTGTTGTTTTGATTCCGATTTTTGCGGTTGTTTCGATTGCTATTAAACTCGAAAGCAAAGGGCCGGTTATTTTCAAACAGCAGAGAATAGGCAAGGACGGAAAGGTATTTAATATTTATAAATTTCGCTCAATGTGTGTAGGTGCGGAAAACACAGGTAGCGGCGTTTATTCCGGCAAAGGTGACACAAGAGTTACAAAAGTAGGCAAGTTTATTCGTGCAACGAGCATTGACGAATTGCCTCAGCTTGTTAACATAATTAAAGGCGATATGAGCTTCGTAGGTCCAAGACCGCCGCTTACATATCATCCGTGGCCGATTGAAGAATATTCCGATGAACAGTTAAAAATGTTTCTTGTAAGACCGGGCATCACGGGTTGGGCACAGGTCAACGGCAGGAAAGGCGTAGAATGGCATAAGAGAATTGAACTCAATGTGTGGTATGTCAATAATGTGTCAATTTTGTTAGATTGTGCTATTATGATAAAAACAGTGGCAAAAGTGGTCACAAACGCTGACAATGAGAATACAGAGGAAACTGTTAAACAAGAAGAAAAAACAAAGGAAAAGGTATAGTTTGTTATGGAACTTATGTATATCACAAACAGAACGGATATAGCTTCGATAGCGCAGAGCGCGGGAGTTGACAGAATATTCGTTGATATGGAATACATAGGCAAAGACTTGCGACAAGGAGGACTCGATACTGTTCAGTCGCATCATACTATCGAGAATGTAAAAGAAATACGCTCTGTATTAACAAATTCGAAACTCCTTGTAAGATGCAATCCCATTCACGGTGCAACAAAAGATTATCTTTCTTCTGCAAGGGAAATTGATGAAATAGTTAAAGCGGGCGCAGATATAATAATGCTTCCGTATTTTAAGAGCGTGCGTGAGGTTAAACTTTTTATCGATCTTGTGGCGGGAAGAGCAAAGACTTGTCTTTTGCTTGAAACGAGTGAGGCTCAGAATATAATTGACGATATTTTGGAGCTTCGTGGAATTGATGAGATGTATATTGGTCTTAATGACCTTCATTTAAGCAAGGGTATGACTTTTATGTTTGAACTTCTTGCAGACGGTACAGTTGAAGAACTTACAAATAAATTCAGAAAAAAGGAAATTAAATATGGCTTTGGCGGAGTAGCGAGAGTCGGAACAGGTACATTGCCTGCCGAGTGCATATTAGGCGAACATTATCGTCTTGGTTCGGAAGCGGTAATACTCTCACGGGCTTTTTGCGATGTTACAAAGGAGCCGAATATTGAGTCGGTTGAGCAAAAACTTAAAACGGGTGTTCACGATATCAGGGAATATGAAAAAAAACTCGCAACTTGGACTGATGAGCAGTTTGAGGAAAACAGAAAGAAAACCGTCGAGTGCACAAAAAAGGTTGTTGACATAATAAACAGCAAAAAATAAGGGGCAAAATATGAAACTGCTTGTTACAGGTGCTTTCACCATTACTGCGGAACAATTTGATATGCTGTCATCTCTCGGCTGTGAAATTATGTTTCAAAAGGATGAGCGAGGCAAACCAGAATGCGATTTTTCCGAAGCGGATGCGGTAATTTGCAACCGATTGTTTCTTTATCACGATATTTCGGTGTTCAAAAACTTGAAACTTATTCAGCTAACTTCTGCGGGACTTGACAGAGTTCCGATTGAGGAAATAAAAAGAAGGAATATAGCACTTTTTAACGCAAGGGGTGTTTACTCTGTGCCTATGGCTGAATTTGCGTTATCAGGTGTTTTAAGCCTTTATAAGCACCTGAACACATTTTACGAAAGTCAAAAATCTCACATTTGGCAAAAGGATAGAAATCTTCATGAGCTTTGCGGGGAAACGATTGCAATTGTCGGTTGCGGAAGTGTCGGAACGGAATGTGCAAAGCGGTTTTCGGCGTTTGGCACTCGGGTAATTGCCGTTGATATAACAAAACCGAAAAACGAAGTGTATAGCGATTTTTATAATATAAAAGATATTAAAAAAGCACTTGATATTGCCGATGTCGTTGTTTTAACAGTTCCGCTAACAGACGAAACAAGAAATATGTTTAACAAGGATATGTTTTCTTGCTTCAAGGAGAATTCGGTGCTTGTTAACATTTCGAGAGGTGCGGTGGTCAACGAAAACGACCTTATAAACGCTCTTGAAAGCGGAAAACTGTCGGGCGCTGTGCTTGATGTGTTTAAATGTGAACCGCTTAACGCCGACAGTAAATTGTGGGATATAAAAAATGTCATAATCACACCGCACAATTCATTTGTATCATCTAAAAACAATGCAAGACTTTTTTCTCTTGTATATGATAATATTAAAAATTCAATGAAAGGGTTAGTTTGAGTTGAAATTTGTTTTAATTTCACCTAAAAACAGAACTGCATACAACTTCAGAGGAGATTTAATTAAACTCATTATTTCTAAGGGGTACGAGGTTATTGTCACGGGGCCTAATAGGGAAAATGTTGAAAAAATTGAAGCTCTCGGCGCAAGGTTTGTCGAAATCCCTATGAACAAAAACGGACTTAATCCGATTAAGGATATGGAGTACCAAAAGGCTCTAAAAGAACTGCTTGTCAAGGAAAGGCCCGATGCTATTCTATCCTATACCGCCAAACCTGTAATTTACGGTTCAATCTCCGCAAAGCAAGCGGGAGTTAAGTCGGTTACAGCAATGATTACGGGACTCGGATATGCGTTTACTTCGCAAACGAAAAAGGCAAAGGTAATAAGAATTATAATGTCGATGCTTTATAAAAAGGCACTTGGAAAAGCTGATACAGTCATTTTCCAAAATCCCGACGATATGAAACAATTTGTTTCTTTGGGGCTTGTAAAGGAAGAAAAGTGTAAACTTGTTGCAGGTTCGGGTGTCAATACAGAGCGTTTTCATCCTTTACCTTATCCTGAAAAGACAACATTTTTTATGCTTTCGAGAGTTATGAATTCAAAGGGTATTCGTGAGTATCTTGAAGCGGCGAAAATTGTTAAAGAAAAATATCCCGACACACGCTTTATGCTTTTGGGTGCGTGTGAGAGAATACAGGACTCAATCGGACCGCAGGAGTTGAAGCAATACATTGACAGCGGAATAATTGAACATTTCGGTGAGACGGAAAATGTACCGCCTTATTACGGTGAATGTTCCGTATATGTTCTACCGTCATACAGAGAGGGAACTCCGAGGACAATACTTGAAGCTATGGCGACGGCAAGACCGATAATCACAACTGATGCTCCCGGTTGCCGTGAAACTGTCAAAGATGGAGAAAACGGCTTCTTAGTTCCCGTTAAGGATGCGAAAGCTCTTTCGGAAAAGATGATTTGGTTTGCTGAGCATCCTGAAAAAATCGAAGAAATGGGTAAAAAAAGCCTGGAATACTGTATGGAAAAATTTGAGGTCGGAAAAGTCAATTCCGATATGATTAAATACTGCAATATTTAGAACTTTATGTGGAGAGGTAATATATATGAATCTTTATGAAAAAATCGTAAACGGCGAAGAAAAAATTTCACTTGTCGGACTCGGATATGTAGGTATGCCGATTGCCGTTGCATTTTCAAAAAAGGTTAAGGTTGTAGGTTTTGACCTTAACGCAAAAAAGATAGAACTCTATAAAAGCGGAATTGACCCGACAAATGAGGTCGGCAATGAAACTATAAAAAATTGTGCGGTTGATTTTACTGCCGATGAAATAAAATTGCGTGAGGCGAAATTTCATATCGTCGCAGTTCCGACACCTGTAAATGATGACCATACGCCCGACCTCACACCTGTTGAGGGCGCAAGTGAAATCTTGGGAAGAAATCTTACAAAAGGCTCGGTAGTAGTTTTTGAAAGTACGGTTTATCCCGGTGTAACCGAAGATGTTTGCGTACCGATACTTGAAAGAGAATCGGGACTCAAATGCGGTGTTGATTTCAAAATCGGATATTCACCCGAAAGAATTAACCCCGGCGATAAAGTTCATCGCCTTGAAACAATAAAGAAGATTGTTTCGGGAATGGACGAAGAAACTCTTGATACGGTTGCAAAGGTTTATGAACTTGTTGTTGAAGCAGGCGTTCACAGAGCTGAGTCAATCAAGGTTGCGGAAGCAGCAAAGGTTATCGAAAACTCACAGAGAGATATAAACATTGCGTTTATGAATGAGCTGTCAATAATCTTCAACAAAATGGGCATAGATACAAAATCCGTTTTGGAGGCGGCAGGCACAAAGTGGAATTTCCTCAAATTCTATCCCGGACTTGTCGGCGGACACTGCATAGGCGTTGACCCCTATTACCTTACATACAAGGCCGAGGAAATGGGCTATCATAGCCAGATTATTCTCTCCGGCAGACGCATAAACGACGATATGGGCAAATATGTAGCCGAAAACACCGTTAAAAATCTTATAAAGGCGGATGTCCCGGTAAAAAACGCAAAGGTTGCGATTCTCGGCTTTACGTTTAAAGAAAATTGCCCCGACACGAGAAATACGAAAATCATCGACATATACAATGAGCTTCGTGAGTACGGAATAACCCCGGTAATAGCCGACCCTGAAGCTGATGCTGACGAAGCAAAGCGTCTTTACGGAATTGAATTTGTCGATATTAACGATATAAAAAATTGCGACGCCGTAATACTTGCCGTTGCTCATGAGCAGTTTAAGTCATTAACAATGAATGACTTTGAAGCAATGTTCAAGCATAACGAAAACAAGAATGTCCTTGTTGATATAAAAGGACTGCTTGACCGTAAGGAATACGAAAACGCAGGATATATTTATTGGAGACTATAATTTTTAGGAGATGTACTTAATGCTTAAAGAGGCGCTTGACAAAAAATCGGATCTTCAAAAGTTCCTTTTTATCAGAGGCTTTTTGGTATCGGACAAAAAAATAGAAAATCTAAATGAATTTCCGTTTTACGATAACTGGAACGAAGTGCAAAAGGACGGTTACTATTTTTATACGCACAATAAAGCATCTGTTCATTTTGCAAGTAATGATAAAACTACATTGTTTTTGATTGGACATTGTTATGATCCTTTTTTGATGGAGATTGAAGAAGAAAAAATACTTACTGATATTCTCAAGGATTATGGTACCGATAAATATTATGACAGAATTTCCGAGATTACCGGTGTTTATGTTACGGGTGTTATTGATAACGGACTTCTCAAGTTTTCTGTTGATCCGTCGGGTATGCAGTCAGGCTGTTACGGAGTTATAGACGGCAATTTTTATTTATCCTCACATCCTCAGCTTATAGGGGACATTTGTAATCTGAATATGAATGATTTTGTAAAGGAACTTATAGATTATAAGTGGTACGGGAGGGTTATGGGACCATATCTTCCTGCTGATATGACACCGTTTACAAATGTTAAGAGAATTGTTCCGAGCATTGAATACACATATGTAAATGAAAAAATTTCGCATAAGCGCTTTTGGCCGTTGAAACCTTTTGATATTGCTGAAGGCGAAGAATATGAAAAGGTAATAAAAGACGCTTCTGATATTCTTAAAAAGAATATGGAATTGATTTCAAAAAAATGGGAACATCCGTGGATTTCTCTTACAGGCGGTATTGACAGTAACACCACTTTTGCGGCGGCAAACGGAATGTATGATAAGTTTGAAACTTTCAGCTATATTTCAGCACCGAAAGAAGTTCCGGATGCCGAAGCGGCAAAAAAGATTTCTGATGCATTTGATGTTAAGCACCATGTTTATAATATTCCCGATAATTCTGATGAAATCGCCGACTATGATTTGAAGGTCGAAATTCAACGACATAACAGCGGATATATTGCAGAGAGAAAAGGCAATGAATCAAGAAAGAGATTTTATCTTGAAGAAAATTGCGGTTGCGATGTTGAGGTTAAATCTTGGGTGTCCGAAACTATAAGAGCGTATTGGTACAAGCATTATGGCAGAAATAAAATGCCTAAACTTTCCCCCAAGCTTTTCAGGAATCTTTATAAGATATTTATATTTAACAGACCTCTTGCGCATAAGATAGACAAGATTTTTGCTGATTATATCAAAGAATTCGAGTACGAAAAAATTCCAACATGTTATCCCGCTGCTGATATTCATTATAACGAAGTAACTTGGGGAAGTTGGGGCGGTATGAATATAAGTGAAATGAAGTATTGCTTTGATATAACATTCATATATAATAACCGTAAATTTCTTGATTTAATGTTCCGAGTTCCACTTGAAAAGAGAATTTCGGATGAACATCACCTTGATTTGAAAAAGAATCTTAATCCGGAACTTTATAATATGAATATTCGAGTTGTGAATATGAAGGAAACTGATACAAGAGCAAGATTGCTCAATATAATATTTACAATAAATCAAATTTTACCATATTAAAAAGGAAGTTATATAAATGGGATATAAAAATTTAGAATTTCCGTCAAATACGCTGTTCCTTGTAACAGGTGCGGCAGGATTTGTAGGCTCAAATCTTTGCGAAGCTATACTCAATATGGGTTATAAGGTCAGAGCACTTGATGACCTTTCAACAGGCAAGCAAAAAAATGTTGATATGTTCCTTGATAATCCTAATTACGAGTTTATCAAAGGCGATATTAAAGAACTTGACACCTGCATGAAAGCATGTGCGGGAGTGGACTTTGTTCTCAATCAGGCTGCTTGGGGAAGCGTTCCAAGAAGTCTTGAAATGCCGATTTTCTATTGTAAAAACAATATCGAGGGCACTCTTAATATGCTCGAAGCGGCAAGACAGAACGGTGTTAAAAAATTTGTCTATGCGTCGTCATCATCCGTTTACGGTGACGAACCGAATTTGCCTAAGACTGAGGGCAGAGAGGGTAATCTTCTTTCTCCGTATGCTCTTACAAAGCGCTGCGACGAGGAATGGGCAAAGCTCTATACAATGCACTACGGGCTTGACACCTACGGAATGAGATATTTTAATGTCTTTGGCAGACGACAGGATCCCGATGGTGCTTATGCGGCTGTTATTCCGAAATTTTTAAAACAGCTTATGCACGGTGAAGTGCCGACGATAAACGGTGACGGCAAGCAGAGCCGTGACTTTACTTATATCGACAATGTTATTGAAGCTAACCTTAAAGCATGTCTTGCTTCTCATGAGGCGGCGGGTAATGCGTTTAATATAGCTTACGGCGGAAGAGAATATCTTATAGATATTTATTATGGCCTTACAAAAGCACTTGGGATTGATGTTGAGCCTAACTTCGGTCCCGACAGAAAAGGCGATATTAAACATTCAAACGCCGATATTTCAAAGGCAAGAAATCTTCTTGGATATGATCCCGATTACAGTTTCCAAGACGGAATAAAACTTGCTATTGAATGGTATAAGGAAAACCTTTAACGGTAGAAAGTATTAGCATTAAGGATGTGCTGTTGTGAATCCATTGGTAAGCGTAGTTGTTCCCATAAATAATACGGAAAAATATCTGATTAAATGTGTGAATTCAATTATAGCGCAATCATATAAGAATATTGAAATAATTTTGGTTGACGACGGCTCTACCGATTCTTCGCCTGCGCTTTGTGAAGAACTGAAAAAGACAGATGAACGCATTTCAGTCATTCACAAGGAGAATGGCGGGCTTTCTTCTGCGAGGAATGAGGGCATTAACAGAGCAAGTGGCGATTATATCATGTTTATAGATTCCGATGACGAGCTTGCCGAAAGTTCGATTGAGGATATGGTAGAAATTGCTATAGCTAAAAAAAGTGATGCGGTAATACCGATAACATACTACAAAGTGTATGAATATAGCGGAAAAACAGAGCAGGTTTTTCATTTTGATGAGGATATGTTCTCAGAAAATCCTAAAAAATTTGCTCTGGATGTGCTTATCGGTAAATGTAGGGCAAGTCGCTCAACAGCTGTTTTATATTCGTTAAGTATCATAAAGGATAATAATATATGTTATCCTTTGGGAATTGTTTCTGAAGACTTTTTCTTTAATATCAGTTTTTTCTCTTTTTCGCAAAAGATTTCATTGTATAAAAAACCCTCATTGTATAATCTTAAAAGAGTCGGAAGTTTATCGAATTCATATCATGAGGATTTTTTTGACACGGTTCTTTATATGGATGATGAAACCGAAAAGTTTTTAAAGAAGCTTGACGGAGAAAAAAACAATTATAACATTTTCGGAAAAAGAGAAACTTTGTTATTTAAAAATGTTTTGTTTTATTCGATTTCTGTAATGAGTAATACGGCAGAACCGTATCGCTCAAGAGTGAAAAAATGCAAGCAAATGTTCAGAAACGAGCGTGTCAGGAATGCCGTATCAAACGGTGCGGGCATCCCGTATTTTGCAAGCAGAATAAAGCAAAACTTTGTCAAAGTATCTCTTTTGCTTGTTAAGTTAAAGTTATATGATTTGGCTTGCTTGTTGGCATATTTTGCATCTGAAATAAAGGCGGAGGATAAGAGATGAAAGTACTTATTCTGTCAAATACGCCATGGAGAGAGGACAACAGTTTCGGAAATTCCTTTTCAAATATTTTTGGAAACATTCCTAATCTTGAAATAGCAAATATATTCTTTAAGTACGGTGAACCTGACAACAATATCGTAAAAAGATATTTTCAAATAACCGAAAAATCACTTATAAACAATTTGAAAGATAAAACACAGCCCTCCGGCAGTGAGATTTTTGTGAACAAAACCAAGCCGACTGAACTTAATGAAAAAGAACGACAGATGCTTGATTCTGCTCGAAAAAAACGCTGGATGCTTATGTTTTGGGTGAGAGATTTTATTTGGAAAATCGGAAGATGGTGTTCTCCTGAATTAAAGGCATTTATTGATGACTTTAAACCTGATATAATTTTTCAGCCGATATATTATTCAAATTATATTTTAAGAACATCATTGTTTATCAAGGAATATACGGGCGTTCCCATGATAGGCTATATTTCTGATGACTGTTACACACTCAAGCAGTTTAGACTTTCTCCGCTATATTGGATAGATCGATTTCATAAACGCAGAAAAGTTAAAAAGGTGTTTTTGTCCTGCGAGTTTGTGTATGTGATTTCCGATATTCAGAAAACAGAATACGAAAAAATATTTAAGAAGCCGTGCAAGGTATTAACTAAATGTGCAGACTTTTCTTCTGAACCTGATTTGAAGCAGACCGTCGGAAATCCGATAAAACTTGTGTATACGGGTAATCTCGGAAGCGGAAGATGGAAATCAATTTCTTTAATTACCGACGCACTGAAAAAAATCAACTCAAACGGAAAAAAAGCAGAATTACATATTTATTCCGAAACTCCGCTTACAAAAAGACAGTTGAGAAAAATCAGAGACGGACATAATGCGTTTTTTGACGGAAGTGTAAAATCAAGTGAGATAGAGCGCATACAAAAAGACGCCGATATTCTAATTCATGTTGAAGGGTTGAGCTTAAAGAGCGAACTCCAAGCTCATCAATCTTTTTCCACGAAAATAGTTGATTATCTCAAAAATGCACGGGCTGTTTTTGTGGTGGGTGCAAGGAATACAGCTTCTGTTGATTATTTCTTGAAAAACGATATAGGCATAGTTGCAACCGATAAAAAATCCGTGTACGATTGTCTTTGTAAATATATAAACAATCCTGATATTATCAGAGAATACTCAAAAAAAGCATATTTTTACGGAAAAGGTAATCATTCACAGGACAGAATTAAAAATATGGTTTATAATGACATTTTCGATATGGTTGAGAATAAAAAGTCAGCACTATAATGCTTGATTACCGATTGTTTTAAATAATGAGCAATAGCATTTGTTGACGATGTGATAAAAACAAAGTATAATATTTTAGATTATGGATTTATTCCTCGTTTGTGGAGGCGATGAAAATAAAGATTATTCATTTGATTTATGGCTTGGCGAACGGTGGGGCTGAAACATCATTATATAATTTAGTTAAATATCAATCCGGGAAAAATAATATCGAATATACAGTAATAAGTTTGGGATTAAACCGTTCAACCTTCAACGGCACAGTTGATTATTATAAAGACCGACTTGAGCAGGAGGGCGCAAGGGTTGTTAAGGTTGATATTTTGCACCACCCTTTTAAGAGTTTTCGCATAGTGCGTAGAGAAATGAAATCGGCGAATCTTGTATGTAGCTGGATGTATTATTCAAACCTTATAGCTTACTATATTGCAAAGTTTTCCTCTGCTTCAAATTTAATATGGTTTGTAAGACACGCTGATTTAAGTAAAGAAAACAATAACAAATTAACTCTTTTAGCAAATAAGATTTGTGCACGAAAAAGCAAGAGTAAGAGAATAAAGAGGATAGTTTATAACGGCGAATTATCAAGAAAAATTCATGAGGCTGTAGGATATGATAAAACTAAGTCGTCGTCTGTGAATAACGGATGCGATTTGGATATTTACAAATTCAATCCCGACAGCAGAAAAAAAGTTTATTCACAACTCGGAATTGACGAAAATCGTAAAATAATGCTTTCGGTTGCACGGTATAGCAAAATTAAAGATGTGCCGTTGTTTATTTCGTCGTTGGCAAGGCTTAAAAAGGGACATCCTGAGCTTGTCGGCGTTATGTGTGGGATGAAAATCGAGGAGAGTAATGCTGAACTTGTCAGTATGATCAAGGATAACGGACTTGTTATCGGTGAGGATATTTTTCTTTTGGGACGCAGGAATGATTTGCCCGACTTGTTTTCAGCAAGTGAAATATATGTTTTGCATTCAGCGGGAGAGGCTTTTCCGAACACACTCATTCAAGCGATGTCTTGTGAGTGTTTGTGCGTTGCAACAAATGTAGGAGACGTCAGCAATATCATCAGTAAAGATGTTATTGTACCGCCTCAAAATTCAGATGAAATGGTTGATAAAATTGATTTTGTATTGCGCCTTCCCGATAATGAAAAGGCAAAAATTCGTAAGCAGAATTCCGAGAATGTGCAAGAGAAATTTAATATAAAAAATATAGTGTTAACGTATGAATCATTTTTTTCGGAGGATAAGGGATAACTATGCCTAACAGTTCTGTAATTTTCATTACTAACTCATTTTTCCCATATGGGCAAGCGTATTCACAACGAGCATTGAACCTTTCCCGTATTTTTAGAGAGTGCGGATATAATGTTAAAATCATAGCCGATTGCACAAAAGAAAAAAGAAACGAAGGCACCTTTGATGGATTTTCATATCTTATTGCAGGCGATAATTCTAAGAAGGGCAGATACTTTTATAATAAAATAAACAGTGTTAAACTGTTAAAAAAATCGCTCGAAACAGATAATGTTAAGGCTGTTTTGATAAGCGGTGGCGCATATGACAGATTTAATACGGTCAGAGCCATTTGCACAAAAAAAGGTGTACCATTGATTTTGGAAACTTGTGAATGGTATGATGTTTCATCTTTTAAACTCGGAAAAGCCGATATGCGTTTTAATCAGTTTACACATTGTATCGAAAAGGCTTTTTTCAATGCGGATGCGTTTATTACAATAAGCAGACTTCTTCAAGATCATTTTGAAAAAAGCGGGAAACCCGTTATCAGAATACCCACGGTTATTGATTGCGGGGATTTTTCATACAGTGAAAAAACAAATAACTCAAAAATTAATCTTATCCATGCAGGTACTGCCGTAGGTAAACAGCATAAAGAATTGTTCCGTGAAATAATGCTTGCTATTTCCGAATATGGCAAAGACTCTCCGTTTGAGTATAAAATTTTCGGTTCGGATAAAAGCACTGTACTTGAAAATATCGGAAATGATACAGCTTTGCTCGATAAAGTGTCAGATTGTGTAACCATTGTAGGAAAAATTCCTCAAAAAGAAATGCTCGAAAGGTATTGCGAGGCTGACTTTTCAATCTTTGTAAGACCTGATAGGCGCTCATCTCATGCGGGATTTCCGACTAAACTCGCAGAGAGTTTGGCAGCAGGAACTCCTGTAATTACGAATAACACAGGCGATATAGGTTTGTATTTGAAAGACGGCGAAAACGGATTTTTACTTAAAGACGGTACACAGAAGTCTGTAAAAGATGTTTTGGATAAGCTTATTCAAAATCGAAATTCTTTTGAGCAAATGCGTTCAAATGCAAGACGCACGGCACAAGAAGAATTTAGCTATATGACCTATAAAGAAAGCATAAATTCTCTAATGAAAACACTTCTCAAATAAGGATTACATATGAAAAAGCTATGCAAAAAGTTTGGTTTCCTTTTTACTAAGGAAAAAATCAAAATATACATATATACTTGTTCGCAGTTAATCAGCTTCTTGATGGCGTTTCTGACAAACCTTTTTTTCACAAGGTATGCAGATCCAACAGGGTATGGCGAGTATAGATATGCAACGAATTTTCTTTTGACAATTCCCACATTTTTTGCTTTTGGAATACCGTTTTGTTGCAGTCGATTGATAGCGAGGGACAGCTCCGATGAAAAGCATAAGGTTCTCACGGCAGGATTTTATGTAACATCGATTTTATCGGTTATGGTTTCGCTCGGGTTGTATTTGGTTTCATTAACAGGCAGGTTTGACAAACTCGGCAAAGTTCAGATGGTATTTCCGTTTATTATTATTTTCGCTTTGAAAAATTTGTTTATTCAGGTTTATCAAGGAACAGGAAAAACCAATAGATATGCCGCCTTTACTTTGGCTCAGAACTTAATCGTTCTTCTTGGTATATTTGTAGGTAATAAAATCTATGGCGAATTACCGTTTAAATGGTGTATTATTGTATTTATATTGTCAAATATCCTAACAATGATACCGATACTTTCAAGAATGAGATATCGTACAGATAAAGACTCATTTGGTACATTGATAAGTGAAATTAAACTAAACGGAATTCAAATGTACTGTTCGTCAATCATCACGACAAGTGCCTCAAACCTGATAGCTTTAATTTGCGGTTCGCAGTATGGTTTTGCGGAATATGGTTATTATTCATTGGCATTGAGTTTCGCAAGATGCTTTACTCTAATTTCTTCGGCAATGACCGTTGTCAAGTTCAGAGATAATGTTAATCAAAGATTCATTAAAAAGTCGGATATGTTATTTATGGGTGCGTTGAACGCAATCATTTACGGAGTGTTTATCATTTTCGGAAAGCCGATATTCTTTATTTTCTTCTCGAAAGAATATGCAATAGCATATGATTATCTTGTCGTTTTAGGCATAGCATATTTGTTCGACGGTATGACTCTTTACTTTAACAGATTCTTTGTCGCAAGAGGCAGAGGCGATACCGTTGTTAAAAATTCCATAATCACATCAGTTGTAAACATAGCGGTTTCTGTTGCTTTGATTCCGAAATTTGAAATCAAAGGATTGGTTTCGGCAACCGTAATTTCGGCAACATTTAATTTGCTTCAATATATAGTATCTTATTTAGCTTACCGCAAAAAAGAAATAAAAGAAATCAACTTACAGGAAAAATGATATGAATTTTATTAAACGAAAACAGAATACCTTGATTTTTTTAATCGTTGCGGGACTCTATGTGGCGATTATGTTGCTGCTTTACAGTATGCATTTGGGCAACTATTCTTTGCGCAAAATAGTTTTTATGCTTGTTATAGCAGTTTCCGTAATTATGCCTACTGACAAGTTGCCTATAATAATTGCAATGTTGTTTCCCTTGAACGAGTGTATAAGATTGAGTGATAATTCACGAACAATATTACCGTTTATTGTAATGATTTATGTTGTTAAGGCTTTTTTTCGCAAGATGTTAAAACCTAATAACGCTTTGCTTTTTTTAGTACCGTTTGTTTTGTTCACTGCCATGAATATGATAAGCAGTATGGCTTCTTTCGGTAGTTTTATAAATCCTCTTGTAACATGTATATTTATATTGTTTGCATATTTAATGTCATTGCAAGAAAAAAATGATAAGTTGAACGCTTGTATTGCAACAGTGTTTGTAATAAGTTCAGTGATAACTGTTGTATTTTCATTGATGTATAAAGATTTATCAATGAAAATAAGCGGAAGTAACGAATATGCAACACGTATGTCGGGATTTTCTTCTCCATGGAACTTTGGCTTTTGTATGGTGCTCGCATGGTTCTTTTTAGCAACTTTGTTTGAGCAAAAGAAAATAAAATACATCTTAACATTTGTAGGTTCAGTGTTTTTTGCATACTATGCGATTGCGTCGGGAACTCGTTCGCTTTTGATAGGAATGTGCATTGTTTTCTTTTATCTTGTGTTTATTGCCGGAAAAGATTTTGTTAAGAATAAAGCAATATATTATTCAGTTATGTTTTTGCTTATTCCCATAGTTGTAATTCTGTATTTCTCAATAATCTTTAAACCGATGATTGAAAACAGAGGCGAGTTTTATGATGTTTCGAGAGTTGAACTTTGGTCTTATTATTTTGACTTCGTAAAAAGCAATATAAAAGTATTTTTAGTCGGTTTGGGTTGTAACAATTTGTCAGCCTATGCGGCAAATGTGGGAATGTTGACTGCACACAATGTTTTTGTTGAAATGTTTGTTGAATTAGGTGTAATCGGATCGATTTTCTATCTTTTCTTAATATCAATAATATTTGCAAAAGCGCAAAAGAATCCGTTTAAGAATAATATGATGATACCGATTATTTTGTATTTGACATTTTTGTTTACGCAGGGAGGTCTGTCAACGGAACTGTTGTATTTCTTAATAGCTCTTGCTTGTCAGACATACCACCGACCGCAAAAAGAAATGCAGAAACTCGGTTATCAAGAATAAATATAAATATAGAGAGTGTGAAATTATGTTTTCTGGAAAAACACTTATGATTACGGGCGGTACAGGCTCGTTCGGTAATGCTGTACTCAACAGATTTTTGCAGACTGATATAGGCGAAATTCGGATTTTCTCAAGAGATGAGAAAAAGCAAGACGATATGCGCCACGAGTTCCAAGCAAAGATGCCTGAGGTCAGCGATAAAATCAAGTTCTTTATCGGTGATGTAAGAGATTTGGCGTCCGTTAAAAACGCTATGCACGGCGTTGATTATATCTTCCACGCAGCAGCATTAAAGCAGGTCCCGTCTTGTGAGTTTTTCCCCATCGAAGCGGTAAAAACCAATGTTCTCGGAACAGATAATGTCCTTACCGCCGCTATTGACGAGGGGGTTAAAAGTGTAATCTGCCTTTCAACGGATAAAGCCGCTTACCCTGTAAATGCAATGGGTACTTCAAAGGCTATGATGGAAAAGGTAATCGTTGCAAAGTCGAGAACCGTAAGCCCCGAAAAGACTAAAATTTGCTGTACCCGTTACGGTAATGTTATGTGTTCAAGAGGCTCGGTAATTCCGCTTTGGATTGAGCAGATAAAAGAGGGTAAACCGATTACGATTACAGAACCCGAAATGACAAGATTTATTATGTCGCTTGATGAGGCTGTTGACCTTGTTTTGTTCGCATTTGAAAACGGTGTTTCGGGCGATATTCTTGTTCAGAAAGCACCTGCTTGCACAATCGGTGTTCTTGCTGAGGCTGTAAAAGAGCTTTTCTGCCCCGAAACCGAAATTAAAGTTATCGGTATTCGTCACGGCGAAAAGATGTACGAAACCCTCCTTACTAACGAGGAGTGTGCTCACGCTACCGATATGGGCAATTTCTACCGTGTGCCTTGCGATAAGCGTTCACTTAACTACGATAAATATTTCAATGACGGCGATAAAGACCGCAATCCGTTGACAGAGTTCAACTCAAATAACACAGAACTTCTCAATGTTGAGCAGGTAAAGGAAAAATTGCTTTCACTTGCATACATTCGTGAAGAACTTGAAAAAATGGAGAAATAAATGAAAATTCTTGTTACGGGTGCAAAGGGATTTGTAGGTAAAAACCTTGTTGCAGAGCTTGAAAACATAAAATACGGCAAGGACAAAACTTATCCTTTAACCCAAGATATTGAAATTTACAAATACGATATAGATACAGACAAATCAATGCTTTCCGAGTTCTGTAAGGACTGCGATTTTGTCTTTAACCTTGCAGGAGTAAATCGCCCCGAAACCGAAAGCGAGTTTATGACGGGGAATTTCGGCTTTGCTTCGGAGTTGCTTGACGAATTGAAGAAAAACAATAACACTTGCCCTGTAATGCTCTCTTCTTCGACTCAAGCGGCGCTTGATAATCCTTACGGAAAGAGTAAAAAAGCAGGCGAGGATTTATTCTTTGATTATTCAAAGGAAACAGGCGCAAAGGTGCTTGTGTATCGTTTCCCTAATGTTTTCGGAAAATGGTGCAGACCGAATTACAACAGCGCAGTAGCTACATTTTGCAACAATATCGCAAACGATTTGCCCATTCAAGTCAACGACAGAAGCCACAAAATGACTCTCGTGTATATAGATGATGTTGTAAACGAACTCATAAATGCACTTTGCGGTTCGGAAACAAAAGACGGAGATTATTGCAAAGTTCCCGTTGAACATAACACAACTCTCGGTGAAATAGTTGATTTGATTTATTCCTTCAAGCAGTCGAGAGAGGATAAGAGCGTTCCCGATATGACAGAGGGCAGTTTTTCAAAGAAACTTTATTCTACATATCTTTCTTATCTACCCACAGATAAATTTTCCTATCCGCTTAAAATGAATATAGATAACAGAGGCTCGTTTACCGAGATTTTAAGAACTGCCGACAGAGGTCAGGTATCTGTTAATATTTCAAAACCGGGTATTACAAAAGGACAGCATTGGCATCATACAAAGAATGAAAAGTTCCTTGTTGTCAGCGGAAAAGGTGTTATCCGTTTCCGTAAAATCGACGAAGAAAAGGTTTACGAATACTTTGTTTCGGGCGATAAACTTGAAGTTGTCGATATTCCGACAGGCTATACTCATAACATAGAAAATCTCGGTGATACCGATATGGTTACTGTTATGTGGTGTAACGAGTGTTTCAATCCCGATAAACCCGATACATTTTTTGAAGAAGTATAGGTTAATAATATGCCTGCTTTTAGGTTGCAACTATAATAAGGAGTAAAAATATGAATTTCAAAACATTTTACAGAAATGTTTATCGTGTTGTTTATGGAAAATTCCATCCCATAGAGTATGCAAAAAAAATCGGTGTCAATATCAACGGGAACATTCGTTTATACGGAAAGGTCAGTTGGAGTACAGAGCCGTGGATAATTACTATCGGGGATGATGTATATATCACTGATGGTGTAAAATTTTTAACGCATGACGGCGGAACTCTTTTATTTAGGAAATATGTACCTGATTTGGAGATTACAAAGCCAATAACGATAGGAAATCATGTCTATATAGGAAACAATGTTATAATATTGCCGGGTGTCAATATCGGGAACAATGTTATAATCGGTGCAGGCGCAGTAGTTTCAAAAGATATACCCGATAATTCTGTTGCTGTCGGGGTGCCTGCAAGGGTAATTAAGTCTGCTGACGATTATTTTGAGAAAATAAAAAAGAATCATTGCATTTAGGACACCTTAAAGGCGAAGAAAAGGATAAAAAGCTCAAGGAATATTACGGCTATACAGGTAACTCGAAAGGAATATATTTTTAAGAGGGTTAAACTATGAATGTAAAAAATGATTATAGCGATGTTAAATTCAAAGATAACGGAAAAATAAAGTTGCTTATTGTAGTCGGCACACGCCCCGAAATAATAAGACTTGCGGCGGTTATCAATAAATGCCGTAAATATTTTGATTGTCTTTTGGCTCATACGGGACAGAATTATGACTACAATCTTAACGGTGTGTTCTTTAAGGATTTAGGTCTTGCCGATCCCGATGTTTATCTCAATGCCGTAGGTCAAAATCTCGGTGAAACTATGGGCAATATCATAGCTTCGTCTTATGAACTTATGGCACAGATAAAGCCCGATGCTGTGCTTGTTTTGGGTGACACAAACTCTTGCCTTTCCGTTATCGGCGCAAAGAGATTGCATATTCCGATTTTCCATATGGAAGCAGGAAACCGCTGTAAAGACGAGTGCTTGCCGGAGGAAACCAACAGAAGAATTGTCGATATAATTTCAGATGTTAATATGGCATATTCTGAGCACGCAAGAAAGTATCTTGCCGATTGCGGACTTCCAAAGGAGAGAACTTATGTTACAGGTTCGCCTATGGCAGAGGTTTTGAGCGAAAATCTTGAAAAAATAAAAGCCTCCGATATTCACGAAAGACTTGGACTTGAAAAGGGCAAATATATTCTCTTGTCTGCCCACAGAGAGGAAAATATCGACACCGAAAAGAACTTTCTTTCGCTGTTCAATGCAATAAATAAAATGGCTCAAAAGTACGATATGCCGATACTCTATTCTTGTCATCCCCGTTCGGCAAAAAGACTTGAACAAAGCGGATTTGAACTTGACGAAAGAGTTATCAAGCATGAGCCACTCGGTTTCTACGATTATAACTGCTTGCAGATGAACGCTTTTGCGGTTGTATCGGATTCGGGTACACTTCCCGAAGAATCAAGCTTCTTTACCTCGGTAGGCTCTCCGTTCCCTGCGGTTTGCATAAGGACTTCGACAGAGCGTCCCGAAGCACTCGACAAGGGTTGCTTTGTGCTTGCGGGAATTGACGAAAAATCGCTTTTGCAGGCAGTTGATACGGCTGTTGAGTTAAACCGTGACGGCTTCTACGGAATTCCCGTTCCCGATTATACCGACACAAATGTATCTACAAAGGTAGTTAAAATAATTCAGTCATACACAGGCGTTGTCAATAAAATGGTTTGGCGAAAGGACTGAAAACAATAAAAATCAAGGCAATCTGCAAAAGCAGATTGCCTTTTTGTATAATTTGCTTAATTAAAGTTTGAAATCATCTTCGTTAAACTGCTGAAGCTCGGGCGCACGGCGGGGAACTCTTTTCATAATATCATATTTGTATTTTCTGCATTTGTAATCCTTTGCAACAACACCTTTTTTCACGCAAAGCACCGTTTCACCGTCGGGCGAGGGCTTGCCGTGCTGACAGTAGGCGCAGGCAGGGGATATGTTGACTGTATTAAAAACCGATTTTCTCATTTTTTCACATCCTATTGTGGATAAAATCTCTCATTTGATATGTTGTTTTTAATTATACCACAAACTTTTGATAAATTCAAAGTTTTCTATCGAGTATGAATTTCTCTTTTTGATTTCCTTTCGTTGTCAAGTTCAAAAATCAAAACAGAGCACATCAAAAGCAGAGCGCAGGCGGTAGGGAGCGACACGGAATATGCCTCAAATGACGGCTTTGAAACATTTGCAAACACTTCAATTTCGCACGGAATGAATTTGAGAATTATCGAGCAGATTAGAGCCGTTACCGCAGAGCATAACACCCTTGCTGTGTAAAACAGCTTTGCCGACAGCCCCGTTCGTGATACATAAGAGTAAATTTGACAGTGAACAGACAGACCGCCAAAGGAGATTATCGCCGCAAATGCAGGTACGGGCAGTAGATTCAGAGACATTTTAATTCCGCTTGTAACCTCAAGAATACTCGATAACGCAACTGTATATCCGTTTAATGAGAAAGAGCAAATGTATTTAATCAAGTAATTAAAAATTACAATCCAGCTGCAAACGGAAATCATAGCCTTTACGCTGTCTGTAACGGAAAACGAAAACGCTTCAATGGGATTTTTGAGAATTACAGGCGACTCTTTTTTGTATTCGTAAACCTTTTCCGCATCAATAAACCTTGTTAAAATCCCTATTATAACAGAGGAAAGAGCGACCGAGCAGTAGAGAATAACGCCTGCACGGGTGCTGCCCAAAAGCATTGTTCCGACGGTATTGATTATAAAGGCAGGTCCTGCGTTAATGCAGAAAAGGTCTAATTTTTGAGCCGCTTTTTGCGATATTTTACCCTCACACAGCAATTCATAGGTCATTTTTGCGCCGATAGGATAACCGCCTATGAGCGACATCAAAATCACGCTTGAGGCGACAGGGGGCAGGCGAAAGAGCTTAACCGTAATTCTGCCGAGAATTTTGCCGAACAAATCGCATATTCCCGATTTTACGATGAATTGCGAAATTATCATAAACGGAAAAAGCGTCGGTATAACGCTATCGACGCACAGAAGCATACCCTCTTTTATTCCCGAGGCACAGACCTGCGATTTTGAAAAAAGGCAGAAGCATGCACCTAACGAAAAAATTATTAAAATCAGGTTGCCTATATGGGATTTCATTTTTTCCATATCATCACACTCTCTTTATGGTATCAAATTATATGCTTTGTCATATAGATATATGAGCGAGGTGAGCAAATGAGTTCAAGCGGAAAAAAATCACGAGAAAAGCGAAAAAGCATTGCAGGCGAAAAGCTCAAAACTGCTTTGGATATACCTGAAATATTAACTTCAAATTTACCGCACATCGAAGCGGAGGGGAACAGGGAAATATCCGTTGACGGATGCCGTGGAATACTCGAATACACGCAGGATAAGGTGCGATTAAACGCAGGCAAGCTCATTATAACCTTTGTCGGAGACAATATGGAAATTAAAGCGTATTCCGAGATACAAACGGTTATCAGCGGAAATATTTTAAGCGTGGAATTTGAAAGTCAGGGGTGAGGGAATGCTGATAATAAGGCTAATACGATTTTTATTGGGTTTTGTAACCTTTACCGCTTACGGAGGCTTCCCCGAACGCTTTGTAAACCTCTGTACCATGAATAAAATACCGCTTTGGAATATGAAAAAGAGTAAGGACAGTATAACAGCCGATACAACGGTTAACGGGTACAAGTCTATAAAAGCTTCCGCAAAAAATTCGGGCGTTCGTGTGAGGATAACAAAAAAGCACGGACTTCCGTTTTTCATTCATAAAAACAGGCGAAGAATCGGCTTGCTTGCAGGCTTTATGACGGCGGTAATCACGGTTTCCTTTCTCTCGACAATGATATGGAGCGTGTCGGTTTCGGGCAACAAAACGCTTTCCGATGAACAGATTTTAGATGCGTTTGAAGCAGTCGGCGTAAAAGTGGGTGCAAGACGGTCGGCAATTTCTCCGTCGGAAGCGGCGTATGAGGCTAAAAAGCTGTTGCCTAAGATTGCGTGGGCGAGCGTAAATATAAAGGGCTCAAGGGTTGAAATTGTCGTAAGCGAATTGAGCGAGGCACCCGAATTTCCCGACAGCACGACACCGTGCAATATAGTCGCCTCACAGGACGGAACGATAATGGGGATTGAAGCGACGGTCGGAGTTGCCGAAGTGCGTTCGGGCGATGCGGTGCTTAAAGGCGATTTGCTTATTTCGGGAATTACCGAAAATCTCGACAAGACCTATAATCTGAAAGCGGCGAGGGGTAAAGTTCACGCCCGTGTGAAAAATGAAATCAACGCTTCCTGTAACGACGGACAATTTTCAAGGCTTTCAAAGCTGTCGGAGCAGAATTCACTGTTTATATTCGGGCTTAAAATTCCGCTTGGTATCGGTGTGGGGGAAGATAACGTTTACACCGAAAAAAGCTTTGTGGCAAACGGAGATATGAGCCTGCCTCTCGGAAAAATCACAAAAAGAGTTTATTATTCCGAGCCTTGCGAGGCTTTTCCCGAAGAGTACAAAAAGGTTTATTCGGCATACCTTTATGCTTGCTCTTACAGAGCTATGTATTTGGATAGTGAACAGATACTTTCCTCGGATTTTTCGTTCGATTTTGTAAACGGAGAGCCGCTGTTCAGCGGAAACTATGAGTGCAAGAAAGAAATAGGCAAAAGACTTGAAATTTTTGTTGAAAAATGATAATACATTGTGGTAAAATATATTAAATATAAATAGATTTTTCAAAAGGTGGTCGTTCGGTGTTCGAGCAGATAATCAATGTTGACAGAATGGAACATGCCGTCAGCCTTTTCGGCAGCTTTGACGAGAATATCAAGCTTATTGAAAAGGAGTTCGGCGTAAGCGTTATAAACAGGGGCTCGGAGCTTAAAATTACGGGCGAAGCGGAAAATGTAGATAAAGCGTCAAGAGCCGTTAAGGGACTTCTTATGCTTATAAATAAGGGCGAGTCGCTTTCAGACCAAAATGTTCGCTATGTTATATCGCTTGTAAAGGACGACTCCGAGGAAAAACTTTCCGAGATGACGGGCGATTGCGTTTGCGTCACCTCAAAGGGCAAACCTGTAAAGCCTAAAACTCTCGGTCAGAAAAAATATATCGAGGCGATAAGAAACAACACGATTGTTCTCGGAGCAGGACCTGCCGGCACGGGAAAGACTTACCTTGCGGTTGCAATGGCTGTTACGGCTTTTCGTGCGAAAGAGGTAAACAGAATAATTCTTACAAGACCTGCTGTTGAGGCAGGCGAAAAGCTGGGTTTCCTTCCGGGCGATTTGCAGCAAAAGGTTGACCCGTATTTACGTCCCTTGTATGACGCTCTTTTTGATATGCTCGGCGCAGAGTCTTTTCAGAAATATCAGGAGAGGGGAAGCATTGAGGTAGCACCGCTTGCTTATATGCGAGGCAGAACGCTTGATGACAGCTTTATAATTCTTGATGAGGCGCAGAACACGACCAAAGAGCAGATGAAAATGTTTTTAACCCGTCTCGGCTTTAATTCAAAGATGGTTGTCACAGGCGATATAACGCAGATTGACTTGCCTGACGGTAAAAAATCGGGACTTACACAGGCAATGCGGATTTTGAAAAACATTCCCGGTATTGCAATCAATGAATTTAACGAAAAGGATGTCGTAAGGCATAAATTGGTACAGGATATAATCAAGGCTTATGAAAAAAGTGAGGAGAAGAGAAAATGACGGATAAGATTAAAGTAATTATTTCAAACGATCAAAAGGATATTAAAATCCCGACGGGTGTGCGTATGCTTGTGCGCCGTTGTTGCAATGCCGTGCTCAGACAGGAAAATTTTGAAGGCTCGGCTGAAATCAGCGTAACATTTGTTAATAACGAGCAAATTCACAAACTCAATCTTGAACATAGAAACATAGACAGGGAGACAGACGTTCTTTCATTCCCACTCGGCGAAAACGGTGTTTACGACATAAACCATGACACAGGCGCAAAGATGCTCGGCGATATAGTCATTTCCATTGAAAAGGCTTTTGCGCAGGCTGAGGAATACGGTCATCCGCTTCAGAGGGAAATTGCATTTTTGACGGTACATTCACTTTTGCACCTTTTGGGATATGACCATGAGAATGGCGGACTTGAGGCTGTTCGTATGCGTGAAAAGGAAGAGAGCGTTCTCACACAGCTCGGTCTTAAAAGAAACGGAAGCTATTATCTCGACGAGGAATAAGCGATGAAAAGTCTTATAAAGAGCTTCGGCTATGCTTTTTCGGGGATTTTTGAGGCGTTGAGATACGAAAGAAATATGCGAATACATTTTGTATGTATGATATATATGTATTCTTTTCTTTTCGTCTATGATTTCTTTGAAATTACAAGAACTCAATTAGCTGTAATTTTCCTTGCGAATATGGCGGTCGTGGCGGCAGAGCTTATAAACACGGCGGTTGAACGAACGGTTGACCTTGCGAGTGAGGAGTATACCGAAAACGGCAAAGTTGCAAAGGACACGGCGGCAGGTGCGGTGCTTGTATGTGCGATTTTTGCGGTGGCAACGGGAATAGCGATACTCGGTCAGCCCGAAGCATTTTCGCAAATGTTCTTATATTACCGTGAAAATCCCGTTATGCTTGTTGTTTTCATATTATCAATAATCCTTGCAACGGTGTTTATATTCAAGGGCTTCGGTAAGGCTTCAAAGGATAAAAAATAAAGGAAATATTAAATGAACAATACATCAAAAACGGCGTTTATCGCCATTGTCGGCAAGGCAAATGTCGGCAAATCTTCAATTCTTAACAAACTTATAGGCAGTAAAATTGCCATTGTTTCGTCAAAGCCGCAGACTACAAGAACAAGAATAATGGGCGTTTTGACAACTGAGGACAATATTCAACTTGTATTTACCGATACCCCAGGTTTTCATAAGCCGAAAAACAAGCTCGGCGAAAAAATGGTACAGGCTGTAAGCGACAGCATATCGGGCGTTGACTCGTGTCTTTTTGTGGTTGACGCAAATGACGAAAAGCTCAACACGGCGGAGCTTGAACTTATAAAGAAGTTTAAGAGCGAAAAAATGACGGTTGTGCTTGCAATCAATAAAATCGATATGCTCAAGGACAAAACCGAGCTTATGAAAAAGCTTGCCGAGCTGTCGGCTCTTTATGATTTCAAAGCGATTGTTCCCGTCAGCGCACAGTCGGGCGACGGACTTGACGCCTTGCTTGACGAATTAAAAGAATTGTCGGTCGAGAGCATCCACTTTTTCCCCGACGACACCTTGACGGATCAGCCCGAAAGAGTGCTTGTCGCTGAAATTATCAGGGAAAAAATGCTTCGTCTTTTGGATAAGGAAATTCCTCACGGTACAGCGGTTGCAATCGAAAGAATGAGAGAGCGTGACGACGGCAGTATTATGGATGTCGAAGCGACAATATATTGCGAGCGTGAAAGCCATAAGGGAATTATTATCGGCAAAGGCGGTCAAATGCTCAAAAAAATATCTACCTATGCACGTCAGGATATTGAAAACTTCTTTGATATAAAGGTAAATCTTCAATGCTGGGTAAAAGTAAAAGAGGATTGGCGAAACAGAGAAGGAATTATTCACAATTTTGGTTTAGATTAACAGTAATACAGCCGTCTTAAAAGGTTAAGTTAATTATATAAATCTTTTAAGGCGGTATTGTTATGAAAAGCGAGGATTTTTGGTACGTTTTTTACAAAAGCGGAAAAATTGACGATTATATAAAATATAACGCAATAAAACAGGAAGAGAAAACCGAGGAAGCAAAAAATGAGGTACAACACAAAGGGTCTTATCCTCAGAGAACAGAATATCGGTGAACGGGACAAGCTTGTTACGGTGCTGACGGAGGATATGGGTATCGTAAAGGCTTTCGTCAGAGGGGCAAAGAGCATTAAAAGCAAAAAACATTCCACCACAGGTCAATTCTGCTATTCGCAGCTTTCCTTTTATTCGGGAAAGGACAGCTACATAATTGACGAGGCGCAGAGTATCGAAATGTTTTTTGAGTTGAGAAGCGATATTGAAAAGCTTGCTCTTGCACAGTATTTTGCCGAACTTGCGTGTGAGCTGTCGCCGCAGGATGAGCAGGCTACCGATTATTTGCGCCTTATGCTGAACGCTCTTTATATGCTGGCTCACGACAAAAAGCCTGCACAGCAGCTAAAGGCTATTGTCGAGCTCAGGATTATGTCACTTTCGGGGTATGCACCGAATTTGGTTGCGTGTGAGAGGTGCGGAGAGTTTGAAACGCCAACAATGTTTTTTGATGTTGAACACGGACTTCTCTATTGTGAAAACTGTGCCTCGGGAAACGCTCTTTTTCCGCTTCCGCTGCGTATTGTTACGGCAATGCGGCATATTGTTTTCTCAAGTCTTGAAAAGCTTTTCAGCTTCAAAATGACCGACTCCGAATTATCCGAGCTTTCATATATAACAGAAATTTATACAAAAGTTAAATCGGACAGAAATTTCAAAACACTTGAATTTTACAATTCTATGAGGACTTTATAAATGCAAAAGGATTACATTTCACTTGAATTACCGAAAATACTTTCTCAGCTTGCAGACCTTACCGCTTGTGAGGATGCAAGGGAGGAGGCGTTGGCACTTACGCCGTCGTATGATATTTTTGAGGCTTCAAGCTTACTTTCAAAGACCGAAGCGGCGCATATTTTGATTGCGAAATTCGGAGCACCCGGCTTCGGCGGTCTTATGAATATTGACAACTCACTCCGTCGTGCGCAGGCAGGCGGCGTGCTTAATATGCGTGAATTACTTGATATTTCACAGGTGCTCAGGGTTATAAGAGGCATACTTTCCTGGCACGACAAGTCGGCAGGTATGAGCACGGCGCTTGACGATTTGTTCAATTCGCTTTATCCGAACAAATTTCTTGAGGATATGATAAACAATGCGATTATCTCTGAAAGTGAGATGTCGGATAACGCTTCGTCGGAGCTTAAAACCATACGCAGAAAAATGCGTGCGCAGGAGTCGAGAATAAGAGAGCAGCTTGATAAAATGCTGCGTTCTCCCGTTTACCGAAACAGCTTGCAGGACGCTATTGTAACACAGCGAAACGGCAGATTTGTCGTTCCCGTAAAAAGCGAGCATCGCTCACAGGTTGCAGGTATGGTGCACGACACCTCTTCAAGCGGTGCAACGGTGTTTATCGAGCCTGCCGCAGTTGTCGAGGCAAACAATGAAATCAAGGTCTTGCAGAGCAAGGAAAGGGATGAAATCGACAGGATTTTATCGGAGCTTTCCGTTGCGGCGTCGGAATTTGCGGACAGCATAATTCTAAGCTATAAGAGTGCGGTCGAGCTCAATTTGATTTTCTCAAAGGCACAGCTGGGCTATAAAATGAAAGCCACAAAGCCGATAATCAACGACGAGGGCATAATCGAATTGAAAAAAGCACGTCATCCGCTTCTCAATCCGCAAAAGGTCGTGCCCGTTGATATCAGACTCGGCGAGGATTTTGACTCGCTTGTTATTACAGGTCCCAACACGGGCGGTAAAACAGTTTCGATTAAAACGCTCGGACTTTTGACGCTTATGGCACAGTGCGGACTTTATATTCCGGCAAATGACAATTCACGTCTTTGCGTTTTCAAAAATATTCTTTGCGATATCGGCGAGGAGCAGAGTATTGAGCAGTCGCTTTCCACGTTCTCTGCGCACATGACAAAAATCGTATCGATAACCGAGATTGCAGATGAATCGTCGCTTATTTTGATAGATGAGCTTGGCGCAGGCACAGACCCCGTTGAGGGTGCGGCACTTGCCGTTTCGGTGCTTGAATATCTCAGAAGAAAAGGTGCAAAAATTGCCGCTACAACCCACTATTCCGAGCTTAAAGAATACGCCTTGAGAACAGAGAGGGTCGAAAACGCTTCCTGCGAATTTGACGTTGAAACGTTGAGTCCTACATATAAGCTTTTAATCGGCGTACCGGGTCGCTCAAATGCTTTTGCGATTTCACGACATTTGAACCTTAACGATGAAATAATCGAGACGGCTCAAACGCTTATTTCAGAGGAAAACACACGCTTTGAGGACGTTGTTGACAGCCTTGAAAAAACAAGACTTCAAATGGAGGACGAGCGTCGCAAAACAGAGGAGCTTAAAGCTCAAATCGACAAAATGAAGGAGTCTGTTCAGCAAAAGCTTGACGAAGCGCAGAAAAAGAGCGATAAGGAAATCGAAAAAGCACAGAACGAGGCAAAACGAATTGTCGAAAACGCAAAGCGTGCCGCAAATTCTCTTATGCTTGAGATTGATATGCTCCGTAAACAGCAGGCGAAAGAGAAAAACGCCGCCGAGATGGCGAGAAAGGCAAAGGCTGCCATGAAGCAGCACCTTAACGCTATCGACGATTTGACGAGTGAGACCTATTATGACGATGATGACGGCGATTACAAGCTTCCGAGACCGTTGAAGGTAGGCGACAATGTCCGCATAACCACTCTCGGCACGGAAGGAACGGTTGTAAGTGTTGCAGACTCAAAGGGAAATGTTGAGGTTCAGGCAGGCATAATCAAAACAAAGGTTCCCGAGGATACGCTAAGGCTTTTAGGCGAGAAAAAGAAAAATACCGAGCAGTCGAAGCACCGTACCGTCAGAACGACAGAGACCGAGCTTAAAACACAAAGCGCAAAGACGAGCGTTGATTTAAGAGGTATGGACAGGGAAGAGGCTATTATGGAGCTTGACCGCTTTATTGACAGCATTTTGCGTTCGGGGCTCAATGAATTTACCGTAATTCACGGCAAGGGCACGGGAACGCTTCGAAAGGCTGTTCAAGCTCATTTGAGGAAGCATCCTAATATCAGAACCTATCGCACGGGTATTTACGGCGAGGGCGAAGAGGGCGTTACGATAGCGGAATTGAAATAACGCTTGCAAATATCGGCTTTTGTGTTAAAATAAGCTTAGATTTATATTGGAGGAAATGCTATGAAAAAATCTATTATTGCCGTTGCGCTTGCACTTGTTGCTATGGCAACGCTTATGACAGCTTGTAAAAAGAACGAGGATTTTAAGGAAAAGCCCAATACCGATAATAAGATTGAGTATTCGACGGACGAAAACGGAGATTTGTTTATTACAAATGTTAACGGCGAAAAAATACCCGTAACGACCGACAAGGACGGCTATGCGGAGATGTATGAGGACCTTGTAACAAAGACCGCTGCACAGGTGGCAAAGGATAAGGAAAAGAAAGAGGCGGAGACTGCTGCGCCTGCTACCGAGCCTGAAACAACCGCAAAAAAGACAGAGGGTCAGACAAAGAAGGTAGTTGTCGGAAATGACGACATAAACAACGGCTCGCATGATGCGGTTATCGATTGGAGATAAATTTCTCTTGACAAATTGATATTTATTTAGTATAATAGCACCCTGTAAAGTGAATGGACTTTACAGGGTGTTGTTGCGAATTATACGTTCGGAAGAGGGCTTTTTTAATGGCTAATAACGTTGAAATAACAATTTTATATGATTTTTACGGCGACGTTCTTACCGAAAAGCAGAGGGATTTTCTCAATTATTATTATAATGACGACCTTTCGCTTTCCGAAATTGCCGAGAATGAGGGTATTACCCGTCAAGGCGTAAGGGATGCTATTAAGCGTGCCGAGGCTCAGCTTTATGAAATGGAAGAAAAACTTGGCTTTGCGGCTAAGTTTGAGCATATTACGGAGTGTATGAACGGTATAATCGACTGCGCCGAAAAGATAAATGTTTACAATCTCGAACACGACTTGTCAAGAGAGGTCAACGAAACCGTTGTTAAAATCAAATCTTTGGCATTGTCCGTGGTTGAATAAGAGGTACTGAAATGGCATTTGAAAGTTTATCGGATAAACTCGAATCCGCATTCGGACGGCTTCGCAGCAAGGGAAGTCTTAATGAATCGGATGTTAAAGAGGCTATGCGTGAGGTTCGTCTTGCTTTGCTTGAGGCGGACGTTAACTATAAGGTCGCAAAGGACTTTACTCAAAGGGTAACCGAAAGGGCTATCGGCTCGCAGGTTATGGAGAGCCTTACTCCTGCCCAAATGGTAATTAAAATTGTAAACGAAGAGCTTACCGACCTTATGGGCGGGACACAGACAAGGCTTGCCTATGCTTCTCATCCGCCTACAATCGTTATGATGTGCGGTTTGCAGGGCTCGGGTAAAACAACACACTGTGCAAAGATTGCTCTTAAATTGAAAAAAGAAAATCACAGACCGTTGCTTGTAGCCTGCGACGTTTACCGTCCGGCTGCCGTTAAACAGCTTCAGGTTGTCGGCGAGCAGGTCGGAGTTCCCGTGTTCGAAAAGGGACAGGGCGATCCTGTTGAGATTTCAAAGCAAGCTGTGTCTCTCGCTAAGGATCAGGGCTATGACTATGTTATTATAGATACCGCAGGTCGCTTGCATATTGACCGTGAGCTTATGGAGGAATTGCAGAATGTTAAGGCTGCCGTTCACCCTCACGAGATTTTGCTTGTCGTTGACGCAATGACGGGTCAGGACGCAGTTACCGTTGCAAGTACTTTTGACGAGGCACTCGGCATTGACGGTATGGTGCTTACCAAGATGGACGGCGACACAAGAGGCGGTGCGGCTCTTTCGGCAAGAGCAGTTACGGGTAAGCCGATTAAATTTGTCGGTATGGGCGAAAAGCTTGATGAGCTTGATTATTTCTACCCCGACAGAATGGCTTCGAGAATACTCGGTATGGGCGACGTGCTTTCGCTTATCGAAAAGGCTGAAACGGCACTTGACGAGAAGAAGGCGGCGGAGCTTGAAGCTAAAATCCGCAAAAACAAGTTTGACCTCAACGATTTGCTCGACCAAATGCAGCAGGTTAAGAAAATGGGCTCTATGAAGGACATTCTCTCAATGCTGCCGGGTGTCGGAAGCAAGCTTAAAAACGTCGATATAGACGACGGTCAGCTTGACAGAATACAGGCAATTATTTTCTCAATGACTCCCAAAGAGCGTGCAAATCCCGATATTATTAACCCGTCGAGGAAAAGAAGAATTGCGGCAGGCTGCGGTATGCAGGTTGAGGATGTCAACAGACTTCTCTCACAGTACCGTCAGATGCAGAAGATGATGAAGCAGTTCAACTCAAAGGGCATGAGAAAGAAGCTTTCGAGAATGAATTTCGGAGGCGGACAGGGCGGCTTTGGCGGCTTCCCGATGTAAACTTATCAACTAAGCACTTTAATTTAAGTGGTTGGCATAAAATTATTTATAATATATTTTGGAGGAAAACAAAATGGCAGTAAAAATCAGACTTCGCAGAATGGGCGCAAAGAAGGCTCCCTTCTACCGTGTAATCGTAGCAGATTCAAGAGCACCCCGTGACGGTAAGTGCATCGAGGAGATCGGTACATTTGACCCCATGAAGACTCCTGCAATCGTTAATATCGACGCAGAGAAGGCTCAGCAGTGGATTAAGAACGGCGCTCAGCCCACAGATACTGTTAAGGCTTTGTTTAAGCAGAACGGCATTATTAAATAATCAAGGGGGATCTTTTAGATGAAAGAACTTCTTGAAATCATAGCAAGAGGTCTTGTTGAAAATCCCGATAAGGTCAGCGTTACGGTTGACGAGCCCAACGAGAGAGGTATCATTGTATATCATCTCCACGTTGACGAAAGCGAAATGGGCAGAGTTATCGGTAAGCAGGGCAGAATTGCAAAGGCAATCAGAACCGTTGTTAAGGCACGTGCCGTTAAGGACGGGGAAAAAGTTCAAATTGATATTGACTGATTAAGTGGGGGTACATTATGTACCCCTTAGCTTTTATGGGGGAAATATGCTTAAACCTTATCTTGAGCTCGGGCAGATAGTCGGTACTCACGGCGTAAAGGGCGAGGTTCGTCTCAATCCGTGGTGTGATACGCCGCAGTTTATCAAAAAATTCAAAACGGTATATTTTGACGAAAACGGAAATGAAAAAATCGCTGTGAAGTCGGCTCGTCCTCACGGCAATATTGTCATACTCTCGCTTGACGGGGTTGACACTATGGAAAAGGCGCAGTCGCTTCGCAATAAGGTCTTGTATATGAAGCGAGAAGATGCGAATTTGCCTGAAAATACTTGGTTTATTGAGGATTTAATAGGCTGTGAGGTCAGGCAGACGGGAACCGATAAGGTTTACGGCAAAATTTCCGATATTCAGAAATATCCTGCAAATGACGTTTGGACGGTTAAGTCCGACGACGGCAGGGAAACCCTCATTCCTGCAATCAAAAGCGTGGTTATAAGCACGGATGTTGAAGCAGGCTTTGTTGAGATTGACGCTATAAAAGGACTTTTTGATGATGGGGAGAGCGTTGAAGAATGAAAATAACAATAATGACTCTTTTCCCCGAGATGTGCAATTCTGTGCTTGACGAGAGCATAATCGGCAGGGCGAGGAAAAGCGGAATAATTGAAATTGACACTGTAAATATCAGAGATTTCACACACGATAAGCACAACAGAGTGGACGACGCACCGTACGGCGGCGGAATGGGTATGCTTATGCAAACTCAGCCAATTTATGATTGCTTCGCTTCACTTTGCTCCGAGGACGGCAAAAAACCGCATCTTATTTATATGTCGGCGCAGGGCAAAACGCTCACTCAAAAGCGTGTTAAGGAGCTTTCGCAGCTTCCGAATATCGCAATACTGTGCGGTCATTATGAGGGCGTTGACGAGCGTATAATCGAGGAAATAGTTGACGAGGAAATCTCGGTAGGGGACTATGTTTTGACGGGCGGAGAGCTTCCTGCACTCATTCTTTCGGACAGTATCGCAAGAATGATTGACGGAGTTTTGCCGAATGACGAGGCAAAGGAATTGGAAAGTCATTACAGCGGACTTTTGGAATATCCTCAATATACACGGCCTCCCGAGTGGCACGGCAGGAAGGTGCCCGATATACTTTTGTCGGGACACCACGGAAATATCGATAAATGGCGCAGAGAAAAATCCCTTGAACGCACCTTGGAACGCAGACCGGATATGCTTAAAAGCGCCGAGCTTACAAAAAAAGACAGGGAATACCTTGCCAAATTAAAAGAAAATAAATAATAATTGCACCTCAATTAGCTTTGTACTGTTTTGAGGTGCTTTTTGTTTGAAAAAAATATATTTTTATTGCTAATAATAAATCTAAGTGATAAAATAAAAATATATGTGTAGGAGGACAAGATTATGCAAATGACTTTTCGCTGGTTCGGTTCCGAAAAGGACACCGTAACCCTTGAGCAAATTAGGCAAATCCCGAATGTTGTCGGTGTTGTTCCTGCTTTGCACAATTTACCTGCGGGTGAAGCGTGGGAACTCGATGACATTATGAAAATGAAATCAGAGATTGAAAAAGCAGGACTTACAATGGAGTGTATCGAGAGCGTAAACGTTCACGAGGACATTAAAATCGGCTTGCCTACAAGAGACAAATATATCGAAAACTATAAAACAAGCATCCGCAACCTTGCGAAAGCAGGTGTTAAGGTTATATGCTATAATTTTATGCCTGTTTTTGACTGGACAAGAACTGACCTTGCAATGGATATGGGCGACGGCGCAACCTGTCTTTCCTATGACGGAGTGCAGATTGAGGGTAAAAGCCCCGAGCAGATGTTCAAGGACATTGACGATAACTCAAACGGCTATGCAATGCCCGGCTGGGAAACCGAGAGAATGCCCGAAATAAAGGAGCTTTTTGAAAAGTATAAGGGTGTTACTTCTGATGACCTTTGGAACAATCTCAAATATTTCCTTGATGCGATTATGCCCGTGTGTGAGGAGTGTGATGTCAAAATGGCTATCCATCCCGACGATCCGCCATGGGATATTTTCGGACTTCCGAGAATTATCAAGGACAGAGAATCTCTTAAAAAGCTTTTGGAGCTTGTACCGTCAAAATATAACGGACTTACCTTCTGCACAGGCTCACTCGGCGCCAGCTCAAAAAATGACTTGCCTGCAATGATAAGAGAGTTTGGCGACAGAATATATTTTGCACATTTGCGCAATGTAAATGTTGTAGACAATCATTTCAACGAAACGGCACACGAGAGCAATACGGGCTCACTTGATATGTATGAAATCGTCAAGGCTTTGCAGGACGTTGGTTTTGACGGATATATTCGCCCCGATCACGGCAGAATGATATGGGGAGAGGTTGCACGCCCCGGCTACGGGCTTTATGACAGAGCACTCGGCGTCGCATATCTCAACGGACTTTGGGAAGCTGTAAAAAAGAGTAAGGAGAGAAACTGATATGACACATGAAAATCTTAAAGGCAGAGTAGCTGTTGTTACAGGAGGCGGCGGAGTTCTTTGCGGCGATTTTGCAAAGGCACTTGCTCGTCAGGGTGTTAAGGTTGCTGTTCTCGACCTCAACGAAGCGGCGGCTCAAAAAGTTGCCGATAAAATAACCGAAAACGGCGGTACGGCAATAGCTGTCGGCTGCAATGTACTCGAAAAAGAGAGCATGGAAAAGGCAAGGGAAATCGTAAACGAAAAGTTAGGAACATGCGATATTTTGTTAAACGGCGCAGGCGGAAACAATCCTAAGGGCACAACCACAAAGGAGACGCTTGAAAAAATCGACCTTGTCGAGAAAAATGACGACGTCAAAACCTTCTTTGACCTTGACCCACAGGGAATTTCGTTTGTTTTCAACCTTAACTTTCTCGGAACTCTTATCCCGACACAAGTGTTCACACCCGATATGGCTAAAAAGGAAAACACCTGTATTGTAATGATAACCTCAATGAACGCTTTTCGTCCGCTTACAAAAATCCCTGCATATTCGGCAGCAAAGGCGGCGGTTAAGAACTTCACGGAGTTTATGGCTGTACATTTTGCCGACGTCGGAATTCGTGTCAATTCAATCGCACCCGGCTTTTTCTCGACAAATCAGAACAAGGCTTTGCTTTGGAACGAGGACGGAACACCCACAGCGAGAACGGGCAAAATACTTGCCGCAACTCCTATGAAACGCTTCGGCGAGCCGCAAGAACTTGAAGGTTCACTTCTTTTCCTCTGCGATGAGACATATTCGAGCTTTATCACAGGAACGACGATAGCGGTTGACGGCGGCTTTAACGCTTATTCGGGCGTTTGATTTTTATTGAAAGGGCGGTTACGTTATGTGGATTTATGTTATAGCAGGCTTGTTTTTACTTGTTGCGATAGTGTTCGTTATTAAATTCTTTGTTGACGGAAACCGTAAAACTACCGTTCAAAAAGAAAGCTTAGGCGAAAACGGCGATATTACCGTTTCGACAGAAAAGAAAAGACAAGGCTTACTCGGTAAGAAATCCAAAAAGGATATTATTATCGCTCTGGTGCTTATGGCACTTTGCGAGACCTGTATTCTTTTGGGAAACTATGTAATAAACGTTTAATTGTGAAAGGATATAAATATGGAATTATCTTTGAGAAAACCCGAGGAATGTACTTTTGACGCAATTTCTTTGGGCGAAATAATGTTAAGACTTGACCCCGGCGACGGAAGAATAAGAACCGCACGTTCATTCAGAGTATGGGAGGGCGGCGGAGAATATAACGTCGCAAGAGGACTTCGCCGTTGCTTCGGACTTAAAACCTCGGCTGTTACGGCACTTGCCGATAATGAGGTCGGCAGACTTGTTGAGGATTTTATGCTTCAAGGCGGAGTTGACACTTCTCTCATTAAATGGGTAAAATATGACGGTATCGGCAGAACTGTCAGAAACGGCTTGAATTTTACCGAAAGAGGCTACGGTATCAGAGGTGCTGTCGGTGTGTCCGACAGGGGAAATACCGCTGTTTCCAAGCTTAAAGCAGGCGATATTGACTGGGATTATATCTTCGGAACTCTCGGTGTTCGTTGGCTTCATACGGGCGGAATTTTTGCCGCACTTTCGGAAACAACCTCGGAGGTTGTTATCGAAGCGGTTAAGACTGCTAAAAAATACGGAACGGTTGTTTCTTATGACCTTAACTACCGCCCGTCTCTTTGGAATGACATCGGCGGTAAGGCAAAGGCACAGGAGGTTAATAAAGAAATAGCAAAATACATTGATGTTATGATAGGCAACGAGGAGGACTTTACCGCTTGTCTCGGCTTTGAAATCGAAGGCAACGACGAAAACCTCAAATCCCTTAACATTGACGGCTATAAAAAGATGCTCGGCGAGGTTTGCAAGGTATATCCGAACTTCAAGGTAATCGCAACAACACTTCGTACAGTTAAGACCGCAACCGTAAATGATTGGTCGGCGATTTGCTACGCAGACGGCAAAATTTACAACGGACTTTCCTTGCCGGGACTTGAAATTTACGACAGAGTCGGCGGCGGCGACAGCTTCGCATCGGGTCTTATTTACGGTCTTATGACAACAGGCGATCCGCAAACAGCCGTCAACTACGGTGTCGCACACGGTGCGCTTGCAATGACCACACCCGGCGATACATCTATGGCTTCACTTAAAGAGGTTGAGAAGATAGTGTCCGGTGCAGGTGCGAGAGTAGACAGATAAATATTTTTCCGTGGTACTGCGTTCCGCAACCTTGAAATAGCAGTTATAGGGTTGACAGGAATTAGTTTTTTTCGTAATATATATAACGTTGCAAAGGTAACGAGTAAATATGAAACAGCGAAAGAATCTTAGGCTCAAAGGATATGATTATTCTAACAGCGGTTTGTATTTTGTAACTATATGCACATTTGAAAAGAAGTACTCATTGTCGTATATTACTGACCGTAGGGACAGCCCTTGCGGCTGTCCGCAGGTTATTTTGACTAGATTAGGCAAAATTTGTAAAGCTAATTTATTTAATATAGAAAAGCTTTTTAATATTAAAGTTGTAAACTATATTATAATGCCAAATCATATTCATTTGATTATTGAGGTTAAGGAACACAATGCTCGGACAGGGGCGAGCCCTGTCCCTACGGTAAGCGCTATTATTGGAGCTTATAAATCTTTGGTCTATAATAAGTGGATTGACACTTGCGGAGAAAACAATCAAATTGTCGGTAAAATATGGGAACGAAGCTTTTATGACCATATTATTCGTGATGATGAAGATTTATATTTTAGGCAAAGATATATTGATGAAAACCCACTTCGTTGGTGTTTGAAAAATGAATAAATATTTCAGGAGTTAAATATGGATAAGGAAAAAATACTTACTAAAATTCAGGACTGCGGTATAGTTGCCGTTGTCCGTGCCGAGTCTGTTGACAAGGCTATAAGGATTACAGATGCTTGTCTTGAGGGCGGAGTTGCCGCAATCGAGCTTACCTTTACCGTTCCTCACGCCGATAAGGTTATCGAGGAGCTTGCAAAACGCTACACCCCCGATGAGATTATTCTCGGTGCAGGCACGGTGCTTGACGCTACAACCGCAAGAATAGCAATGCTTTCGGGCGCACAGTATATTGTAAGCCCTGCTCTTGACTTGGATACTTTGCATCTTTGCAACCGTTACAGAGTTCCTATGATGCCCGGTATTATGACAGTCAGAGACGGTCTTATCGCTATGGAAAACGGTGCGGATATTCTCAAGGTATTCCCCGCAGACCTCTTTGGACCCAAGATTATCAAGGATATTAAAGGACCTATCCCGTATGCTAAAATGATGCCCACAGGCGGAGTTAACGCAGATAATGTCGGAGAGTGGATAAAAGCAGGCGCAGTTGCCGTAGGTGCAGGCTCGTCGCTTACCGCAGGTGCAAAAACAGGCGATTATAAGCAAATAACCGAAACCGGTAAAAAGTTTGTTGCCAATATCAAGGCGGCAAGAGCCGAGTTAGGTTTATAATACAATAAGAGAAGGTATTTAGAAATGGAAAAAACAGTTTTAGTTGAAACGTCGGCACGTCACGTTCACGTAACGAAGGAGGCTCTCGAGGTTCTTTTCGGCGAAGGCTATGAGCTTACAAAGAAAAAAGATCTTTCACAGCCCGGTCAGTACGCTTGTGAGGAAAGAGTACAGGTAATCGGCGAGAAATCTTCTTTCCCGGCAGTTTCAATTCTCGGACCTGTCAGAAGTGCTTGTCAGGTTGAGATTTCAGCTTCCGACGCTCGTTCAATCGGCGTTAAAGCGCCTGTCAGAGAATCAGGCGATATCGCAGGCAGCGGTGCTTGCAAGCTTGTAGGACCTAAGGGCGAGCTTGAGCTTAAAGAGGGCGTTATTGTTGCAAAGCGTCATATACATATGACTCCCGAGGATGCTGAAAAGTACGGTCTTAAGGACAAGCAGGTTGTATCTGTTAAAATTGACTCGGCAGAGCGTTCGCTTGTTTTCGGCGACACGGTCGTAAGAGTAAATCCGCAGTATGCTCTCGCAATGCACATTGACACGGACGAGGCAAACGCAGTTCTTGCACCCGCAGGTGTTATGGGCGTAATTCTTGACTGATTTATTTACAAAATTAACGGGATACTCTCAAAAAGAGGGTATCCCGTTTTGCGTGTGTGAAATACATTTAAAGCACATAAAGCATAAAGAAAAAACGCTCACCTTTTGGTGAGCGTAAGTTCATTCAGCAATTAAGTTAAGCTCTTGTAACCTTGCCTGAACGAAGGCAACGAGTGCAAGCATAAACTCTTTTAGGAGAGCCGTTTACGATTGCTCTAACTCTTTTTACATTAGGCTTCCAAGTTCTGTTAGAACGTCTGTGTGAGTGAGAAACTTTAATGCCGAAAGCAACATCTTTTCCGCAGAATTCACATTTTGCCATAGTGCGAGGCACCTCCTTTAATCGATAACAGACAGTATTTTAACAGAATATTTAACTAAATGCAAGCCTTTTTACAAAAAAATATAAAAAATTTGCTCTTTTTTCCTTTTTAGCTGATAAAACAGCGAAATAAACGACGACAGTAAAATATTTTGCCTGAATTTTTATAAAATTATTAAAAAACACTTGCATTTTTACACAGTATCATATATAATTTAGAAAACGAACATTTGTGCGATTGTGAGGTTGAAATAATGGCACCGAAAACAGGTATATCAAAAAACGATAATAAAAAGAAAGCTCTTGAAACTGCTCTTTCGCAGATTGAGAAAAAATACGGCGAGGGCGCAATTATGCGCTTGGGCGAGGGTAACGCTCTTAATATCGAGGCAATTCCCACAGGCTCAATAGCTCTTGATGCCGCAACGGGTATCGGCGGTTTCCCGAAGGGCAGAATTATTGAAATATACGGACCCGAGTCCTCAGGTAAAACCACTCTTGCGCTCCATGCAGTTGCCGAGGCTCAAAAGGCAGGCGGAGAGGCTGCGTTTGTTGACGCAGAGCACGCTCTTGACCCGATTTACGCTCATAATCTCGGAGTTGACGTTGACTCCTTGCTTGTTTCACAGCCCGACGACGGCGAGCAGGCACTTGAAATTGTTGAACAGCTGGCACGTTCGGGTGCTCTTGACATAATTGTTGTTGACTCTGTTGCCGCACTTGTTCCGAGAGCTGAAATTGACGGCGAGATGGGCGACAGCCACATGGGCGCACACGCAAGACTTATGTCACAGGCTATGCGTAAGCTTGCAGGCGTTATTTCAAAATCAAATACAATAATCATTTTCATTAACCAGCTTCGTGAAAAAGTCGGCGTTGTTTTCGGAAATCCCGAAACCACAACAGGCGGTCGTGCACTTAAATTCTACGCAAGTATCCGTATGGATGTACGCAGAACGGAATCACTCAAGGGAACTAACGGCGAATTTATCGGCTCACATACAAAGGTTAAAATTGTTAAAAACAAGGTAGCTCCGCCATTTAAGACGGCTGAATTTGATATTATGTTCGGCGAGGGTATTTCGAGAGAGAGCGAGCTTGTCGATATGGCTGTTTCAATGGATATAATGAAGAAAAGCGGGGCATGGTTCTCTTACGGCGAGACGAGAGTCGGACAGGGCAGGGAGAACACCAAGCAGTACCTCAGAGATAATCCCGAAATCGCTAATGAAATCGAAGCTAAAATCAGAGAGAAGATTGAAGAATCGAGAAATAAGACTGACGATTTTGACGGCGAAGATGAAGTTATCGCTTATAAGCCTGTTGCTACAACTAAGGATGAAGCAAGGGCGAAAATCGACATTATCGTTGACGATGAATAATTATGGAGCTTAGCGTTAAAACGGGAAGAGCGCAGAAGATACATATTTATATCGACGGCGAATACAAAATGACCGTTGACAGTAACTTCTGGTACTCTGAAAAATGGCATAATTTTAACAGGATAGATGAAGAGGAGTTGGCTGAACTTGAGTGCTCGGTCAACTCCCGTCGTGCTTTCTTAAACGGAATGAGCCTGCTTTCCCGCCGTGCTCATTCAAAAAAAGAAATTATAACAAAGCTATTGCAAAAATATCCTAAAGAGGCGGCACAGTCGGCAGCCGACAGGCTTGAGGAGCTTCGCCTTATTGATGATAAAGCCTTTGCCGAGCTTTACGCGCAAGAGTTGTACGAACGAAAAAAATACAGTCCTAAAAGAATCGAACAGGAACTAAAGCAAAAGGGAATTACATTGGAAATTGCAAGCGAAACAGTAAAATCACTTGACAAAGACGATTTTAATCGTATTATATTATTGTTGAATTCAAAATACCGCAATAAGCTGTCCGATGAAAAAAATATCAAACGGACAATAAACGGCTTGATGAGAATGGGATATTCCTATTCCGATATAAAAAAGGCGTTGAACGAGGTTGCGGATACGGACAATGACTTGAAAGGCAATGGTAATTACTATGAGTAAAAAAATAGGTATGATTTCACTCGGCTGCCCCAAAAATCAGGTTGACGCCGAAATTATGCTTGCACGTCTTGCCCAAAACGGATTTGAAATTACAGATGACGTTGACGGTGCAGATGCGGTAATTATAAACACCTGCGGCTTTATCGAGGATGCCAAAAAAGAGGCTATTGAAAATATACTTGATATGGTCGAGCTGAAAAACGAGGGTGTTATCGGTAAAATAATCGTTACGGGTTGCCTTGCGGAGAGGTACAGGGAAGAAATTGCAAAGGAATTTCCCGAGGTTGATGCGGTTGTAGGTATCGGCTCAAACGGCGACATTTGCGAAATATGCAAAAATACGTTGGAGTCCGACGAAACTATCGAGAGCTTTGCGGACAAAGCCTGCTTGCCCTTGAACGGCGAGAGAATGCTCACAACTCCGTCATATTTTGCTTATCTTAAAATCGCAGAGGGTTGTTCAAACCACTGTACTTATTGCGCAATTCCATCAATCAGAGGCGAATTCCGTTCAAGACAGCCCGAGGATATAATCAAAGAGGCTCAAGACCTTGTGCGTTCAGGCGTAAAGGAAATTGTCGTTGTCGCACAGGACACAACGAGGTACGGCGAGGATTTGTACGGAAAATCCGCTTTGCCCGCACTTTTGACCTCACTTGCCAAAATCGAGGGCTTGGAGTGGATAAGAGTTCTCTACTGTTATCCGGAGAGGATTACCGACGAGCTTATCGACGTTGTTGCGAATAACGATAAAATAGTTAAGTATTTTGACATTCCGATTCAGCACGCAAGCGCACCTGTTCTCAAACGTATGAACCGTGTGGGCGATATGGACAGCTTGCTTTCTCTTGTTGAAAAAATAAGGGCGAAAATCCCCGATGTCGTATTGAGAACAACTCTCATTACAGGCTTCCCCGGCGAAACGGAGGAGGATTTTGAAACGCTGTCGGAATTTGTCGAAAAAGCACAGTTTGACAGACTCGGCTGCTTTGCTTACTCGGCAGAGGAGGGAACACCTGCGGCAAGGCTTCCCGACCAAATTGACGAGGACGTTAAAAAAGAGCGTGGAGAAGCGATAATGGAGCAGCAGTTCCGTATCTTCGAAAGGCTCAACGAGCAGAATATCGGCAAGGTTTTGCGCACGGTTGTCGAGGGCTATGACGCATATACAGACACATATTACGGCAGAACTTGGCGTGACGCACCCGAAATTGACGGTACTGTTAACTTTACCTGCGGCTACGAATTAAACGAGGGCGATTTTGTGGATGTTGAGATAATGGGTATAAACGAATATGATTTAATCGGAGAAGTAGTATGAAATTAAACACACCAAACAAGCTCACGATAGCTCGAATGATTATTACGCCCATTTACCTTGCAGTAATTCTTTGGGAGGGTTTACCTCACAGATTTTTAATCGCAACGCTGATATTTTCCGTAGCGGCGATAACCGACGCCATAGACGGTAAGCTTGCACGAAAAAACGGCGAGATAACCAACTTCGGAAAACTCCTTGACCCGATAGCGGATAAGGTGCTGACAACCTCGGCGCTGCTTGCTTTAATGGAAATGGGACTTTGCAACATTTGGATTGTAATGATAGTCCTCACAAGGGAGTTTGCCATTGCGTCAATAAGAATGATAGCCGCTTCAAACGGAACGGTTATCCCTGCGAATATCTGGGGCAAGCTCAAAACAGTCAGCCAAATGACATTTACGATTGTCATAATGCTGCTTTGTGAGGTTGACTATATAATCAACGACGTTTTATATTCAAATTGCCTTGAAAAATTGCCTGCTTGGCTCACTCTTTCCAATGTTTCCAACGGACTTTTGTGGATAACAGCGGTACTTACGGTAATTTCAGGCATAATATATATAAAAGACAGTAAAAATTCGATTGATTATTCAAAATAAGTGTGGTACAATATATTTGTAAAAATGCTGTGATTAAGAAGAGTAGTATTTTTCTATGCTTTTAGAGAGAGGGCGTCATCGGCTGAAAGCGCCTTTAAGACGGGAATTTACGAAGTGCGCTTATGAGCAGGCGAAGGGAATTTCAGTATCTTCGCACGCAGTGGTGCGTTAAAGCCTTTTGAGTTACAAATCGAAGTGGAACCGCGAATTTTTCGCCTTCGGAGTCGTAAGACTTTGAAGGCGTTTTTTATTTTTTATCGGAGGTGTTTTGATGTTCGAACAGTTAAAAGAGGACATCGCAACCGTCAGGGACAGGGATCCTGCCGCAAAGTCAAATGCTGAAATCTTGCTTTTATATCCGGGACTGAAGGCTATAAGGATGCACCGCAAGGCGCATTGGTTTTGGACGCATAATCATAAATTTATAGCTAGAGCGATATCTCAGCGGGCGGTCAGGAAGACAGGAATTGAAATTCATCCTGCCGCAAAAATAGGTAAAAGATTTTTCATCGATCACGGAACAGGCGTGGTAATCGGAGAGACTGCCGAAATCGGCGACGACGTTACACTTTATCAGGGAGTAACGCTCGGCGGAACGGGTAAAGATGTGGGAAAAAGGCATCCCACAATCGGCAACGGCGTTATGATAGGCGCAGGTGCAAAGGTTTTAGGACCGTTTAAGGTCGGAGACAATTCAAATATTGCCGCAGGTGCGGTGGTGCTTGACGAAATACCCGAAAACTGTACGGCTGTCGGTGTTCCGGCAAGGATTGTCAAGCAGTACGGAAAACGAGTTGACAAGCTTGACCACATTCATATTCCCGACCCCGTGTCGCAGGAGCTTTGCAAAATGTCGGTTAAGATAGATAAATTACAAAAAGAGCTTGAAGAAGAAAGGAAGAAGCATAATGAGGATATATAACACGCTTACCAGAAGAAAAGAGGAGCTTAAAACCATCACGGACGGCGAGGTTAAAATTTATGCTTGCGGTCCTACTGTTTACAACTATATTCATATCGGAAATTCAAGACCGCTTTGCGTTTTTGACACGCTTCGCCGTTATCTTGAATACAGAGGTTATAAGGTTAATTTTGTTCAGAATTTCACCGACATTGACGACAAAATAATCAAAAAGGCGATTGAGGAAAATTCGGATTACAAGACTGTTTCGGAGAAATACATCAAGGAGTTCTGGACGGATGCAAAGGGACTTAATTTCCGTGAAGCTACCGTTCATCCGAAGGCTACCGAAAATATCGACGAGATTATAAATATAATTTCAACTCTTGTTGAAAAAGGCTATGCTTATCCAGTTGAAAACGGCGACGTTTATTTCAGCCCCAAGAAATTCTCAGGCTACGGCAAGCTTTCGCATCAGCCGCTTGAGGAGCTTGAGGCAGGCGCAAGAATTAACATCGGCGAGCTCAAAAGAGAGCCTATGGACTTCGCACTTTGGAAGGGAGCAAAGCCCGGCGAGCCATATTGGGAGTCTCCGTGGGGCAAGGGTAGACCCGGCTGGCATATCGAGTGCTCTGCAATGATTCATCGCTTCCTCGGAAATACAATTGACATTCACTGCGGCGGTCAGGATCTTATCTTCCCGCACCATGAAAACGAAATCGCACAGTCCGAGTGCTGCAACGGCGTTCCGTTCTCACATTATTGGATGCACAACGGATATATCAATGTTGACAACGTTAAAATGTCAAAATCTCTCGGCAATTTCTTTACAGTTCGTGATGTAGCTGAAAAATACGGTTACGAGCCTATCCGTTATCTTATGATTTCATCGCAGTACAGAAGTCCGATAAATTACAGCGTAGATATAATCGAGCAGTGCAAGGCTTCGCTTCAGAGGCTCTATACTTGCCGTAACAACCTTGATTTCGCATTGGAGAATGCAACGGATATTGTTCCCGAAAATGCGGAGGAAATCAAAAAGCAGCTTGATTCAAGACGTGAGCAGTTTATTGAGGCAATGGATGACGACCTTAACACCGCAGACGGTATTTCGGCTGTTTTTGAGCTTGTTAAGGATATAAATGTCAATGTGATTGACTCTAAATCGGCTGAGCTTATTAAGTATGCCATTGATTTGTTTGACGAATTGACAAATGTTCTCGGACTCGTTTATAATAGAGATACAGGTAGCCTTGACGAAGAGATTGAAAAGCTTATCGAAGCTCGCCAGAACGCTCGAAAGGAGAAAAACTGGGCTGAGGCTGACAGAATAAGAGATGAACTCAAAGCGCAGGGCATTGTACTTGAGGACACTCCGCAGGGCGTGAAGTGGCACAGGGAATAAGGAGGTAAAATATGGGTGTATTAAACAGACAGGCAATTAAGTATGAAGCTAAAAATTTCATTTCTACCGATACAAGATGGTTGAAAATGTTCTTTGCGGCAATCATCATTTATATCTTGAATAACGGTATCAGCATTTATTACAATGTGAGCAGCATCTTTTCCGACGGCTTTACTTATTTTGACGATTACTATTCTCAGGGCTCTGATAGCAGCATCGGAATCGGCAGCGTAAATGGAGTAATCAGCATTATTCTTTTGCCGTTCCTCGTTTCTCTTGCAGGATATTATCTCAATCACATCAGGGGCTTTAACCCCGAGTGGAAGTCTATATACAAAGAGGGCTTCGACAGGTTCGGAAAATACCTTTCGACTATGCTTGTCACAAATATTATTATCGGACTTTGGTCATTGCTCTTTATCGTTCCCGGCGTTATTAAGGGGTATTCATATTCGCAGGTTAAATATATAATCCACGACAATCCCAATCTCAACTCACGTGACGCAAGAAGAATGAGCGATATTATGACAAAAGGCTATAAATCAGATTTGTTCGTGCTTGATTTGAGCTTCATTGCTTGGTACTTGCTTGTTGCGTGTACCGCAGGAATTGCGATTATCTATGTTACACCCTATGTTGAAACAACAAAGGCTATGTACTACGAAAACCTTAAAAAGCACGCTATTGACTCGGGACTTATATCGCCCGATTCTTTCGGAATTATTCCCGTTATGCCCGATATGAATTTCGACCGCAATCCAATGGATTACAACGGCTTTTCATACGGCTCGGACGGTATGAGTGTTGACTTTACCGTTGAGAACGAAAAGGCTCCCGAAGAAAAAGACAACAGCAACGGCGACAAATTTAATTTTTAATTTTTTGAAAAAAGTGTTGACAAGTGTTTATACTTGTGCTATCTTATAGAAAACAACACAAAACCTACGATTAAGAGTAGTAACCTTTTACAGAAGCTCAAAGAGAGTTGCCGACAGTGAGATGGCAGCAGTGAAATTTAAGGCGAATGGACTTATGAGGGCGGTCGAAAGCGTTTTCGCAAGTAGTAACCGACGGGGTGTACCCGTTACAGTACAGCTCATATATTTCAGTATGAGGCAGAGCGGGCGAAGTTATTTCGTCAACTTGGGTGGTACCGCAGGTATTTATATCCTGTCCCAATTATTGGGACAGGATTTTTTTATTTTTGTTTGGAGTGATTTTATGATAATTTTAACAAGGCGATGGCGATGGCGGCAGTAAATGTATAAACCGAAAATCATCAAAACAATTTATAAAATTAAGGAGCCAATCATCATGAAAAAAATTACAAAAGCATTATCAATATTACTCGTATTCGCACTTGTTTTAGGCTTTGCGGCTTGCACAAACGACAAGAATTCAGACAACAACGCATCAAAGACTTATAAAATCGGCATTTGCAACTATGTCGATGACGCATCACTCAATCAGATTTATGAAAATATCGAAGCACAGTTAAAGGTAATCGAGCAGGAAAAGGGCGTTAAGTTCAATATTCTTTATGATAACTGCAATGCCGATTCAAACGTTCTCGCTCAGATAATTTCAAACTTCAAGGCTGAAAACGTTGACCTTATGGTCGGTATCGCAACACCCGTAGCAATCGCAATGCAGGCAGCAACAACAGATATTCCGATTGTTTTCTCGGCGGTTTCCGATCCCGTCGGCGCAGGCCTTGTAAATTCACTTGATAACCCCGGCGCAAACATCACCGGTACCTCGGATTACCTCAATACAGAAGCAATTATGAATCTTATCTTTGCAAACAACCCCGAAACAAAAACAGTAGGTCTCCTTTACGATATGAGTCAGGATTCCTCAAAAACACCGATTGAAGAGGCAAAGAAATTCCTTGACAAAAAGGGTATTAAATACGTTGAACGCACAGGAACAACCATCGCAGAGGTTCAGCAGGCAGCTCAGGCTCTTGTAAACGATAAGGTTGACGCAGTATTCACACCTACCGACAATACAATTATGAAATCAGAGCTTTCAATTTATGAAACCTTTGCAGCGGCTAAAATCCCGCACTTCACAGGCGCAGATTCATTTGCACTTAACGGCGCATTCCTCGGCTACGGCGTTGATTATATCAAGCTTGGTATTGAAACAGCAAAGATGATTGCTAATATTCTTGTTGACGGTGCTGACACGGCAACTCTTCCCGTAACTGTGTTTGATAACGGCACGGCAACAATCAACACCGATATATGCAAGGAGCTTGGTTACGATTACAATACACTCGAAACAACCTTCAAGCCCTATTGCACAAAAATTCAGAGCATAACAACCGCAGAGAGCTTTACCTCGGCGGCAGAATAAACAGGAGACTTAACAAATTATGAGCTTAGTATCAGCCACAGCATTATTACAAACAGCATTTGAATTGGGACTTATCAGCTCCCTTACGGTGCTTGCATTGTTTTTAAGCTATTCGATGCTTAATGTCTGCGACTTATCAACTGACGGATGCTTCACACTCGGAGCGTCCGTCGGCGCAGTTGTCGCAATATCGGGGCATCCGTATCTTTCAATCGTAGCGGCAATGCTCGCAGGTATCGCATCGGGCTTTATAACAGCCATTTTGCAGACGAAAATGGGCGTTGACAGCCTGCTTGCGGGAATTATCGTCAACACGGCACTGTATTCGATAAACATAGCGGCTATGGGCAATTCGTCGTTGCTTAATATGAATAAAACCGAAACTGTTTTTACAAAAATGAAAACGCTTCTTGCAGACACATTTCTTGAAAAGCAGTCGGTGCTGATTGTCTCGCTGATAGCGGTAGTGCTTGTGATTTTGTTCTTATCGCTTTTCCTGAAAACAAAGCTGGGACTTGCAATTCGTGCGACGGGCAACAATCCCGATATGGTTCGTTCTTCGTCAATAAACCCTGCGTTTACAACGATTATCGGACTTTGCGTTTCAAACGCTTTCACGGGACTTTCGGGCTGCTTGCTTGCACAGTCTCAAAAGTCGGTAAACATTGATATAGGTACGGGTATGGTAACCGTTGCCCTCGCTTCGCTTCTTATAGGCGGTGTGTTTATGCGTAAGGGTAAGATTACCGCAAAGGCGATAGGCGTGGTTATCGGCGCTATCGTATTCCGCCTTGTTTATACCGTTGCGCTTCGCTTCAATATGCCCGCTTCAATGCTCAAGCTGGTATCCTCGGTAATTGTTATAATTGCAATTTCAGGACCTTATCTCAAGAGTAAATATCCTGAATTTAAGAGAAGATTAGACCATAACAAAGCAAGGAGGGCGGCATAATGCTTGAAATAACAAACATTACAAAGACCTTCAATCCCGATACCGTCAATGCAAAGCTCGCTCTTGACAACCTTTCATTGAGCGTTAAAGACGGCGACTTCATTTCGATTATCGGTGCAAACGGAGCAGGAAAATCAACGCTTTTTAACGCTATCGCAGGCGATTTTATAACCGATACGGGCAGTATCGTTCTTGACGGCGAGGATATAACCTTAATCCCCTCGCACAAAAGGGCAAAGGTTATCGGACGTCTTTTCCAAGACCCTATGCGTGGCAGCGCACCCGGAATGAGCATTGAGGAAAATCTTGCTCTTGCGGCAGGTAAAGGCGGTTGGTTGAGTAAAATCAATAAGAAGGACAAAGAGGAGTTCCGTCAAAGACTTTCTCTTTTGAATATGGGACTTGAGGACAGAATGCAGCAGCCCGTAGGTCTTTTGTCGGGCGGTCAGAGGCAGGCGTTGACGCTTATGATGGCTACATATACTCCGCCTAAATTGTTATTACTTGATGAGCATACGGCGGCACTCGATCCCTCAACTGCCGAAAAGGTGCTTGAGCTTACAACAAAAATCGTAGAGGAAAACCACCTTACTTGCCTTATGATTACGCATAATATGCAGTCGGCTCTTGACCTCGGAAACAGAACGGTTATGATGGATAAGGGAACTGTTATTTTTGATGTTGAGGGCGAGGAAAGGGCAAAGCTCGGCGTTTCCGATTTGCTTGAACAGTTCAAGCTCTCAGCCGGTAAGGCTCTTGATAACGACAGAATGTTATTGACATGATACAATATAATACTTTACAATGAAAAGCTCATCTAAGGCTGAGTGTTAATAAGGCAGTTTTGCTTCAAAACAACATCTTTTTGCGCAATAATTCGTTAAACAAGTGCGTTGCAGTTTCGTAGTTATAAAAATTCTTTTATGCCGAAGCCAAGAAATGATGCAAGGCTGTCGCCTTGCGAGGCTTTTTGGCAAAAGCATAAGGGATTTTTATGCGAGAAACCAATACTTCCTTATCAACACTCAGCCAATGATGAGCTTTTATCATATTTTTCTTTAAAAAAGCATATTCTTTATCGGGTGATAATATGGAATATGAATTAAGGGAATACGAAGCGGATTACCGTAATTTACGCAGAGATCGCAGCAGGTCGAGAGCCGTAGCACAGGACGAACAGCCGAAAAAGGTCAGCGACTTGATGACTTCTGTTATTATGACGCAAATGGTTGTATTTTCATTGGTATTGCTTCTCTTTTTTGCCTTTTATAAGACCGAGAGTAAGACCTTTATCGCTATAAACGAGTTTTATAATTCGATAATGCAAAAGGATTTGACAGCAAAGGACTTGGCGGACTGTGTTCGTTCGGTAATTGCCTTTGTTTCGGAGCCTAACAACCGTTCGTCCGAGGAAACAGCCGTTGAGGAGGAGCTGACGGGCGCAGGCGGCGAGGATTTAATGTATGTTGACGGCACAACCGCTTCATTTTCGCCTGTGTTTTTCAGCAAGCCTATGGTAAAGCCTGTTGAATATACAAGAATTACATCACGCTTCGGTTACAGAATGAACCCTGTTACAAATAAATACGGCTTCCATTCGGGCGTTGACCTTGCCGCAAAATCGGGAACGCCGATAAAAGCCGCCTTTGACGGAAAAATTGTAAAGGCTTCCTATTCGGATATAAGAGGTAACTACATTTTTCTCGAGTCAGAGGGCAATATCACGACGGTTTACTGTCATTGCTCTGAGCTGATAGCCGAGGAGGGCGCAAACGTCAGAGCAGGGGAGATTATCGCAAGGGTCGGCTCAACGGGACAGGCGACGGGTCCGCATTTGCACTTTGAAATCCGTATCGGCTCGGTGCGCCACAATCCATTGTGGGTGCTTGAGAGCTGATGCGTTTTTCCGTAAGAGGCGTAAGCGTTAAAATTGATTTTCTGTTTGCGGCTTGCGTGACCTTTTTAATGAGCTTTAATATCAATGACGAGATACGCTATGCCATTTTGTTTTCAATTTTGCACGAAGCGGGACATCTTTTTGCGATTGCTTTATGCGGAGAAAAGCCCGATACCGTGCGCTTTGGCATTTTCGGAATGACGATAATCAGAAAAAACGACATATCGCAAGACTATAAAAAAGAGTTCATCACGGCTGTAAGCGGCCCGATGATGAACTTTTTTCTTCTTTTTGTGTTTGTGCTCTTATATGCTTTTTATCGTAAGGATATTTTTCTTGAAATGGCGGCAATAAATTTGATAATCGGTCTTTTTAACATAATGCCCGTGTTTTCTCTCGACGGCGGCAGGGCGCTTGAAAGTCTGCTGCTTGAGAGACTTCCGAGCGATAAAAGCGAAAAAATCATAACTGCGGTGTCTGTTGCTTTTCTCGTTCCTATGAACTTTTTCGGATTTTACATACTTATTAAAAGCGGTTATAATTTCACCTTTTTGGCAATAAGTATATATTTATCGGTAATGCTTTTTATAAAAAATTCAAAATGAAAGCCGCCGTTTATAAAACAGAGGCTGCGGTTATGCTTTGTGCATATTTTCAAATTTTTTGATGTATTCGGCGCTTTGCTTTAAGAATTGTTGTGTGTCAAAGGCGTCGTTTTTAAGGCTGTTTTGAATAATAATTCCGTCGGAAACCGTCAAAATCAGCCAAGTGAAATAGTCGGCGGATACCCTGTCGGTTCGTTCGGCTATTTTAGAAGAAATGAGCTTTTGGAATTCATCGTAGCGGCGGATAAGCTTTGCCCTGATTTCCTCATCTCCGAGCAAAGCGGCGTCGAACAAATGAAGCCTCAAGCCCGAGTAAGCGATATTCCTTTCAATAACATAGTTGACAAGACGGTGAGGGGAGGTATCTTTTTCCTTGTTTTCCGTCCACTGTATCAGCTCGTCCCATTGACGTGAAAGATAGCGGTCTGTAACGGCAAAAAGGATTTCATTCTTGCTTTTATAATAATAATACAGCGTACCTTTAGAGATGTTCGCCTTTTCGGCTATCTTTGCGAGAGTGACTTCGGAAAAGCTGTTTTCTTTCAAAAGCTCCTCCGCTGTATCGAGTATAATTTCATTGATGTTTTCGGGTCTTTGTGCTGCCATAATATCTCTCCACTAAAAATATTGCCTAAAGTATAACACGAATATTGAACAATGTCCACAAAAAAATAGGACAAAAACGATTTTTTTAGTTAAAAGTATTGACAAACACTTTTTGCAGACTTATACTTAACCTATTCAGTCGGTCATTTAACCGACATATTTTTTAAGCGCAGTCGGGCGTTCGACCGACTGTAAAGATGATAAAAGAGGCTTGAATTATGAGTATATCATCAATTAACAAAAGACTGAAAAAAGAATTCGGCGGAAGATTTAACGCAACGTTGGAGAACGGCTCTGTATTTGTGCGTGGCAAGAGCTCCGATTGGGGCGAGATTATCTCTGCTTGTCAGGCGGCGGCAAAGAAGTACAGCACAACTCACGTCGTAAATGATATTGTTTATACGGGAGAACAGCCTGCTCCGACACGTATTCCGTCAGTTAAGGACGACTCTTTGGAGGGCAGAAGTCCCGATGTTCTTGTTATCGGCGGCGGTATTTCAGGCGCTTCGATTGCAAGAGAACTCACAAAGTGGAAGCTTGACGTTTTGCTTGTTGACAAGGAAGCAGACCTTGCACTTCACGCTTCGGGCAGAAACGACGGCGAGGTGCATCCGGGTATTGACCTCGGAAAAGGCTCGTTGAAGCATAAATATATCCGCCGTGCAAACCGTATGTACGCAGATATTTGCCGTGAGCTTGACGTTCCGTTTAAGCAGGTCGGTCAATATGTTCTTTTCCGCAATTCGGCTTTCAAGCCGCTTGTCGCACTTTATGTTTTCTGGAGAAAATATCACGACGGCATTGAGGACACAAGGCTGATTTCGGGCGAGGAGCTTATGCGCCGTGAGCCGAAGCTTACTCATGACACAAAATTTGCAATGTATAATCCGAGCGCAGGCTGCGTTTGCCCGTACGGACTTACAATAGCCTATGCCGAAAACGCAGTGCAGAACGGTGCTCAGGTAAGCCTCAATACAGCTGTTCTTTCAATGGACGTATCGGCTCATCAAATCATAAACGTTACCACCAACAGAGGTGTTATCCATCCGAAAATCGTTATCAATGCGGCAGGCGTTTTCGCCGAGGATATTGCCGCTATGGCGGATGACAGATTTTTCTCAATTCATCCTCGCCGTGGCACAAACTCAATCCTTGACCAAAAAGCAGGCGCATATATGCATTCGGTCGCTTCCATAAAGGATATAAGCGTTCACGGAAAAACTCACTCAAAGGGCGGTGGTATCTTGCATACCGTGCACGACAACCTTCTTGTAGGTCCTGACGCCGTTGAAACAGTTGAAAAGGAAAATACCGAAACCCGTGCAGAGAGCATTAAAACTGTATTTGACAAGCAGACGCAGACAATGCCCGAGCTTTCACAGCGTGATATTATTACATATTTCACGGGCGTTCGTGCTCCTACATTTGAGGAGGATTTTATCCTTGAAGCAGGCAGAAACACAAGGAACTTGATCCACGTTGCAGGTATTCAGTCCCCCGGACTTACGACAGCTCCCGCAGTTGCTGTTGATATGGCAGAGCTTGCGGTTGATATGCTCGGCAAGTCAAAGACTGTTGAAAAGAATAACAATTATAATCCTATCCGCAAGGGTGTTCCCGTTTTGCGTGAAATGGACGACGAAACAAGAGAAAAAATGATAGCGGAGAATCCCGACTACGGCGAAATCATTTGCCGTTGCGAGCAAATCAGTAAGGGCGAGATTCTCGACGCATTGAAATCTCCGATATGCGTTCCGACGGTTGACGGAATTAAAAAGCGTGTCAGACCCGGAATGGGACGTTGTCAGGGAGGCTTCTGCTCACCGCTTGTTACAAAGATAATTGCCGAATTCCTCGGCGTTCCGCTTTCGGAGGTAAAGAAATCTTCGGCGGAATCGGTTATCACTTACGGTGAAACAAAGGTTAACGAAGGAGGCGAAAAGTGATGACGACGGGAAACTATGATGTGCTTGTTGTCGGCGGCGGCCCTGCCGGTCTTGCGGCAGCAATCAGCGCACACGACAACGGAGCAAAGGTTCTCCTTCTTGAAAGAGAGGCAAGGCTCGGCGGTATCCTCAAGCAGTGTATTCATGACGGCTTCGGACTTCATCACTTCGGCGAGCAGCTTTCGGGACCCGAATATGCAGAGCGTTTTGAGGACGAACTCTATAAACGCAATATTGAATACAGTACCTTGACATTTGTTACCAAAATAGATAAAAATGCCGACGGAAGCTTTTCGGTGCATACGGTAGGCAGAAGCGGTGTTTCGGTCTTTACGACAAAGGCTCTTGTTTTGGCAACGGGCTGCCGTGAGCGTACCGCAAAGCAGGTATTTATTCACGGCACACGTCCGGCAGGTGTTTTCACAGCAGGAACAGCTCAGCATTTTACCAATCTTCTCGGACTTATGCCTGCGAAGAAATGCGTAATTCTCGGCTCGGGCGACATCGGTCTTATTATGGCTCGTCGTTTGACCCTTGAGGGCGCAAAGGTTCTCGGTGTGTATGAGGCTAAGCCAACACCGTCGGGACTTACAAGAAACCTTCATCAATGCTTGCACGATTACGATATTCCGCTTCATCTTTCGCATACCGTAACCCGTGTGTTTGGTGTTGACAGACTCGAAGCGGTTGAAATTTCAAAGGTTGACGAAAAAATGGTACCTATTCCCGGAACTCAAACCCGTGTTGAATGTGATACGCTTATTTTGTCGGTCGGTCTTATTCCCGAAAATGAGCTTGCAGAGTCAATCGGCGTACAGCTTGACCCACGCACAAAAGGTCCTGTATGCGACGGACAATGTATGACAAGCACAGACGGTGTGTTCAGCTGCGGTAACGCACTTCACGTCAACGATTTGGTTGACTATGTTTCGCAGAATGCCGAGCAGGCAGGTAAATCCGCCGCACAGTATTCTAAAAAGGCAAGAAAATTGATTGAGGTAACACCCGGCGACGGACTTCTTTATGTTGTACCGCAAAGGCTTAATCTCAATGAAGATAACAGCAAAACAGACTTGTATTTCCGTGTTCGTGAGGAGGAAAACAACTGTGTTCTCCATATTCTTGCAGACGGTAAGGAAATACTAAAAAAACGATATGCGTTTATGCGACCGCCCGAAATGGAAAACCTTACAATAGATTTTGACGGCTGCGAATTAAACGAAAACAGCAGAGTAGAACTTCAGTTGGAAAGACTCGGTAAAGGAGACGATGTAAAATGACAAAAGAATTAGTTTGCATCGTTTGTCCCCGTTCTTGCAGAATGACGATTACATCAGAGGGCGACGAGCTTGTTGTAACCGGTAACACCTGCAAAAGGGGCAAAGAATTTGCTATAAACGAGATGACCGATCCCCGCCGTACCGTTTGCACGACAGTACGAACAAGCTTCCCTTCGGTACCTGTTTTACCTGTTCGTGTGTCGGGAGCTATACCGAAGAATAAAATCTTTGATTTAATGCGTGAGGTCAATCGAATTACCGTCTCAAAGCGAATCGGACGTGAAGAGGTCGTTGTACCTAATATTCTTGATCTCGGTGTGGATTTGATTGCCACAAGCAACATCTTAAAAGACGAGAATAACGAAACCTGACGGAGAAATAGGGGGGTATTTTAATGGAACAGTCACTTGTGCTGACCTTTGATGTCGGCACACAGAGTGCTCGATGTTTACTTGTCAATGAAAGCGGAGGCTTTGAGGATAAGGAGCAGAAAAAATATAAGGTTCCTTATTTATCAAAACAGCCCGGTTGGGCGGAACAAACTCCGGATTTTTATTTTAATATAATCGCTGAAATGTCAAAAAAGGTTATCGAAAGAAATGCCGATAAGCTTGACCGCATAACAGCCGTATGCCTTACCTGTATCCGTGACACGGTGCTTTGCCTCGATAAGGACAAACGCCCGTTGCGTGACATAATATTATGGCTCGATGACAGAGAGGCAAAAGTTGACGGGCAAATTCCTGCATATAAGCGAGCAATTTTTTCGCTTGTCGGTATGGAGGAGTCGGTAGATATGATTTACCGTGCTTCTACGGGCAACTGGATTATGCAAAATGAGCCTGAGATATGGGCTAAAACGGATAAATACGTTATGCTTCCGTCATATCTCAACTATCTTTTAACGGGAGAGCTAAAGGATTCGGCGGCTAATATGATAGGTCATGTGCCGTTCGATTACAAAAACCGCTGTTGGATGAAGCCGAGCGCACTCACACGCTGCGTATGCAATGTACCTACAGAGAAGCTTTGCGAGCTTGTCCCGTCGGGCGAGGTTATAGGAAAAATCACAAAGGAAGCGTCCGAAAAGACGGGAATTCCCGAGGGCTTACCGCTTATCGCAACAGGCTCTGATAAGGGCTGCGAGACTATCGGTATGTCGGTGGTAAAATCAAATCAAGCCGCAATTTCATTCGGTACAACCTCAACCTTACAGATGGCGGTCAAGAAATATTTTGAGCCGCAGCCGTATATGCCGGCTTATCCGGCAGTTCCGAATGATATGTATAATCCCGAATTTGAGGTTTACCGTGGATTTTGGATGATTTCGTGGTTCATCGAGCAGTTTGCGTCAAAGGATAAGGTCGATGCCGCCGAAGAGGGCGTTTGCGTTGAGCGATTCCTTGACGATAAAATCAAAAATATCGAAGCGGGCTCGGGAGGACTGATTTTACAGCCGTTCTGGACTCCGGGTATTACAAACCCGAGCGCAAGCGGTGCAATAATCGGATTTTCCGACTTCCATACACGCTATCACTTGTATCGAGCGATAATTGAGGGTATCTGCATGGAGCTGTACCACGGTCTTGATACAATGCAGAAGCGTTCAAAGGTCACGGTTAATGAGCTTTATGCAGGCGGAGGCGGAGCAAGCAGTCCCGTTGTTTGCCAAATCGCCGCAGATGTGTTCGGCTTACCCGTTCACCGTATTCAAACCCACGAGGCGAGTGCAGTCGGTTGTGCAATGGTTGCTTTCCTTTCACAAGGTGTATTCGACAGCTATGAGGATGCGATTTCTCATATGGTACATCAAAAGGATGTGTTTATGCCGAACGAGGAAAATCACCGTACATATATGAAAATATACAGCAAGGCATATTCACACCTTGCCGCAAGATTAAGACCAATAGAAAAATACTTACATTATTTTCAAACAGGAGGACACTGATTATGAGTACAAAACCGTATAAGGGCTTCGAGCCTAAATGGATGCTTACAAGAGCACCCGAGGACAGCTACCGTTCAATTTTTCGTTGGGGCAATCCCGATTTCTTCAAATATCCGAAGGAAAGTCTTTACAAGTATGTTAAAGGTCGTTGTAATCTTAAAGACGAAGACTTTAAGCAGTACAATGACGATTTGGGCTTAGATCCCGTAAATCTCGGCGCAGAGCACGCACCGAAGATTGACAAAAAGCACGTAAAGGCTATTGCAAATATCGTCGGCGAAAAGAATATTTCGCAGAGCGACTATGACCGCCTTGCCGTTTCCTACGGACAGACAATGTACGACCTTTTGCGTTTGCGTCACCGTCGTTTTGACTCTCTTCCCGACCTCGTTGTTTTCCCCGAAACAAGCGAGCAGATTGAAAAAATCGTAGCTTATGTTACAAAGAATAAGATTCCGCTTTATGTTTACGGCGGCGGCTCCTCCGTTACAAGAGGCGTAGAGCCTATCAAGGGCGGTGTTTCTCTTGATATGCGCCGTAATTTCAATAAGGTTATTAAGTTTAACGAAACCGATCAGACAATCACCGTTCAGGCAGGTATGTCAGGTCCGAAGCTTGAGGAAACTCTTCAGAACGCACAGACCATTTTCGGTGCAAAGCGTGCTTATACCTGCGGTCACTTCCCGCAGTCATTTGAGTATTCTTCCGTAGGCGGCTGGACTGTTACCCGTGGTGCAGGTCAGAACAGTACATATTACGGTACTATCGCAGATATCGTTGTTTCTCAGAAATATGCTACTCCGATCGGTAAAATTGAAACAAGCCATTATCCGAGAGAGGCAACAGGTCCTAACCTCAATCAGATTATGATGGGCGGCGAGGGTGCGTTCGGCGTTCTTACCGAGGTTACACTCAAAATTTTCCGCTGGATGCCCGAGAACAGAAAGCGTTTCTCATATATGTTCAAGGATTGGGAAACAGCAATGCGTGCAGGTCGTGAAATGATGCAGTGTGAATGCGGCTTCTCCTCCGTTTTCCGTCTTTCAGACCCCGAAGAAACTTCGTTGATGCTCCATCTTTACAATGTTGACGAAACACCGCTTGAGCCTATTCTTGATAAATTGGGCTATAAGGACTTTGAACGTTGCCTCTTCCTCGGCTTTACAGACGGCGAAAAGGGCTTCTCAAGGAACGTTGCTAACAACATTATGAAGATTGCCGTTAAGCACGGCGGTATCCCGATGACAGGCTATGTATGTAAGGGCTGGGAAAAGGGACGTTTCAACGATCCTTATCTTCGTGATACGCTTATGGACTTCGGCTTTATGATTGATACTCTTGAATGTACGGTTAACTGGTCAAATATGGGACGTGTTCACCGTGAGGTTCGTGAGGTTTGTCATAAGCTTCCGAATACAATCGTTACAACTCATATGTCGCACTGCTATCCGCAGGGTGCAAACCTCTACTTTATCTTTATGACAAAGATGCAGGATGAGGAAGAGTTCCGTGCTTACCACGCTACCATTCTTGACGCAATTCAGAAGAGCGGCGCTGCTATCAGCCACCACCACGGTATCGGTAAGATGTTTGCTCCGTGGCTCGAGGGTTATCTCGGCGAGAAGGAATACGGTGTAATCCGTACTCTTAAAAACTACTTCGACCCCGATTATCTTATGAATCCGGGCGGAACTATCGGTCTTGACCTCAAACCTGAGGAAAAGAAGTTCTTGCGTGAGCATACCGAGTATGTTGATGAGCTTAAAGACTGATAACAGACTATAACTGTATTCTGTATTCGCAAATATAAACGCATAAAAATAAGGCTTCTGTCTCGTTTGAGGCGGAAGCCTTTTTGCAATACTAAGTCCAAAAAAACGGCCTTAGCTTTGCAAATACATTGTTCATTTTTAATGTATATGATATAATAACCTCACGAAACGCTTGCAAAATCAAAGATTTTGACCGTTTCGGAGAACATTGAATGGCTAAATTGCGGCTGTCGCCGCCCTCACTTCGTTCCGCTTGTGCTGTCGCACAAGTAATTTATGATATAATAAATATGATAGTTAATATAAAATCGGAAAGGGGATTGTTATGGCTTACAATGAGATAGATGAAACCACACACGATAGTAGTGCCGTTAAAACTGTTATCCGAGTAGTTGTCGGTGTTATTTTAGCTTTGGCTTTGATTGTTGTCGCTATATTGCAGCACCATGCCGTCAAAAGTAACGTTGCTAAAAACAAGCTCTTTTCACAATATGACCGAGCTGTTGAAATGACACTTAACGGACAGTATTCCGAAGCGGAAAGCCTGCTGTCTGAAATGAAAAACAAAAAGGACGGCTATAAGGATGTTGATGCGTTGATTGAATATTGCCGTGCACATATTGCTTTCGACGAGAACAGGAAAGCGTATAATTACGCTGCTTTTCTCAATTCAAAATGCAGTAATCTTACGTCGGAGCAAGAGGAAAAATTTGAAGCTTTTAAGTATGAGATAATCGGCGTTGATAAAACCCGAAAAACCACTCACGAAGAAGAAATCAAGCTTTCAAGGAACAGATATTATCCGTATACGGATATGCCCGAAAAGCTTATGCAGGATACCGTATTAAAGAGCAGCCTTGACGGCTTTTATATTGATAAAGGCGGCGATGGCGGGCAGGGAAATTGCACCGAAAGGCATAACACTTATGAATTCAAGGCTTATAAAGGCAAAATTTACAAGGTCGAATGCACGAACGGTATTGTTTCGTCAATAGATATAAAAGATTTGATAAATGACGATACACCCGACGAAGCCACGACAAATGCACCGTATACCGTAGAGTCATATAAAGAATATTATAATGTTAAAGCTTTTGAATACGCCGACGATTTTTATGATTATTATAAGGAAGATTTTGACTCTTACGAAGAAGCTGAGGAATATTTCGAAAATCATCGTTGAGTTTAGTGTTATCCCGAGCTGCGTGTATAGCTCCTTGCGGATTTCCTTGACAAAATGAAAAATATAATGTTTAATGTATTTAGAAATATCTTGTAATATAAATCCATTTTATAGTTGTTGTATATTATATGGGGAACAGTCTAAAAGGGAGTATTTTTATGAAAAAATATAATATAACGACATTGATTTTAATGATATTGGTTTGTCTCGGACCGACGCTGAATCTTTTATTTGAATACTTTGCTTTACATCAAAATCCGTCTCCTGTTTTATGGGGGACAACAATTTTCTCGCTGGTAGGTCTATTACTTTTCATCATCTTCTATATTAAAGTATTAAAGTAATAATGTGTTTGAATATACAGTTGAAGCTGTTCTAAGTAAAACAGCTTCAACTGTAAAGAGGTGTTCATATGAAAAAATTGATTTGTATTCTGCTGTCTTTCGTGATGGTCATATCGTTGTTTACGGGTTCATTTACGACTTTAGCAGCGGAAAGTCAGGAGAGCAGCAATATTGACAGCTTTATTGACGGTATTACGAAATTGGTGCAGGAATATGATGTGGGCAAAGAATTCACAACTCCTGAAAATGACGAGTCTATTCAAATTCAGTCGTTTTTTGCTGAAGATACGACAGATGAAACCGATAATAGCGCTGAGCTGGAATATACCTTACAGGATTTTCAGACAGCCCGATTGATTGTCCGTGCGAACGATAAATTTGACGAGTTCGGCGCAAAAGAACATGTCAGCGGCTTTGAGGACTTTCATATTTTGCAATATGAAAGTCCGGAAACGACTATGGAAGCTTACATAAATCTAAAAGCGGAGAAAAATGTGAAAAGCGTTGCACCGGATGAAGTTGTGGCTCCATTGCAGGGCAGAAAAGTTAAAACCGTTTCTGCAAGTGAACTTGAAGAAAAAGATTACCTTTGCGACTGGAGCGTAAATAGAACCCAATCAAAACGGTTGCAAGAGTATTTATCGGCAGAAAACATACCGATGCAAGATGTCGTAATCGGCGTAATAGATAACGGTGTATATTATGACCACAAGTTTTTAGAAGGCAGAATATTACGGACCTATTATAACAATACCGAAAGCGGCACGCCTAATGATGAATACGGGGCACCTGAGGATCACGGAACGGCAGTATGCAGTGTCATTGTTGATAACACACCGCAGAATATAAAAATAAAAATGTTTAAGGTGCTGAACGATAACGGGTTAGCTCCGACCTCAATGATTGCAAGCGGTATCTTGGAGGCTGTTGAAAGAAATGTTGATGTTATCAGCATCAGTTTAGGATATTTTGATAAATCCGGTTTGACGGCTAAAGCTGTTAGGAGAGCGTATGCCTGTAATATACCTATGTTTGCATGCGTGTCAAACGACAGCATGGTAAATGATACTGTTGTGCCTGCCAATGTAACGGAATGCATTGCCGTGACATCTTCCGACATAAACGGTTTGATTTCCGAATGGACAACATGGACTTATAAGACAGATGTTGCCGCACCGGGAGAAGATATTGCCGTTGCTACGATGCAAGATAAATACGACATTTGGTCTGGAACTTCGTTTGCAACCCCTTGTGCTGCTTCTTTAGGAGCAATTTTAAAGTCGGTTTATCCGAATATAACAGTTGATGAAATAGATGAACGAATAAAGAAAACGGCATTTGCAATTAAAGAATTTCGCGGATATACATCTGCGCAGGGACAGCATTTGGATGATGTCTATACAATTTTTCAAGGTGCAGGTATGGTTCAGTTTTGCAATGCATTAGGCATTGATAAACTTGCCGTTGTACAAACCAATTTGGAAGATAAAACATATATCGGTGCTCAGTTATGCTCTATGCAATGCACAGATAAAAATGCCATAATTCTATATACAACCGACGGTACTTATCCCTCATTAGAAAACGCCATTGAATACACTGCGCCGTTTGAAGTTACGAAGCGAACCCGTATTCGTTCCGTGGCATATTACCCGGATACAGAGTGTTACAGTGATGAAATTGACATAACGCCACGCATCCACTACATTGATGATGAGTCGCGTTTTGAAATTAACAAAGACGGAGTAATTACAAAATACAAGGGACCAATACAATGCCTGTATGTTCCCGAAACAATAAACGGTATTTCCGTGACCGGCTTTGACTCGGGCGTTTTCAATAACAATCGAATTATTGAATTGACTTTGCCGAAAACAATAAAAGAAATTCCCGAAAATGCTTTTTCTAAAAATACCGCATTGGAATATATATCCGCCGAAGGTGTTACCGTTGTTTGCGACTCAGCTTTTTTCTATTCAAATTTACGGTATGCCGAACTGCCAAATGCAAAAGAACTCGGTGAATTATCCTTTGCACGCATCAAAACTTTTCTCAAAGGTGACTTTTCTTCCGTAGAAAAAATAAACACCAGAGCTTTTCAATATTCATCAATTTTATATTTTGACGGACCGAAAGTAACTGAAATCAGCAGTGAAGCTTTTAGAATGTGCAGACAGCTTCTTTGGGCTAAATTCCCAGTATGTAAAACATTAACAAACAGCGGCGTATATCCAAACGGTATTTTTTACAACTGCCATATGTTGCTTCAACTTGAAATGCCGTTGATAGAATACATACCAAAACGAACATTTTACGAATGCCAATTAAAGGAAGCGAATTTCCCGTTCGTAACCAAAATGGATGAACGCGCATTGTGTTGCGCAAATTTGGAGTATATCTATATGCCATCTCTTTTATCTGTTCCTGACGAAGCTTTTGGCGGAACTGATTCGGATGACAGTTCTAATCCGCGCATATGTATTTTGGATAATGCGGTAGATATCGGAGAAAATGCTTTCGGCGAAAGTGCAACCTCAAGGGCGGAGTTTTCACATTTGGAGTTTGCCAAAAGCTTGCCGCATACCGATTCAAAGACACCGTGCATAATCTCACTTCCCTCAACATTCAAAGAGTGTACGGAAGATACAAAGGGCAGAAATTATACTGTATATGGCACTAAAGGGACATATGCGGAGCAGTGGGCAAATGAAAACGGGCACACATTTGTTGAAATCTTGCAGGACACTGCCGTGCTTACTCAACTGCCCGAAAAATATACCGATGCGGACGGCGTTTTAACAGCAGATGTTATCGGCTTCAATCGTACTTATCAGTGGTACGCAAATGATACGAATGATAACACCACAGGCACTCCAATACCAAACGCAACAGGCAAAGAATTTAACCCTGTCGACTATCACGCAAAATATTATTACTGCGTGGTTACAAGCACCGATGTAGGATATGACTCAATCGAGATACACACAGGCGTTTGTGAGAACACAACATTTGTGTCTGCCGATTATTCGGAATACGACAAAGTCGTGGTACAGGCAAATGCTCTTGACCGCAGTTTGTACACGGATTTGACCGAGCTTGACGAAGCACTTTCGGCTGACATAGGCGGATTGTCAAACGCACAGCAAAACATCGTTGACGAGCAGACGGCAAAAATCAAAGCCGCTTTGGATAACCTTGTTTTGAAGCCTGCCGATTATTCACGGGTTAATGAGCAAATCAATACCGTTCCCGAGCATTTGGAATATTACACAGATGAAACCATTAATGCCCTGAACAAAATATTAAACGGCATTGATTACGGCTTGGATATTACAAAGCAGGAGGTAGTAAACTCCTACGCCGAGCAGCTGCAAAACGCAATTTCCGCACTTGAATACAAGCCTGCGGATTACACCGAATACGACAAAGCGGTTGCCAAAGCCAAAGGACTTGATAAAGAGAAATATGTTGATTTCTCGCAGGTTGAAAAGGAATTGGCTGTTGATGTCGGCGGCAGAAATATCACACAGCAGGAGGAGGTAGACCTCCAAACAAAGGCGATACTTGCGGCGATAGATGCGCTTGAAGAAAAGCCGCAGGAACAGCCGATTATCAATCCCGAACAAGAAAAAACAAACGGCAGTACAACACCCGACAAACCGAGCAAAAACGAAAGCGTTATTTCGCCCATGACAGGCAGTGAAACCTACACAGGTGCTTTCATAACCTTGGCGGCTCTTTCCTTTGCAACGGTATTGCTTGTTCGGAAGAAAAAAGATGATTAAATATATTTAATTTTTATGATCAACTGAAGTTACCTGTCTTTTTTGGCAGCGGTATAACAACCTGTCAAGTCACGGTAGTATTTGCTTCGCAAATCTCCACCTTAAAGACTTGACAGAACAATGTTACTCGCTCTGCTCGTAATAAGGATTCGAACCTTAAATGACGGAGTCAGAGCCACACAATGCTTCATACAAAATGCCCATTTCAAGCACGTTTCAAAGCTCTCGTATCTCTCAAATGTCTCTGTGAATTTTTTCAAATCTTTTACTTCTAAATATTTGATTTTACTACTACTAATTACAGTGCAAAACGTATATGTCTTGCTCATTAGAGCACATACAAGTCATAAAATCAACAAGATATTTATAAAAATAATTAGGCTAGGGGTAGCCCAAATAATCATACTATAACAATTAAAAAGCCTTACCGAAGAAAAAAGACATTTTTTCGAGTCAATAATTTTTCATTATTTTTACTAGCACTGTCAATTGATGGTGTTTTTTTATTCGCGGAATTTACAAGTCCTATTATGAGCGATATGGAACTTTCACTTGGCTATTTGGTGCGTTAGTAAACCAAGCAAAGAAATTTGAAGCAATAGCATATTAGAAAGTGAATATATCGTTTGTCTATATGATAAACAAAAACATTACAAAACAGCCTTGACAAAGCAGACATAATAATTCTTTGTCAAGGCTGTTTTTATCCTGAATTTATTTTATTCGATTTTAAGAAATCAGGCTTTTTCTTGATTTACATAAGGTGATTTGCCGGATTCTTTTAATGAATTTCGGCGAGCATTGAGGTCGCTTTCGACGAGTGCTCTTTTTTCCTTTGTGTAATCAACAAATAAAAGCGGTACTATGAATAATACACTTGCTATTGCAGGGGTTAGTACGGTAAGAGGCCATATCCAGCTATCAAATGCGGCAGTTTGAGTTCCAAGATAAACATCGGCGTTATCTATCGCCCTATATCCCAAAAGATGCAACGCAAGGGTTGCCAAGCCGGAGGTTATTCCGCTTGAAATTTTTGTAAACGATGTTTGCATTGAAAAGGTAATGCCCTCAGTTCTCTTGCCTGTTTTCCATTCCATATAATCAATACTGTCGCAGAAAATTGAAGTTTGTGCGATAGATGAAGCACCCGACGGTATACTGCCTATTCCAATAATAATCATTGAAATCCACAACTTTTTACCCTCGAAGCCTACGAAAAATGCTATTGTTCTAGCAACAATATTGAATATTTGAATAAGAATAAGTACATTTCGATAACCGCCGAGCCATTTTTTCATTTGGTCGGCAAAAAGCATACCAATAAAGCTTGGCATACCTGTTACAATGAAATAAATTGTAGTAAGACCGAGTGCACCTATAAGACCGTTTCCTAAAAAGTCACTTGGAATTTCGTACTTAAAGAAATATGTAACAAGCGAAATGCCAAATCCAAGCGAGCCGAAAAGGTTGGAAAGAGTTACAAGCAAAAGCATTTTGTTTTTGAACAAAAGCATAAAGCTTTCACGAATGGTCTGTTGTTGATCCTCCTTTACAACGGTAATTCTTTCTCTTGCGTAGCTGCAACGATAACTGAGCATTGCACCGCCTAAGCCAAAAATCACGGCAAAAACGAGAGTAACGAGTACCATACTCATACCAACGGCATTTGCAATCATTTCAAGTGCCATAGGAATAACGGTACTGAATGCACTGTAAACAATACTTCCCACAGTTCTTGACCACTGAACAAATCCGTCTCTCTCTGACGAATTCGGCGATACGGTTGCAGTAATTCCCCACACACTGACATCCTGAACGGTGTACGCCAAATCCCAGCAAATATACATAATTATGAAATAAGACACTCTCAGCCAAAGAAGACTATCTTCCGTGCTGAACACGAGGAAAAGAAGGATTGTAAACACACCGACGGGAAGCGGTGTGTATTTCAAAAACGGTCTCAGCTTTTCACCGTTTGCAAATGTATGACGGTCAATAAACGAGCCTACAATCGGGTCATTGATTCCGTCCCACACCTTCATAACAATAAGCAAAACAGAAACAGTGAGTGCAGGGAAAAGAGCAATGTCCGTCATAAAATATGTAAAAAACGATCCGCCGATGAGCGAATAAACAAGATTTTGCCCCGCAAGTCCCGAAAGAAAGTTTACCAATTCCTTTTTCTCAACATACTTCGTTTGAGAATTATCAACAAAGCTTCCAGCCATACTAACACCACCTTTTAGTAAATTATATCATATTTTTACAGAATATCAAATACTTTTGCCTTTCTTGTGCTCTTATGTCAATTATAGCTTTGCAAACTGCTATGTTTGTGTCATTTGGTGGAGGCGAAATGTTGCAAAAATATATGAATGCAATAACCAATTTAGATAATAGTTTGTACGCTTGTTACGATATTTTAGTTATGTGCCAACTAACATTATATTATCTATGATGGTTAATAATGTTTTTGGTCGTAATTAAAAATACGGCTCATATTCTACTTTATACTTGCTGTCCGGGAAAATATGCTTGTGCAAATCAATAAAGTAGTCATCTGTCATACTTGCTATGTAATCAACAACAATTTGATTTTTTTCTTCTGCCGAATAATCAATACCGTGATACTGCTTCAAAGCGTCACCTATCGGGTTAATATGATGCTCATAAATTATTGAGTCAGTATCATTCCTCTTTACATCATCAAGGAGCTTATAATAAAGTTTTTCAAATATCGGCTTGATGATTTCGTCATACTGCTGATTCATTACATCATTATTATAAATGACCTCATAGTTTTCTTTTTTCGCCGTACTTAAATCCTTGAATGCTTTGTCGCTGAGCATTATATAATCCTTGCCGTAGCTATGCTCAATAATATCAACTGTTAAATTGTTTATTATTTTTGCATTTTCCGTGCCTATCAACTCTGTTTTAAATTGATAATCAGGCTCAATTATTCCTGCAAGCACAGCATCCTGTCTGTCCTTGCCTAAATAGGCTATCATATCGCATATACGAACAACACAGCCCTCAAGAGTTGACGGAATAAGCCTTTTAATCGCAGGAGCACCCTCTGTATAGCAAGCCTCAACCTCGGCATCGTATTCATCAAATGTTTTAGTATAATTCGGTCTGTATTCCTGCTGCTCAAATTCACCGTTATGACACAGCACACCGTCTAAGGTCTGCATTGTAAAATTCCGTGCAAAAATTTTGTCAAGCACTCTTGTACTGTGAACATTGTGGTTAAAATATCTGCCGGTTTCATTATGGTATAATTCGTTCAAAAATCTTTCACCTGCATGACCGAAGGGTGTGTGACCAATATCGTGACCTAATGCAATAGCCTCAATCAAATCAAGATTTAAGCCTAATACCGAGCCGATATTTCTGGCAACTCGGGATACAAGCTGAACATGCTGTGCTCTTCTCGTTATATCGTCATTGTTTTTAAAGGAAAACACCTGCGTTTTATCAGCGTACCTGTTGTAATACGGCAGGTGCATTATTTTTTCTGTGTCACGAACAAAAACAGGACGCCACAAATTAGCCTTGTCAATACTATTGTCACGCCTTACTGCATTTTCATCCTTGAATGCATAGGGATTAACCCAATGATTTTCCCTGTCATCTTTGATTTTTTGCTGTAATTCTTTATTGATTTTGTTAAATTTCAAGGCGTCTGCCATAATCTTCAACTCCGTTTCATACTTATTCCACAATAAAATATATCATTTATCTAACCCACTTATATAATAGAACAGTTTGAAAATGTACACTTTTTCAAATTCTTCCCTTATGATAGTACCAAAGTAAATGATCAAAACCATTTCTGCTAACATTAGAATTTGATACTCTGATTATATCATCAACTGCTTTTTGATACTCATCATATTTGTTCAGATTAGGCATTTCTAAATTATAATAAGATAAATACAATGGCAGTGCTTTTTTTAGCACTGTATCATATATTGAATAGTTGTCTTGGTATTCTGTTCCTTCAAAAAGATAAAAAGATGCGTAATGACAAAACTTTGACGCAAAAGAAGGATTTTTTCTTGCTTTATGATTTTTGTCATTTACTTCCGTTTTATTTGAAATAAGTTTGAAAAGTTCATATTCTTTATTATCATTTTTTAGTAATTCTTTAAGTGAATTTTCTTTTGGTATAAGTCTGTTTGTAATTTGTTCAATACCTACACCATCTGCGTTTAAATGAGTGCTGTTTTCATTATTTACTGCTATTACAGCATTTTTTATAATCTTTTCAAATTGTTCTGTTGAATTTCCGTCGTAGTAATTTTTCAGTTCTGTCATCCAATATGCGGTTGAACCAATATAATTGTAACTTGGTCCAGCTTTCTTATCTACTGATTTTATATATGACGAATCGTTAATTATCATTGCTTCTATTTTTGCAACATTCTTTAACGAAATCTCAACGAGAGTATAATTATCAAAAGAAAAAGTGTCTAATAAATACTTTTTTGATTGTTCTTTTTCATTATTAATTTTGTTCATATTTCTCCCCGTTTTTTCTCATTATATCACATATCAGTAGATTTTAATATACATATTTATATATGTACGAAAAAAGTCGCATAAATCATTGTATTGTATCATCAACAGATGTATAATGAAATCAACGAGGTGATAATATGGCAATCGGCAGACCGAAGAAAATGATGAATATGTATATCTTTGATATACTCAAGAGAAATACCGATAATAACCACGCAATAACCCAAAAGGAAATTCAGCACAGCGGCATAACAACCTGTCAAGTCACGGTAGTATTTGCTTCGCAAATCTCCACCTTAAAGACTTGACAGAGCGTTTTTACGGGTTTAATTGCATTATAAACCCGTAATAATAACATCACCCATTTATAAAATCACAGATTTTGAATGGGTCCCGATAACCTTGTTACTCGCTTTGCTCGTAATAACGATTCTTCGAATCCTTAATTATTACCCAAAGTCTATAAAATACGGCAGCTTTATATCAAATTGCTTTGCAATTTGATGGCGTTCGCAAGGCTTTGCCTTGCTCGGCTAAAGCAACTGAAGTTACCTGTCTTTTTTGGCAGCGGTATAACAACCTGTCAAGTCACGGTAGTATTTGCTTCGCAAATCTCCACCTTAAAGACTTGACAGAACGTTTTTACGGGTTTAATTGCATTATAAACCCGTAATAAGGATTCTTCTAATCCTTAATTATTACAAATTGCCAAGAAAAAACAGACATCCGATTGGATGTCTGTTTTCTCTTGGCAGCGGTATAAGGATTCGAACCTCAACATACGGAGTCAGAGTCCGCTGTGCTACCGTTACACAATACCGCTATTTGTTGTTGAGCTTTCTCAACTGCGAGAGATATTATACAACGGGAAAGCTCAAATGTCAACACATTTTTTAATCATAAATCAGATTTAGTTCTGCGTTGTAAATAGATGTGACCCATTTTTGATAAAAAAATAAGTCAAAATATAGTACAATGTTTTTGAACGCCTTTTGAGTGGAGCGTAGCGGAAT
>SFGA01000084.1 GCA_004556705.1 Ruminococcus sp. | reverse complement strand
TATTGATGTTGTGCTGTTGCTTTTTACTGAAAGCTGCTACTAACGACTCATAAATCTACCCTTAATCGTGTATTGGATGATAGTTGCGGATTTTAGGATCAGTAAGATCTACACCGATAGTAATAGGGTCATTGCCGATAGAAAAGGTTAAAGGTTTTCCATTCTTGATACTGGTTACTTCCTGCTGTGCCAGATGGAATGCATCACTGGCTAACTTAAGGTTGTTTTCAATGAGAGATGCAGGTGCTGTAATGACTTGACGGGTTTCGGGGTCAATCTGAATATATGCCCTAGTACTTAATCCATCGGGAAGATTCACATCCGATACAATCGTTTTGCCGGCCATCAGGGATTTCTGCTCTTCAGCTCCAAACTTTTCTAAAGGAGCAGTTTTCAAGGCTGGATAAAATACTGCTTGAACCTTTCCTTCATCGGAATAAACAAATGAGAAACGAGACCTGCATGCAATTTCATCTCCATTATCGTTTTTTACCTTAATCGGTAATACTGGAGAACGAAGACCAGCTGAAAGGTCATCAAGTACATGCATAGGAAGGTCTTCAATCATCTCTCGTGTGAGACCGAATTTCTCCAATGTATCATAGGGGTATTCGGATTCATAGAATTGTACTTTCTTCATACTTTGAATAATATTTTAATTATACTTTGGCAAAGATATGAATGAAATAAGATACGCAATAAAATATACTCTAAAAGATGATATTTGAGAGTGAAAAAAGTTCTCAAAGTATGATATTCTAAAAATAATCATACTCTGACAATAAAATTAAGGTATTTGTAAGTTGATAATTATTGCATTGCTTGGTCGCTTAATAAAAGGGAAATAATTTTGCTTCCATGAAATTACAAATAAAGAGATTACTGGCTATTTGTGCGATAACGATGACGCACTCAATTTCATATGCTCAGTTTAACACAGTGAGCATGGAAAAGTCATTTTACAAAGTGGAAGTTGCTGCTGCTTCAGATAATGTTGATGACGATAATAGGAGGGGGATAGTTTTCACACCTGAAACGGTTATAACTGAACATGAAGCGAGAGAACTAACACCAGTCAGCATATTTCGTTTGCCTCTTGATACGCTTATAGTAACCTCTCCATACGGTTATAGAATAGATCCTTTTACTCGAAAGCGTAAAATGCATAGCGGAATGGACTTTCGTGCATCATCAGATAAGGTTTACGCTATGATGCCAGGAAGGGTTCTCAAGGTAGGATACGATAAAATTTCTGGTAATTATGTAACGCTTCAGCACGGAAGTATTACGGTTAGCTATTGCCATCTATCTCAAGTTTTGAAAAACAAGAACGAACTTGTGACAGTGGGAGAGGTGGTCGGAGTTACTGGTAATACAGGGCGTTCTACTGGAGAACATCTGCATCTGACATGCAAAATAAAAGATAAAAAGGTTATTCCTATGATTATCTTGGACTATATTTCTAACCTGAACTAAATCAACCACATCCATCTTAGTCCATCTTTATCTAAAATGATACAACATTGAGATTTACCCCATAACTTTGCATCAAAATTCAAATCTAAAATCATTGTTTATGAAAAAAGTTTCATTGTTAGGAGCGTTTTGCGGTTTGTTGATGCTTACTTCTTGTGGAGCATTAAAAAGTTATGTTGCAGATTATTCTGTAGGTCTTGCCACTGTAGAAAGTCCAGCCGATGCAAAACAGCAATTTGGAGAGACTAAAGTTGTCACTTTTGATGAAGAGGGTGTCAGCAAGTATAGATATGAAGACGATTACATCGACATAGTGTGGTTTGTCGGATCCAAACAATTCAATTTCACATTGAAGAACAAATCTGGACACACACTTAAAATCAATTGGGACGATGTTAGTTATGTTGATACAAAAGGTCAAGTAGGACGTGTTATGCACGCAGGTGTAAAATATGCAGAAAGAAATAGTTCGCAACCAGCAACAACAGTTCCTAAAGGTGCAAGCATTTCTGATATATTACTTCCCACAGATAATGTATATTACGTTTCTGGACAATATGGAGGTTGGCGTGAAAGCTATCTGATACCTAGTGTATATCAGACTCAGGAAGCGTTCAATACAGGAGCACCATCCTTGGTTGGCAAAACTTTGACTATTATGATGCCTATCATGATTCAGAATGTGCAGAACGATTACACATTTACTTTCAATATTGACAAGTTGCTTAATCCTGCAAATACTACCAACTAATGGGATTGTTTGATTTCCTTTTTGAAGACTCTAGTGACAAGTCAGAGAAAACCCGAGATTGGGATAGAAGTGTTTTCGATAATGACAGATTTCGCAATCGCAATAGTGGTAATTGGGTTGATTGGGAAGATGTTTCAACTGGAGACGTTAAGACCGATGGATTTGAGCATCCCAGTTATGACGATAATGGTGAATGGTAAATCGTTTCAGTATAAAAGAAGACTCCTCAGATTTGGGGAGTCTTCTTAGTAATTACGGGGGGGCGTCAGCTGAACTGTGTCAAGGCCGTTAGATAAATAGGAATTTACAATTCTCATATACTTCAGATGTAGGTTGCCGTTTCTAAAGCGATATAAAGTTTGTTTAAACTATGGTTGGCATTGTTCAAGCCTTTGGCTT
>SFGA01000029.1 GCA_004556705.1 Ruminococcus sp. | reverse complement strand
TTTCTTCGAAAAACGACAGCTCCCTCGTCAGAGGGAGCCTGCGTTTGTGCTAAATTTTCAACTTGTTATATACTGAAAGTTATTATAAACACGTCAATTACCACGGCGGCAGCAAGCCCCCGCCCTACACCGTGGGATGTTAAATTTACATTCACGGACAACCGCAATTTCAGCCTCCCTTGTGTAAAGGGAGGTGCCGAACGAACGTGAGGCGGAGGGATTGTAAGGTTGATTTTATATGATTTTGTAAAAATCCCTCAGTCATTTTTTTGTTCCAAAAAAAATGACAGCTCCCTTTACAAGGGAGCTTTTGACGGCAGGGCAAGCCCTTTCCTACGCTATACAATCCACGCCAAACAAAAAGGCGTCCTGATAAAAGGAAGCCTTTGCAATTTTCAAAACAATGCTATTGAAATTAAATCCGATTATATCAATTATAATACTTATCTAATTCCTCGTCGCACTTGGGATATTTCTTGATTTTAGGATTGAGGAAAATTTTACCTCTTGCAACTACGGCATAGGGCTGTGAAAGTGCTCTGAAATCGTCAAGCGGATTTGAATTTGAAATAAGAATATCCGCACATTTTCCCTCTTCGATACTGCCCGTAACATCACCGAGACCGATAATTTCAGCGTTTTGAAGCGTTGCCGTGTAAAGTGCAAACTCGGGGCTTACACCGACATTCTTTTCGAAGTAGTGAAGCTCTCTCCACATATTGTAATGCGTTGTATACGGACAGCCTGTATCGGTTCCAAGTCCTACTTTAACGCCATTTTCAAGAGCCGTTTTTGCACCCTTGACCATATTGTTGAAAACAACGTTTGAGTTGTACTGAACAACCTCGCTTATTCCGAGGGTTTCACGCTCGAATTTCGCCATCGGCAAAGCAGGGGAGAGCGTGCAAATCAAAACTGCGTCGTGAGCCTTGAAGGTGTCAATTTCAGCCTGAGTAAGAGTTGAACCGTGCTCGATAGAGTCAACACCGTTGCCGACAGCCGTTCTTACACCCTCGGGACTTTGAACGTGAGCCGCAACCTTTAAGCCGTGTTCGTGCGCTCTGTCACAGCAAGCCTTTATCATATCGCCCTTCATCATAAGAACGCCCGGCTCGCCCTTGACCTTAGCATCCATAACGCCGCCCGTAACCATGAGCTTGATAAGGTCCGACTTCTTAGCGATAAGCTCGTCAACCATTTTAGCAGCTTCCTCGGGAGTATCGGCAGCCCTTGCAACAGAGCCGACCATATGACCGTTTGGTACGCCGATTGCAAAGTTTGAGGCGAGAATACGGGGACCGTCAAGCTGACCTGCGTTTATCTTATCACGGAGCTTTGAATCAATATCGTCAAGTCCGCCGACCGTTCTGATAGTCGTAACACCCGACATAAGACCCTGCATTGCATAGCCGTGACACATATTAAGAGTGAATTTTCTCATAAATGCGGAGGAAAGAGCCAGCTTCGAAAGAAAATCAGCCTTTAACGGCTTTTTCTGCGGTTTTCCGCCTGCGGGGAGATGCACATGGAGGTTGATAAGACCGGGCATAAGATATTTACCGGTTAAATCGATAATCTTATCCTCTTTTTTCTGTTCGATTTTTCCGATTTCTACGATTTTATCGTTCTCGATTGCAACGTCGATATTTTCCCTAGCAACCATATCCTTTGTTCCGTCAAGTAATGTGCAGTTTTTGAAAATTATTCTCATAAAATCACCTACTGTTATCAATATAATATAGTATAATTGTAACACATATTGCACAGTAAAGGCAATAAATATAAGGCGGTTTGGATAATATAGGACACACCTTGAATTTGTGTCGATTATAGACCATGTAAACGGACTGAAATAAAATGTTACAGAATATTATTTTGTTTTTATTGACTAAATGTGCAAATAAATGTAAAATTACAGTGATGTTTGTTTTGGAGAGGATAACATGTCCAAGTTCTGTCCCAAGTGCAATTCAGAGTTGCCGGAGGAGAGTTCTTTTTGTTTGAACTGCTTTTCTTATATCGGGGAGACTCGACAAGAGCAGGCTGCGGCTGAAGCTCCGAAAAAGGAAAAAATCAGGCAAAAAAATCATATTAACAATAAGGCTGTCAATATTGCGGGCGCTGTTTTGGCAACGCTTACGATTTTGACGGTCTCGGCGTTTTTTATAAACGGAGCGACGGTAAACAAGAGCGACGCAGGCGAAACAACGCTTATTCCCGTTACCGAGCCGAACGGAGAGCCCGTGACCGACGAGAACGGAGAAGAGCTTTATGAAGCTGTCATGGTTGAGTCGGAAAAGCAGGGCGGAAAGGGCTTTTTTGTCAAGCTCTTTGATGCGATTGAGAATAAAACCGAGGATAAGCCGTCTGAATTATCGAACGAGACTTCGGCTGAGCGTGACAACGCTTCGGGGGATAAAAGCAACAAAGCCCAAAAACCTGCTTTAAGCACGGGTAACAGCTCGGGCAGTAATGACAAGGCGGACAATGTATCGCCTGCAGCTGAAAGCAAATTTGAATGGGATATATATAATGAAAAAGCACGGCTTGTAAAATATACGGGCAATGCTTCGACTGTGGTTGTGCCTGCAACGCACGACGGCAGGGATGTGGGATATATCGGCGAAAAGGCGTTTTCGGATAATTCAAGCATTAAAAAGATAGTTTTTGAGAGCGCACAGACGCCCTTGACAATACAAAGGGACGCAAGCAGACCGAAGGTAATGTTTAACAATCTTCCCAATTTGACGTCGATTGTTTTCCCGAGCAAAACCGTTACGTTGGCATCGCCTGTCGGAAGCTGTTATTTTTCAAGCATATTCAATAACTGCCCGTCGCTTGAAAGCGTTACATTTCAGAGCAACACCGACGGCAACGGATATTGCTATTCCGAGGACGGCGTTGTTTTCGTTAAGAACTATTCGAACCGATATTTGATTTTCTATCCGTTTGCAAAGAGAACGGAAGCCTACAAATTACCCGAAGAGTGCGTGGGATTAAGTCCCAAAGCTATATGCAATAATCCGTATATGAGTGAGTTTATCGGCTCAAAGCAATACGGCTCGGCTTTTGAGTGCTCCGAGTACAATTTTGACAGCTGCACGTCGTTAAAGAATATTACCGTACCGTCCGACAGCGTTTCAAAGAGCTATTACAGTATCAACGGCGTTCTTTATATGGATAAGGCTACCGTTTCCGATGTGTACGGGTATGACAGGGTGAATATGAGTAAAATCGTTTATCCTGCGGGTAAGACAGAGCAAATCTTTACCTTTGCTTCGGATAAAAAGATATACTTTGAGGAAACGTCCTTTTGCTCGAATAAATACATAAAAACCGTATATATGCCCGAGGGTTCAAGGGTCAGCTCAAATTGGAGCAGGGGAACGGGAATAACCTCCGTTTACTTAAAGGACTGCGACGATTCAAGAAGAATAAGCGTTAATCCCAATTTCAGCGGAATAAGCTTGGGATATTATCAATAAGGGGGAAGCTGCAATGCCGATTACGGAGGCTGAAAACAACAATACCACGCAGGAGCTTTTGAAGCAGCTGTCAAATAAGGAAACCGATTTTGCCGAGTTTGTCAGCAGGGCGGAAAACAGCTTTATAAAAAAGGACTTAAATGACACTTGGCAAAAGCTTATCGAAAAGAGCAAGCTTTCAAAGTCTGATATAATCAACAAATCCGACATCGGTTACACATATTTTTATGATATATTAAGAGGCGAGAAGTGCCCGTCAAGGGATAAGATAGTTCGCCTTATCCTTGCTATGCAGCTTGAACTTGACGATTGTCAAACGGTTCTTGAGCTCTATAATTGGGCGCCTCTTTATGCGAAGGATAAGCGTGACAGCGCAATGATATATGCCATTAACAACAATCTTTCGGTTTGGTCGCTTGACGAATTGCTTGCCGAGAATGAATTGGAAATGCTAAAATGAGTATAAAGGAAGAATATATAAAGAAAACGCTCGAAGCGGATTATGAAAAGGTTTGCGAGCTGCGTAAAACACAGCGGAATACGGTAGTCTCATACAGGCACTCAAAAAGCGGAAAAATGCTTTTGCTTATCTCTATGCCCGAGCAGAACGACGGAGTTTTTAAGGCTCTCAAGGGCGAAAAGCACAATAATCTTCCGATGATTTATGACGTTTGTTGCGGTGAGAGTGAAATGCTTGTGCTCGAGGAGTTTATCAAAGGCGAAAATTTGGCAAGCATTATTTCGAGAGAGGAGTTATCGAAAAAAAGAGCTGTTAAATATTGCCTTGACGTGTGCGAGGCGCTGAAGTTTTTACATTCAAAGCGGATAATTCACAGGGATATAAAGCCGCTTAATGTTATGATTGACGAAAATGATAATGCGGTGCTTATCGATATGCAGTCGTCGAGGCTTATGTCGGACGAGAAGAACAGGGACACGCAGTACCTCGGTACGGTAGGCTACGCAGCACCCGAGCAGTACGGTATTTTTCAATCAATGCCTGCGACGGATATTTATGCTTTGGGCGTTATGTTCAACGAGCTTTTAATAGGTAAGCATCCGTCTGTTGAGATACCAAAAGGACGACTCGGCAGAATTGTGGGGAAATGCACAAATATCAACATTCCGAAGCGGTATCAAAGCGTTGAAGCGTTGCAGAGGGATTTGAAAAAATTATATACCACATAACGAATAAATATATTATTAGTTATATTGCCAATTTTAAGGCTTTTCAAAACCCGTCAATCAACTATTTTATATAAAAAACGACATTTATATAAAAAGTGTTTGACATTGAGAAAAAAAGTGACTAAAATATATTAAAAAGTAATGATGCGGAGGAGTAAATTCCGTATTCGCCTTCAGAGAATTGCCGGTCGGTGCAAGGCATAGGGGAATGGTATTGAAACGATCACCGTTGAACTGTTGCTGTGATGGACCTTGTCGGTTAGTAGCTGCAATCGGGTGCTCCCGTTACAGAGTTGACGAAAAAACGTTGAGTGCTTTTCTTAAAGAAAAGAAAAAGAGTGGTACCACGGGGAATTCTTTTATCGAAGTTCTTCGCCTCTTTAAGCTGAAGGCTTAAAGAGGCGTTTTGTTATATTGGAGGAATTATGGGAACTAAAACTGAAATGATGTCAGGTGCACAAATCATAATCGAAACCTTGATTGAGCAGGGAGTTACCGATGTTTTCGGCTATCCCGGCGGACAGGTGCTTAATATTTATGATGAGCTATATAAGGCAAGCGACCGTATAAATCACGTTTTGGCGGCTCACGAGCAGGGTGCTTCACACGCCGCAGACGGTTATTCGAGAGTTACGGGTAAGGTCGGAGTCGTTATTGCGACCTCGGGCCCCGGTGCTACAAACCTTGTCACGGGTATAGCTACCGCAATGCTTGACTCAATACCTATGGTTGCGATTACGGGCAACGTGCCCACCTCGCTTATAGGTAAGGACTCCTTCCAGGAAATCAATATTATGGGTATTACCCTGCCCATTACAAAGCATAACTATTTTGTTACCGACGTAAACGAGCTTGCGGACACTATCCGTGAGGCTTTTCAGATTGCGAAATCGGGTAGACCCGGTCCTGTACTTATCGACGTTCCTAAGGATGTTCAAATTGCAAAATGCGAGTACGAAAGAAAGGGCGTTGTTGACTTTGCTCCGCTTAAAATTGCAGATGACAGCGATGTTGAAAAGGCGGTTGAGCTTATAAACAAATGCGAAAAGCCGTATATCTATATCGGCGGCGGTGCGGCAGGTCTCGGAATGACAAAGGAAATTATGGCTTTTGCGGACAAGATTGACGCATATATCGGCTGTACCTTTATGGGACTTTCGGCAATGCCTAACTCCTACGAGCGTTTCCTCGGTATGGAGGGTATGCACGGTCATTACGCTTCGTCTATGGCTAATAAAGAGGCTGATTTGATAATCGGTATCGGCGTCCGTTTCTCCGACAGAGCGACGGGCAACACTGCAAAATACGCAACGGGAGCAAAGCTTATTCAGCTTGACGTTGACCTTTCGGAAATCAACAAGAACATTCAGGTCGATGTCGGCCTTGTGGGCGATATTAAATCTTCGTTTGCAAGAATTTCCGAACGCTGCGAAAAATCAGAGCATAAGCAGTGGGAGCAGGAGGTTACGGCTCTCAAGACAGAGGAAAAACGCATAATCGACGAGGCGGAGGAGGCTTCAAACGGAGCAATGACGCCGAAGAAGATTTTTGACGTTATAAATAAGATTAAGGATAAATCGACGATTATCGCAACAGACGTCGGACAGCATCAGATGTGGGCGGCTCAGTACACCGATTTTGAGCAGAAAAGACGCTTTGCTTCAAGCGGCGGACTCGGTACAATGGGCTACGGCTTGGGTGCGGCAATCGGCGCAGCGGTTGCGACGGGCGACAAAACGGTGCTTATCACGGGCGACGGAAGCTTCGGTATGAACTTGAACGAGCTTGCAACAGCCGTTACCTATAATACGCCTATCGTTATCGTGCTTCTTAACAACGGCGTTCTCGGAATGGTTCGTCAGTGGCAGACGCTTTTCTTTGGCAAGCGCTATTCAAATACAACTCTCGGAAGAAAGACTGATTTCGTAAAGCTTGCAGAGGCTTTCGGACTTGAGGCGGAGAGGGTTTCGAGCATTGACGAGTTTGAACAGGCTTTCAAGAGAGGTATGGCACACAACGGCCCGTATCTTATCGATACACTTATAAATATGGATGAGTTCGTTCTTCCGATGCTTCCTCCCGGCGGCTCGATTGACGATATAATTACAAAGGTAGAGGAGAATTGATGATGGACAGATTTGTTATTGCAATGTACGTTGAAAACAAGTACGGCGTCCTCACAAGAGTCTGCGGCTTGTTTATGCGTAAAGGATTTAACATTGATTCTCTTACGGTCGGCGAGACGGATGACCCGAATTATTCACGTATTACAATCACTCTTCACGGCGACGAGTACGCAAGAGTGCAGCTTGTAAATCAGCTTCGTAAGCTTCACAATATCAAAAAGGTAAAGGTGCTTACCCCCGAGGCTTCCTTTGAAAAGGAGCTTATGCTTATCAAAGTAAAAAGCACTTCGGAGACAAGAAGCGAAATCCTTGCGGCGACCGAGGTGTATAAGGGAAAAATCCTCGATTATACGCTCGATACAATGAGTATTGAGGTAACGGGCGACCCCCAAAAGATTAACGCATTTATCGAGATTATGGCAAGCATCGGCATAATCGAAATGTGCCGAACAGGCGTTGTGGCAATCGAAAGAGGAACAAGCTCAATTTAACACATTTTAGCGGTAACGCTATTAAATATGAACTTTATTTACACAAAGGAGAGAAATATTATGCAGAAAATTTATTACCAGCAGGATTGTAACCTTGCTAAGCTCAACGGAAAGACCGTTGCTATCATCGGCTACGGCTCACAGGGTCACGCTCACGCATTGAACCTCAAGGATTCGGGTGTTGACGTTATTGTCGGACTTTATGAGGGCAGCAAGAGCTGGGCAAAGGCTGAGGCTCAGGGACTCAAGGTTATGACATCGGCAGAGGCAGCAAAGAACGCTGATATCATTATGATTCTTATCAATGATGAAAAGCAGGCTGCTCTTTACAAGGAAAGCATTGAGCCGAACCTTACAGAGGGCAAGACGCTTGCTTTTGCACACGGCTTCAACATTCATTTCGGCTGCATTAAGCCTCCGAAGAACGTAAACGTAATTATGATAGCTCCCAAAGGCCCCGGTCATACTGTACGCAGCGAGTATCAGGCAGGTAAGGGCGTTCCTTGCCTTGTAGCTGTTGAGCAGGACGCAACAGGCGACGCTCTTGAAATCGCTCTTGCTTATGCACTCGGTATCGGCGGTGCTCGTGCAGGCGTTCTTGAAACAACCTTCAGAACAGAGACAGAAACAGACCTCTTCGGTGAGCAGGCTGTTCTTTGCGGCGGTGTTTGCGCACTTATGCAGGCAGGCTTTGAAACTCTTGTTGAGGCAGGCTACGACCCTAGAAACGCTTACTTTGAGTGCATTCACGAGATGAAGCTTATCGTTGACCTTATCTATCAGAGCGGCTTCTCGGGAATGAGATATTCAATTTCAAACACAGCTGAATACGGCGACTATGTAACAGGTCCGAAGATCATCACAGAGGATACAAAGAAGGCAATGAAGAAGATTCTTTCAGACATTCAGGACGGTACATTTGCAAAAGAATTCCTCCTCGATATGTCCTCGGCAGGCGCACAGGTACACTTCAACGCTATGCGTAAGCTCGCTTCCGAGCATCCCTCGGAAAAGGTAGGGGAAGAGATTCGTAAGCTTTACAGCTGGAGCGATGAGGATAAGCTCATCAACAACTAATAGGAAAAGAGTGTAACTTATGGTAAAAGATACTATCGTAAACGGCTTTCAGAACGCTCCGCACCGTTCTTTGTATCACGCTCTCGGTCTTACGAACGAGGAACAGCAGCGTCCTATGATAGGTATCGTCAGCTCTTATAACGAAATAGTTCCGGGTCATATGAATATCGACAAAATCGTCGAAGCCGTAAAACTCGGAGTTGCAATGGCAGGGGGAACGCCTATCGTGTTTCCGGCTATTGCCGTTTGCGACGGTATTGCAATGGGACATACGGGAATGAAATATTCCCTTGTAACCCGTGACCTTATCGCAGACTCAACCGAGGCTATGGTTATGGCTCACGGCTTTGACGGACTTGTTATGGTTCCGAACTGTGACAAGAATGTTCCCGGTTTGCTTATGGCGGCGGCAAGACTTAATATACCGACTGTTTTTGTAAGCGGCGGCCCTATGCTCGCAGGCAGGGTTGACGGCAAAAAGACAAGTCTTTCAAGTATGTTTGAGGCTGTCGGCGCATATTCGGCAGGTAAGATTGACGAAAAACAGCTTTGCGTGTGCGAGGAAAACACCTGTCCGTCCTGCGGCTCTTGCTCGGGTATGTACACCGCAAACTCAATGAACTGCCTTACTGAGGTGCTCGGTATGGGACTTCAGGGCAACGGTACTATTCCTGCCGTTTATTCAAAGAGAATTGAGCTTGCAAAGCACGCAGGTATGCAGGTAATGGAGCTTGTTAAAAAGGATATTAAGCCAAGAGATATTATGACAAAGGCGGCTATTCGCAATGCAATTACCGCCGATATGGCTCTCGGCTGTTCGACTAACAGTATGCTTCATCTTCCGGCTATTGCAAACGAGTGCGGAATTGAGTTCAGTCTTGATATGGCAAACGAAATAAGCGAACACACACCGAACCTTTGCCACCTTGCACCCGCAGGTCCTACTTATATGGAGGATCTCAACGAGGCAGGCGGAGTTTATGCGGTTCTTAAAGAGCTTGATAAAATCGGCGTGCTTGATACTTCCGTTATGACTTGCACGGGCAAGACCTTAAAGGAAAATATCGCCTCTGCCGTAAACAGAAATACAGAGGTCATCCGCACCGTTGACAATCCTTATTCAAAGACAGGCGGAATTGCAGTATTGAAAGGCAATCTCGCACCCGACGGCTGTGTTGTAAAACGCAGTGCAGTTGCTCCCGAAATGCTTGTTCACGAGGGACCGGCAAGAGTCTTTGAGAGCGAGGAGGAGGCTATTGCCGCAATTTATGCGGGTAAGATAGTCAAGGGCGACGTTGTGGTTATCAGATACGAAGGACCGGCAGGCGGCCCCGGTATGAGAGAAATGCTCTCTCCGACTTCGGCTATCGCAGGTATGGGACTTGATAAAGACGTTGCGCTCATCACGGACGGACGTTTCTCGGGTGCTACAAGAGGCGCTTCGATAGGTCACGTTTCGCCCGAAGCTGTCAGCGGCGGACTTATCGCCTATGTCAAGGAGGGCGACCTCATTTCAATCAATATTCCCGAGTATTCAATCGAATTAAAGGTTGACGAAAAGGAAATCGAAGAGCGTAAGGCTACAATGCCCATTAAGAGAAAAGAAAATCTCAAAGGCTACCTTGCAAGATACGCTCAGATGGTAAGCTCTGCCGATAAGGGAGCAATAATCAACAAATTCTAAATTTTAGGTATATGGATATGGAAGCTAATCAAAAAAGAACTTTGATTTGTAACATATCGGCGTTTAATGTTTTCAGAGAAATCTTGAGCAAGGCACCTATGGCTGCTTTGCTCAAGTTGCTGAAATGCGACGACGATATTTCGGAAAAATTCAATTTGTACGGCGAGTTCGTTGCAAGCCTTGCAGAGTATAACAACAGTTTTTCGGAGTTTTTGAAAAAGGCTGTCTGTGAGAGTGAGAACAGGTATATTGTTCTCAAATCGCAGGGCAAGGAAATTCCTGCCTCACTTGAGGAAAACTGCAAGCGTGAGCTGTCGATTTTATCGGAGCTTACAAGACTCGATGAGAAAGATTTTTTCGATTTTTCACTAAATATCTATTTACCGCAGTTCGACAATTCATATATTGACTTTAACGAAATGTATTCAAAGAGAGCGAGCTGTGTATCCTCTTACGGCTACGGCATTTTTGCCACCTCAAAAATGTTCAGAGTATCAAACGGCGAAATTTATCCGATAGATTTTTCGGACGATATATCGCTTGACGATTTTGTGGGCTATGAGGACGAAAGACGCAGGGTATACGACAATATCGAGGCTCTCACACAGGGCAGACCTGCACTAAATACGCTTTTGTGCGGCGATGCAGGAACGGGTAAATCTTCAACAGTAAAGGCTTGTGCCAATCACTTTTTTGACAGCGGAGTCAGACTTATCGAGCTTCGCAAGGATCAGCTTTTCGATTTGCCCTACATAATGTCGAGAATTGAGGGAAATCCCCTTAAATTCATTATATTTATCGACGACCTTTCATTTAACAAAAACGACGATTGCTTCAGTATGCTGAAGGCTGTGCTCGAAGGCTCTGCAACGGGTAAGGCGAGTAATGCGGTTATCGTCGCAACAAGTAACCGACGTCATATTGTAAAGGAAAGCTTTGCGGAGAGGCAGGGAACGGATGACGTTCACCGTGCCGACACAATGCAGGAGCTTATGTCCTTGTCAGACCGCTTCGGTCTTGTTGTTTATTTTTCAAAGCCGAATAAGGCTTTATATCTTGAAATTGTACATCAGTTGGCTGAAAAAGCCGATTTAAATATACCGTCAGACGAGCTTGACATCAAAGCGGAAGCGTTTGCACTTTCAAAGGGTTCACGTTCGCCACGTGCGGCAGAACAGTTTATCAACAGTTTGATATAAAGGAGTAACCAAAGTGAGCAGTAAATTGACTCTTGACAACATATACAAAGCAAGCTATGTGCTGAAAAACGTTGTCAGAAAAACAGGCGTTATATATGCTCCCAAGCTAAAACCCGACACGGAGCTATACCTAAAAACCGAGAATTTGCAGGTAACCGGTTCGTTTAAGGTAAGAGGCGCATACTACAAAATGTCACAGCTTACAGACGAGGAAAAGGCAAAGGGTGTTATCGCCTGCTCGGCAGGAAACCACGCACAGGGCGTTGCTCTTGCGGCACAGAAAAACGGAATTAAGGCAACAATTTGCCTGCCCGACGGCGCACCGATTTCAAAAATCGAGGCTACAAAGAGCTACGGTGCGGAAATTTGCCTTGTAAACGGCGTTTATGACGACGCATATAAAAAAGCACTTGAATTGAGAGATGAAAAGGGCTATACCTTTATCCATCCGTTCAATGATCCCGATGTTATAGCAGGTCAGGGCACAATCGCTCTTGAGCTTTATGAGCAGATTCCCGACCTTGACGCAGTTATCGTGCCTATCGGCGGCGGCGGACTTATCTCGGGCGTTGCTTTCGCAATTAAGCAGTTAAATCCCAATGTTAAGGTTTACGGCGTTCAGGCGGCAGGCGCACCGTCAATGAAAAACTCACTTGCAGACGGTAAAATCGAAACGCTTTCGAGCGTAAAGACCATTGCCGACGGTATTGCCGTTAAAGAGCCGGGCGACCTTACATACGATATTTGCTCAAAGTACGTTGATGAGGTCGTAACCGTTACGGACGACGAGATTTCGGCGGCTATCCTCGCTTTGATGGAGCAGCATAAGCTCGTTGCCGAGGGTGCAGGCGCAGTTCCCGTAGCCGCTGTTATGTTTGACAAAATTGACCTTAAAGGCAAAAAGGCTGTTTGTGTTGTTTCGGGCGGTAATATCGACGTTACAATACTTTCAAGAGTCATTGCAAGAGGTCTTTTGATGTCGGGCAGAAGCTGTCATTTCAATATCGAGCTTGTTGACAAGCCCGGTCAGCTTCTCAAGGTATCAAAGATTATATCGGAGTGCGGCGGTAACGTTACCGCAGTTTATCACGAGCACGCACCCGAAGGCTCGGATGTCAACGGCTGTTATCTTACCGTTACCCTTGAAACAAGGAATTTCGAGCATATTCACACTATTAAAAAAGCGCTTACGGACGCAGGACTTAAACTTTTTTGAGTAAGGAGATTATAATTATGGACAAGATTTCAACAAACAAAGCACCTAAGGCAATAGGACCTTATTCACAGGCAATTTTACTAAACGGTATGGTATATACCTCGGGACAGATTGCACTTGACCCCGAGCAGGGCGTTATTGTCGGCGACGAAATTAAATCTCAGACCGAAAGAGTTATGAAAAACCTACAAGCTGTATTGGAGGAGGCAGGAACCTCTTTTGATAAGGTTGTAAAAACCACTTGCTTTATTGCAAATATTAACGATTTTGCTTCATTTAATGAGGTTTACGGAAAATACATTACATCTGCACCCGCACGCAGCTGCGTTGAGGTAAAGGGCTTACCTAAGGGTGCGTTGGTCGAGGTTGAGGTTATAGCTCAGGCATAAGGAGTAAACAATGGTAAACGCATCAAGATATACAAGACAGTTTTTCCCCGTCAAAAATCCGACAAGGAAATGGCTTGATAAAACATATATAGAAAAGCCGCCGATTTGGTGTTCGGTTGATTTAAGAGACGGTAATCAGTCGCTTATCGTACCGATGAGCCTTGAACAGAAGCTTGATTTTTTCAAACTTTTGGTTCAACTCGGCTTTAAGGAAATTGAGGTAGGCTTTCCGGCGGCGAGCGAAACGGAATACACATTTTTGCGTACTCTTATCGAAAATGATATGATTCCCGACGACGTTACCGTTCAGGTTTTGACGCAGAGCAGGGAACATATCATCAGAAAGACCTTTGAGGCTCTCAAAGGCTGCAAAAACGCAATCGTTCACCTTTACAATTCGACCTCTCTCGCTCAGCGTGAGCAGGTGTTCAAAAAATCAAAGGAAGAGATATTGAAAATCGCCGTTGACGGTGCAATTCTCTTTGAAAATATCGCAAAGGAAATGGGCATAAATTACCGCTATGAGTATTCGCCCGAATCCTTTACGGGAACAGAGCCCGAATATGCGCTTGAGGTTTGCAATGCGGTGCTTGACGTTTGGAAGCCGACACCCGACAGAAAGGCAATTATAAACCTTCCTGTTACGGTTGAGCTCTCCTCTCCGCACGTTTACGCAGATCAGGTCGAGTATATGTGCGACAACCTCAAATACAGGGACTCCGTTGTCGTTTCGCTCCATCCCCACAACGACAGAGGCTGTGCCGTAGCGGATTCCGAGCTTGGAATTTTGGCAGGTGCTGACAGAATTGAGGGCACGCTTTTCGGAAACGGCGAGCGTACCGGTAATGTCGATATAGTAACCCTTGCTATGAATATGTACGCACAGGGTATCGATCCGCAGCTTGACTTTTCAAATATGCCGAACATTGTTTCGGTTTATGAGAGAAATACGGGTATGACCGTTTATGACAGACAGCCTTATGCAGGAAAGCTTGTCTTTGCGGCGTTCTCGGGCTCTCATCAGGACGCTATTGCAAAGGGTATGCAGTACCGTACCGACAATAACTGCGACACATGGACTGTTCCCTATCTTCCGATTGACCCGGGCGATGTCGGCAGACAGTACGAAACAGACGTTATCCGCATAAATTCGCAGTCGGGCAAAGGCGGTATCGGCTATCTTCTTGAGCATCAGTTCGGCTATGACCTTCCGAAGAAAATGCGTGAGGATGTCGGCTATACCGTCAAGAGCATTTCCGACCATACACACGCAGAGCTTTCTCCCGACGAGGTATTGAAGGCGTTTACGGATAATTATATAAATATCAACACACCCATTAAGCTTATTGACTATCATTTCTTCCGTTCGGAGAACATAAAGGTTATGCTTACGGTTGAAATGAACGGCGAAATAAAAGAGGTTATCGCAAACGGTAACGGTCGCCTTGACGCAGTAAGCAACGCTGTCAGAGACAGCCTCGGCGTTTCGTTCTCGGAGCTTACATACGAGGAGCACGCTTTGACCATAGGCTCTTCCTCACAGGCTATTTCCTATGTCGGAATTACGCTTGACAACGGCAAGCTGGTATGGGGCGCAGGTGTAAACGACGATATTATCGCCGCATCAATCAACGCTTTATTCTCCGCCATAAACAGAGGATTACAAGCATAAAGGAGAACTTATTATGGGTATGACAATGACTCAAAAAATACTTGCTTCGCACGCAGGACTTGAAAGCGTAGAGGCAGGACAGCTTATAAACGCAAAGCTTGATATTGTGCTCGGAAACGACATCACAACACCCGTTGCCGTAAACGAGTTCAAAAAAGCAGGCTTTGAAAATGTTTTTGATAAAGACCATATTGCCATAGTCCTCGACCACTTTGTACCGAACAAGGACATTAAAGCGGCAGAGCAGTCAAAGCAGTGCCGTGAATTCGCTTGCGAGCACTGTGTCAGTCATTTTTACGACGTCGGCAAAATGGGAATTGAGCACGCACTTCTTCCCGAGCAGGGAGTAGTTACGGCAGGCGACTGCATTATCGGTGCAGACAGTCACACCTGTACCTACGGCGCACTCGGTGCATTTTCGACGGGCGTCGGCTCAACCGATATGGCGGCAGGTATGGCTACGGGTATGGCTTGGTTTAAGGTGCCGTCGGCTATTAAATTTGAGCTTACGGGCAAGCTTACCGAGAATTGCAGCGGTAAGGACGTTATCCTTACCATTATTGGTATGATAGGCGTTGACGGCGCACTTTATAAGAGCATGGAATTTACGGGCGAGGGCGTTAAAAATCTCTCTATGGACGACCGCCTTTGCATTTGTAATATGGCAATCGAGGCAGGTGCTAAAAACGGCATTTTCCCCGTTGACGAATGTACATTGAAATATCTTGACGGCAGAAGCGAGCGTAAGCCCGTTATATTTGAGGCTGACGAGGATGCAGTTTATGAAAAAACGATTGAAATCAATCTGTCAAAAATCGTTCCGACGGTAAGCTGTCCGCATCTTCCCGAAAACACACATCCTGCTTGCGAATTGCACAATATTAAAATCGATCAGGTTGTTATCGGAAGCTGCACAAACGGCAGAATGGAGGATATGGAGGCCGCATACAAGGTTCTCAACGGCAAAAAAATTGCCGACGGCGTTCGTTGTATCATCATTCCCGCAACAATGCAGATTATGAGAGAATGTGTCGAAAGAGGCTATGTTACGGCGTTTATTGACGCAGGCGCAGTAGTTTCGACTCCTACCTGCGGACCGTGTCTCGGCGGATATATGGGTATTCTTGCCGAGGGCGAGCGTTGTATTTCAACCACAAACCGTAACTTTGTCGGCAGAATGGGACACGTTAAGAGCGAGGTCTACCTTGCAAGTCCTTATACTGCGGCGGCAAGTGCTTTGACAGGCTATATAACCGAATTATAAGAAGAGAAATTGAGGTGAAAGTATGAACACTCAAGGTAAGGTTTTCAAATATCCCGACAACGTTGACACGGACGTTATAATTCCGGCTCGTTACCTCAACACCTCGGACGCAAAGGAATTGGCTTTGCATTGTATGGAGGATATTGATACCGAATTTGTTAAGAACGTAAATAAAGGCGACATTATGGTTGCAGGCTGGAACTTCGGCTGCGGCTCTTCCCGTGAGCACGCTCCGCTTGTAATTAAAACCTGCGGTACGGGCTGCGTAATAGCAAAGAGCTTTGCAAGGATTTTCTACCGTAACGCAATAAATATCGGCTTGCCGATTTTGGAGTGTCCCGAAGCGGCGGAGGAAATCAACGCAGGCGACGAGGTCGAAGTCAATTTCGACACGGGCGTTATAACCGACAAAACAACAGGCAAGACCTATAAGGCACAGCCTTTCCCCGAGTTTATTCAAAACATAATCGCAAAGGGCGGACTTTTGGCTTCGCTCAAGGGAGAATAAAAGATGATAAAAAATATAACCGTATTGCAGGGCGACGGAATAGGTCCCGAAATCGTTGCTCAGGCTATCAAGGTAATGGATAAAATTGCCGAGAAATATAATCACACCTTCAATTATACCTATGTTGACATCGGCGGCTGCTCAATCGACAAGTTCGGCGTGCCGATAACCGACGAGGGAATTGAAAAATGCAAAAGCTCCGACAGCGTTTTGTTGGGTGCGGTAGGCGGTCCTAAATGGGACAGCGTTGACCCGTCGATAAGACCTGAAAAGGCATTGCTAAAGGTGCGTAAGGAGCTCGGTCTTTTCGCAAATCTTCGTCCGACAAAGCTTTTTCCGCAGCTTTCGAACGCTTCTCCGTTAAAGCAGGAGATAGTACAAAACGGAATTGACTTGCTTATCGTTCGTGAGCTTACGGGCGGAGTTTATTTCGGCGAGAAAAAGACCGAAACGGTTGACGGCGAGCTTGTTGCAACCGATATAATGCCCTATTCCGAGCACGAAATCGAAAGAATAGGCAGAGTTGCATTTGAAACGGCAATGAAAAGGGGTAAGAAGCTCCATTCCGTTGACAAGGCGAATGTGCTTGACACTTCAAGACTTTGGAGAAAGACAATGCACCGCCTATCGGAAGAGTACCCTGAGGTTGAATACAGCGATATTCTTGTTGATAATACCGCAATGCAGCTTATCAGAAACCCGATGCAGTTTGACGTTGTTGTAACGGAAAATATGTTCGGCGACATTCTCTCCGATGAGGCTTCAATGCTTACAGGCTCAATCGGAATGATGCCCTCGGCTTCGCTTTCCGACACAACTCTCGGTATGTATGAGCCGATTCACGGCTCTGCGCCCGATATTGCAGGTATGGACCTTGCAAATCCGCTTGGAACAATCCTTTCGGCGGCTATGATGCTTCGTTATTCGTTCGATATGGCAAAAGAGGCTGACGAAATCGAGAACGCTGTCAATAAGGCTCTTGACGACGGCTACCGCACAGGCGACATTTATGAGGACGGCTTTGAAAAGGTGTCCTGCTCAAAAATGGGCGATATTGTAGCGGAGAATATATAAATTTACGGCGTACTTTAAGGTGTGTTCGTGCCTTGAAGTGCGTCTTTTTGTTGACACGGAATTTAAGGTATAGTATAATTCCAATATTACGCTAGGAGGTAGATAAATGAGTTCATTTTCAGATTTTTTGTTACCGATAGTTCAAAAGGTAAATATGTACCTTTCAGACTATATTCTTATTGTTTTGCTGATAGGCGCAGGACTTTTTTACACGTTTAAGACAAAATTTGTTCAGGTCAGATGCTTTAATGAGGGTATGAAAAACCTCTTTTCAAAGCAAAAGGAAAGCCAAAAAGGTATGAGTCCCTTTCAGGCGCTTGCAACCGCCATTGCCGCACAGGTCGGTACGGGTAATATCGTAGGTGCTTGCGGTGCAATCCTTGTCGGCGGACCCGGGGCAATCTTTTGGATGTGGATAATCGCTTTCTTCGGTATGGCAACAATATATGCCGAAGCGGTTTTGGCTCAGGAGACAAGAACGCACGACGAAAACGGCGAGCTTGTCGGCGGCCCTGTTTATTACATAACAACAGCCTTTAAGGGCAAATTCGGCAAGGTGCTTGCGGCAATGTTCGCAATCGCTATCACGCTGGCACTCGGCTTTATGGGTGCAATGGTGCAGTCAAACTCAATCGGCGAAACCTTTAACACGGCTTTCGGCGTTCCGAAAATTGCGGTCGGCATAGCGGTCGGCGTTATCTCGGGAATTGTATTCATAGGCGGTGTAAAGCGTCTTGCGGCGGTTACGGAAAAGATTGTTCCTGTTATGGCACTTTTATATGTTATCGGCAGCTTGGTAATTCTTATCGCAAGAATTAAGTATATTCCCGAAACCTTCGGACTTATTTTCAAATATGCCTTTATGCCGAATGCAATTATCGGCGGTTCGATAGGCTATGCGCTTAAAACCGCAATCAGTCAGGGCGTAAAGCGTGGACTTTTCTCAAACGAAGCAGGTATGGGCTCAACCCCTCACGCTCACGCAATCGCAAATGCCGATACACCTCATCAGCAGGGAACAATCGCTATGGTCGGCGTGTTTATCGATACCTTTATCGTGCTTACAATGACTGCTCTTGTTGTTATTTCGACACTTTATGCCAACAACGGCATCCTTGCAGACGGCTGTGAGGCGGGAGTGAGCAAGACCAATATGGCACAGCTTGCATTTTCAAGCGTTATGGGCGAAAAGGCAGGAAATTCATTTATCGCAATTTGCCTTTTGTTCTTTGCTTTTTCGACAATTCTCGGCTGGACGTTCTTCGGAAAGGTCAACGTCAAATACCTTTTCGGACAAAAAGCTGTTATACCTTATTTCATAATTTCAATGGCGTTTATCATACTCGGCTCTTGTCTTTCAAACGACCTTGTTTGGGAGCTTACCGATATGTTTAACAACCTTATGGTTATCCCGAACGTGCTCGCCCTGTTTGCACTTAGCAAGCTTGTCACGGGCAAGGATTATAAAAATCCGCTTTTGGAAAAGGCTAAAACAAAATAAAATCATTACGGCGGCTCTTTTTGAGCAAGTCCGTAAAAAATGGGAAATAGAAAAAAGAACCCTCTTGATGCAGAATTGATATAATCCCCTTAAAGTAGACACTTGAAAAAAGCAAAAAGATTTCAAGACTACTTTAAGGGGAATTTTTATGTCTAAAGCAAAACTAAGTTATGA
>SFGA01000083.1 GCA_004556705.1 Ruminococcus sp. | reverse complement strand
GTAAACGCTCCATAGTGAGTATCTTGACAAAAAAGTACCTCATCGCTTCGAGGCAGGTTTTGGTTTGCGACAATGATCCGGCAGTTTTTCTGACCAAGGCAATAGATCTTCCAGAAAACTCAGATTCTTGTCATCCATATGATTTGGGATTTCTGACAGCAAATATTCAAAATAATCGTATGGTTTAAGATTGTTTGCCTTTGCTGTTTCTGCAATGCTGTAAATGATAGCGCTTGATTCTGCTCCGGCGATGGTATCGATCATCACCCAGTTCTTTTTGCCAATGCAGAAACCGCGGATGGACTGTTCTGCTGCATTATTATCTATCGGTACTTCGCCGTCTTCCAAAAAGACGCGCAGATATTTTTCCTGATTGATGCAGTAGGATAATCCCTTATGCGTTTTTCCTTTTGCCGGAACTTTAGGCAGATTTTCTTTTACCCACGCAAAATAAGCATCTACCATTGGCTTGATGATAACCTGGCGATGTTTCAGTCGTTTTGCGGCAGATTCCTCTGCAAGCTTCTTTTCCTCGCGGTAGATCGCTTGGATCTGTTTTAGTGCCAGATAGGCGAGCGAATCGTTACGTCTGGCTTTGGGCAAGGCTTTTAGTGCTTCGTCAAAGTAGCGTCTGGAATGAGCCCAGCATCCTGCGATGGTCAGATCTTCCCGTTCTGCTTCCAGTGTGTGGTAAACCTGATATCCGTCCGTCACACAGATCCCACGGAAGTCTTTTAAAAACTTCTTCGGATGCGATAGATTTCGCGATGGCTGGTAATCATATAGGATGATCGGTCTATCCTCATACATTTTTCCGGTCCGATAGACCCACATGAAGTGTTTGGAGCCTTCCGTTCTGTTTTCCTTCGTAACACGGACCGGTGTTTCATCTGCCTGCAGGACATGATACTCGTATAGTTTTTTATGCATACAGTCATAGATCAACGACAGATATCTTTCCGTACAAAGTATCGTCCAGTGTGCCATCTCACGGCGGCTGATCTCCAGACCATAACGGGCAAACTCCTGCTCCTGGCGGTACAATGGAACAGCATTTACATACTTGGCATTCAATATCCCTGCTAACAGCGAAGGGGAGACCAGACTGTTACGGAGCAGATACGCCGGATGGTCTGCCTTTTTGAAATGATTGTCCTTTTTGGATCTGTAAACCCCTACGTGGTGTTCCTCGATCTCGATCTTGGCAGGCGTAAAACGATATCGGTTGTAAATCTCATCTTTTAACTGATACCAGCCGTTGTCTCCGAACTCCCGGATAAGTTCTTCTTCCGTCATTTTATGGGAGATCTCCACGGTCGGCAGGTCCGCAAGAACGAGAGAACGTTTTCCTTTGACTTTTTTTGATCTTTGTTTTACGGGGGCGTTTTCGTCATACTCCGTGCTCGCCACAACGGCTTCCGCTTCATTGAAAAATACAAGTTTTCCGTCTACTTCCATAAATGCGATCTGGTTATCCGGAGCCATTTTTTCAGACGACCTGCCAAAACGTTTGCTGTTTGCCACGGCAAGCTGTTCTAACACAAGCTGGAGTTTTGAATCGATGCTTTCAAGCTGCTCCTGCGTAGCCAGAAACAACTGCACAAGTGTTGCTTTATCAAATTTATTCAGTTGTTCTTCCGTGTATTTCATTGCCATAGCAGATCATCCTTTCTAAGGACTATTATAGCAGATCCCTCACGATTTTGCGAATCCGTTTTTTCGCCTTTTTCGTCATTTTGCCTATGGATGTATCGCTTTAAAATGCACCGGAGAGGCACCGCTTTAAGACACCCCCAAAAAGGAAGAAACCGGGGTTTTGTATCACAGATGTGTCGAGAACCATGTCAGAAAGCGGATTATCGTGCCTGTTTTCCCAGTCATTCGCAGAAAGAGCGAGATAGAAAACACAGGGAAAATTTCTCTGTTTTGCACAAAAAGATCAGGCAAAAAACTCAGGCTGTGTTACGTTTCTTACGGCTTTTTTCGGGGTGATCGTCAGTCCTTCCATCAGCCAGCGGAACTGCTGCTGTGTTAATCCGCGGACTTCGGATTCTGTTCGCGGCCATTGAAAACTGCCTGCTTCAAGACGTTTATACAAAAGAAGATAGCCGTCATTTTCCCAGAGCAGTCCTTTGATACGGTCTGTTTTGCGTCCGCAGAAAAGATATATCGTATCCGGCTCGAAACAATGATCACCAAGATGGCTTTGAACCAGAGCCGCCAACCGGTCAATCCCGGATCTTAAGTCGGTATACCCTGTCACAATATAAACCTGTTTAAAACAGGAAGCGTCATTTAACATCGGCAACCACCCGCAACACTTTTTTCAGCAATTCATCAGAAGTAGATTCTGTTATGCGAAGTGTAATTCCGTTTATGTTCATTTCTAATGATGAATCGGATGACAGTGTTTCTTTCTTTAACTGCTCCATCTGCACAGGAACAATGCTTTGATGTACCGGTTCTTTCTGCATTTGATCCAGACAGGCTTTGCGGACTTGCGAAAGCCTGTAATAATAATTCGCCTTAGAGATAGCATGTGTATGGCACCATTCATCGACTGACATTCCATTGGGACGCGACTGGCAGTCGCGTATCTGGTCGGCCCATTCCATCAGCCGGTACTGGCGTGCCACTGTAGCTGTTTCTATTTCCATAGTCGTTTCCTCCATTGCAGTCCAAAAAGTCAAAAACTAAACTTTTTAGACGAATTGATTTGTTGTTGAGACTATTGTTGCACAAAAATGGAGGGATGACAATGTACGGACTATGGAGCGGTTAC
>SFGA01000082.1 GCA_004556705.1 Ruminococcus sp. | reverse complement strand
TAAATAACAAGAAATGTTTTTCAGACATGACATAGAAAAAGTCCCGTTTTCACGAGACAGTCTGGAAAATATTTCTTTTGAACCGAGTCGGCACCCGTCCGCACTTGATGAACTTCCTTATAGAGAAAGTTTTTTTGACCGGATTTCCAACCGGTTCTCCTGGGTGGAGTGTTTTCTCTCAAAAAGCGCATTTTCTCGCAGGTATGGATAAAATACAGGATTTTTGGGTATGGCAAACAAGCCCTTACCGTAAACAGCAAGAGTAATCCCATATCTGGTTATATTCGGTTATTCCAGAGTTGGCATTCCGCGGATATATAGAGCTGCTGACCGCCTGCTCATTCGTGGCAGTATCTCAATCTTTGAACCACAGTCTGTGCAGATGCTTACATCCTTTCCGAAAAAATGAAGAATCAGTTCTGCTTCTGACATACTCTTTACTTCTGAAGGTTCATACATTTTGTTCAGAAGTGTATAGATCAGTTCAAGGGATTTTTTTCTGACACAGCCTGCAAGAAAACCGGCACTGCGGACACGGCAGAATCCAGCCGGAAGCAGATGCATCAGGAATCTTCGGATGAATTCTTCTGTGGAAATGGTCATCTCTTTCATAGTGTAAGAGGATCCATGATAATCCTTGTAACGGAATGTGACTCTTTCTTTATCATAAGACAGGATCCGGCTGTTTGATATCGCAGTACGGTTTGTATAACGCGCGAAGTAGCTTACTGCATTGTCAGCGGTTTCCTTCTCATCCGTTTTACCGCCAGGCTTTTTTACAGGCGCAAGCGGTTTGATTTCAACATTCCATGTAGTGTTGTAACATGTGTTCAGAAGGTCTTTCCATTCATAACTGTTCCGATACTTCTGTGCAGCGTGAAAATACTGTAGTTTTAAATCATCGTGCAGTTTTTTCAATCCTGCCATAAACTTTCCTCTGTAGACCTTTGTTACGGCTTTCAGCGGCAAAAAGAACTGATTGGAAAGACAGCGTTTAAAACATGTTTTATCTTTGGTGAGACCTCCTCCGGAAACCAGGACATGGAGATGATAATGGAGCGAAAGGTCAGAACCAAACGAATGCAGTATCATCAGGATACCTGGTTTCATCTTCAGCTTTTTCATGGAAAGTTCCAGGATTGTTTCCTTTGCCGCTGAAAACAGAAGGTTCAGGGTATCCTTCTGATTCTGATACATGATATCCGCCAGTGTATGCGGAAGGGTAAAGACCAGATGGAAGTATGGTATTCCGGGAATGACCTCAGCCTGACGCATTGCTGTCCAGCGTTTTTCTTCCAGGTATCCGCAGCTGGGACAGTTGCGGTTTCCACAGGAACAGGAACGCATTTCAATCTTACCGCATTGTCTGCAATGGATGAGATTGTATCCGAGTTTTCCGGTTTTACAGCTGATCATTGCATTCAGCGTTTTCAGTTTAAACTCCGGGACTGGGTGGGAAAGGCAGTAATCACTGAAGTTCAGTTTCAGCAGATCACGGATGGCATAATTATGGGCGGTATCATCAGAAAGAAACGGTTCCGTAATGGGATCCGTCTCCTTTTCTGCCAGGTCTTCTTCCGTCCACCAACCAACAGAATTCTCAGGAGAAGTTTTCTGCATCGAAAGGATTTTCAATGTGTCTCCTCTCCTTCAGCTTTGCATCGAGCTGAACATAGATGAGGGTACTTGTGATTGTGCGGTGGCGGAGGCGTTGCTGTACCTGGAACAGATCCGCACCGGACTGATAGTAATGAAGAGCCTGTGCATGGCGAAGGCAGTGGAAAGAGTAGCCGCGGGATTCCCATCCCAGTTCTCTGATCCTTTTCTTAAAAACACGGTCAAGAGATCCTTTTGTGATATGAAATCCTGGTTTCTGTCCTGGGAAAAGCCAGTCATCCGGTCTTGCGTCCGGATAACACTGTTTCCAGTACCTGTAAAGGATACCTTTCAGTCTGGTTGATAATTCAATGGTTCCCGCATAACGGCTTTTACTTGATTCTTCTGAGATTGTGATCGTGCCATCAGAAAACGAGATGTCACGGAAACGCAAGGCTGTTACTTCACTGATCCTGAGCCCTGCGCCATAGGCAACAGCCAGTTCCGTCATATGTTTCAGGTTATCCATTTCAAGAATGAGCCTGAACACATCTTTCTGAGAAGGCACTTTAGGAAGTGGATGATCTACTCTGCAGAGCGGAAGATCATCATTGGAAAGAGGTTTCTTAAGAACAAAGCGGAAATATTTTTTTAAGGCGCAGTTATAGAGGTTCACAGAACGAGGGGCATATCCGAGACCACCTTCTTCTTTCCTGCGTTTGAGATGTAGAAGAAATGCCCGTAACTGCAGGATATCAGCATCAGCAATCGGGATGTTATAAGTATCCCGGAGCCAGGAACAGCATTCAAAGATGCACTGGAGATAACTGTCGATGGTACGGGGACGGTAATTGATCAGTTCAAGAACATCCGAGATGTTTTGAAGTTCGGTTTTAAAAAGTGTGGAATTCGTATACTTCATGGTTCAATCCTTTCGTAAAACATATGTATTCAGTGAGAAAAAACAAAGTTTTACAAAGGTGGGCCACGAACATACTTGTCGAATGGAGAAAAATCAGGTATACTCATTTTGGGTTGAAGTTTTATCTTTAACACTGGGAATCCCGAAGATGAGTTGGTCGCCAAACTGAACGTCATCTTTGGGATTTTTAATTTTCAGTTACTAGAATAGAGTATACAAAAAAGACTACCTCGGCAAGAGATAGCTTTAATATAAGAGAAAAAAGTAAATCAAGCCATCGTCACAGGGTGACGATTTGGTTCAA
>SFGA01000081.1 GCA_004556705.1 Ruminococcus sp. | reverse complement strand
TGTTTTTTGCAAGCACTTTTTGGAGAAAAATGCAAAATATTTTTGGAGAATGTTGCATCTCCAAATTGGAGAAAGTTGCAAGGCCTCGGCTGGCAGCTATTCTGCCAGCTACATAGCCATTGCAGACCATATTTAGTTGTTATAGCGTGAGATATGGAAACGGAAGTTCCGAGTTTTCATCTTCATGTGCATGTTCCCTGAAATAGCGGAACTCCTCATCCAGCTCTTTATAATGGATAAAATCATTTAGATATCTCAGATCTTCTTCTGCGCATCGGTGATCTTCTATGAGATCAAGAAGATAATCATTCATCTCCTCATAGCGTTCCTGAAGGTTTTGATATTTTTTCTGTTCTTTGATAACTTTTTTATTTTTAGCCATTGTTACCTGCCTCCTGACTGCTGATTCTTGAAAGAGTTGCATTGATGCTTGATTCACGTAACCGATTATTGATCCCCGGGAACAGAATCAGTTCCACATGGTGGGTGAGCCTGCCAATCAGTGCTGTTGTCATCCGTTGGTCATAAAGAACGTTCACCCACTGTGAGAATTCAAGATTCGTGTTTAAAATCACCGATTTCTGCTCGTGTATCTCAGAAAGATAATCAAACAGAAGCTGTGAACCGGTGCGGTCATACGGAACATATCCGAATTCATCCAGAATCAGTATCCGGGCACTGTTAAGCTTCTTTTTCAGTGCAGTAAGCTTTCCGCTGCTCTGACTCTCGGAAAAGAGATTGATAAGTCCGGCAGTGCGGTAGAATCTTACCGGAATTTCCTGATTACATGCAGACATTCCAATCAGAATGGAAAGCATTGTTTTACCGGTTCCTGTTCCTCCATACATGATGACATTTTTTCCTGTATGATAAAACTCCAGGTCTAACAGGCTTTGGAAGCTGACGTCTTCCGGGAAATCTATCTCATCTGCCCTGAATTCCTCCACGCGGTATCTACGTGGGAAGCCGGCGGTATTGAGGAACTTGCTCTTCCTTTTTGCTGTACGGTATTCAATTTCGTTTGTCAGGAGGTTTAAAAGGTATTCCTGCGGTGTGTCTCCTTTCTGCTCGAAAGCCTGTCCTGCAAAGTTCGTGGACAGCTTGAGCTGTTTGCAGCATGCTGCAATGGATTTTTCTATATCAGCCATTTGAGACACCTCCCTTCTTAAGGGCGGCATCCAGCATTTTCAGATCATTTCTGAACGGAATGACCTTCTGCTGTGGCAGTAAAACTTTGTTTTCAAGCGGAGGCAGAAGCGGTACATCTGCATAGGTTCGCCTGTAAAGGCTCTGCAGACTGTCCGGATCTGTGGCATTCAGCCGGACTGCTTCGTCAACTGTTCTGACAGCACTGGCAAACCCGGTTCTTTCCGTAAGTTCTGCAAGCACCTTCAGGACACGTCCGCGTTCCTTGCTTTCGCAGTTATCCATGTATATCTGCATGGTTTGTGGCATCATGTCATATATGCCGCTGTTTCGAAGAGAACGGGGTTTCCTGGCGATATATGTAAGGTATGGCAGCCAGTCCATTCTTTCATGTTCATTGCCGTAAAGGCGCTTATGACGCACCACTTCGTGCATATCTTTGTCCATGACAATCACATCAGAGGATGTAATCTTGAGATTTACAATGGACTCACAGAAAGCCGGTGAAGCAGAATAACGGTGCTTTCCTGCGTCAAGAGTAAACTTTCCACATTTATCCGTTGTTGCCGTTGTGTAAAGTGCCGTATCAAACGGAACGGAAGGAAGCGGCAGTAAACGAGCCTTATCTTCTTCAAACAGTTTACTGATAAAGCGGTCATCATCGTCATCATAGTGCTCACGCTGCATATCGATTTCACAACGATCCAGAAGATGCTTGTTTTCTTTCACAAGATCATCAAAGCGGGGTACCGGTACAAGTTCGTTGCGGCGCAGGTAGCCAACCTTGTTTTCCACGTTTCCTTTTTCCCATCCGGATTCAGGATTCATAAAAACCGGCTTAATGCGGTAGTGTTCACAAAAGCGTTGAAACCGCTCTGTTACATTACGCCCGCCACCTTTGATGATTTCGGTAACAATGGTTCTGGTATTGTCAAACCAGATTTCCGTGGGAACACCACCGATGTGCTCAAATATGGCAACCAGTCCTTCCAGAAGACATTCCATGTTTTCGCCATAATTAAGCTGGAGGAAACCTCCGTTACTGTAGGGAAAACTGAGCACAAGGTACTTAGCCTCGTGATGAAGCCTGTCATTTTCATAAAAATCGGCTGTTCCAAAGTCTGACTGGGCTTCGCCGGGATGATGATTAAGAGGGATATAGCCATCGGTTCTTTTTAGCCGTAGTTCCTCTTTCTTCTGTTTGACGTATAAGGCAACAAGCCGATAACTGCAGCCGAAACCATCTGCTTCATCCTTGAGGCGTTTAAATACTCTTTTGGCTGTATGCCGTTGCTTTCTTGGTGCAAGCTTGTCTGCCTGCAGCCATTCATCAATCAAAGGTTTGAATGGGTCAAGCTTGGATTCGTGAACCTCTGATGATGCAGGTTTGGGAGATGGATTGTTAAAGTCCTCCATATCCACATATTTTTTGACCGTTTTCCAGTTAAGGCCGGTCTCAGATGCGATTTCAGAAATGTTCTTATCTTGCCGGTAGAACATATCTCTGATATGATGTATCTGATCCATTGTAGTTGACATTCTCCTTTCCTCCTTGTCTTTATTGTTTGGACTACAATAAAGATAAGGTTAATGGTTTTTGGATATACCTGCAATGGATCTTTTCATGGGAATGCTCATACTTGGTGGCTGCCACTCAAGCGCTACACCGTTCCTGAGCGCTTCTAGCGAATGCCTTGCAACTTTCTCCAATTTGGAGATGCAACATTCTCCAATTCCCGTTTGCAACTTTCGGTAATTCTATTTTACAATAAACA
>SFGA01000080.1 GCA_004556705.1 Ruminococcus sp. | reverse complement strand
GATAGGTGAAAAATCTGACATGGCAAAATCCTGAGCAACTTTTTGTTGCTCAGGTACTTATAAATAAAGTTAAATCAAAGTGTTGCGGAATTAAGGTAATGACAAAAAAGAAATTGCCCGTTCGTTTTACGGGTCAGCACTTTACTATTGATAAAGTGCTAATAAAAGATGAAATAAGACAAGCAAATATAAGTAATCAGGATACGGTTTTAGATATTGGGGCAGGCAAGGGGTTTCTTACTGTTCATTTATTAAAAATCGCCAACAATGTTGTTGCTATTGAAAACGACACAGCTTTGGTTGAACATTTACGAAAATTATTTTCTGATGCCCGAAATGTTCAAGTTGTCGGTTGTGATTTTAGGAATTTTGCAGTTCCGAAATTTCCTTTCAAAGTGGTGTCAAATATTCCTTATGGCATTACTTCCGATATTTTCAAAATCCTGATGTTTGAGAGTCTTGAAAATTTTCTGGGAGGTTCCATTATCCTTCAATTAGAACCTACACAAAAGTTATTTTCGAGGAAGCTTTACAATCCATATACCGTTTTCTATCATACTTTTTTTGATTTGAAACTTGTCTATGAGGTAGGTCCTGAAAGTTTCTTGCCACCGCCAACTGTCAAATCAGCCCTGTTAAACATTAAAAGAAAACACTTATTTTTTGATTTTAAGTTTAAAGCCAAATACTTAGCATTTATTTCCTGTCTGTTAGAGAAACCTGATTTATCTGTAAAAACAGCTTTAAAGTCGATTTTCAGGAAAAGTCAGGTCAGGTCAATTTCGGAAAAATTCGGTTTAAACCTTAATGCTCAAATTGTTTGTTTGTCTCCAAGTCAATGGTTAAACTGTTTTTTGGAAATGCTGGAAGTTGTCCCTGAAAAATTTCATCCTTCGTAGTTCAAAGTCGGGTGGTTGTCAAGATGATTTTTTTGGTTTGGTGTCGTCTTTTTTTAAGCTGCCGCATAACGGCTGGCAAATTGGCGATGGAGCCGACTTTTAGCACAAATGTTGAATAGAATTACTAATCTTCAACATTGCACAAAAGTTCAATAGAAGTACTTCACCGGCTCTATTGCCAATTTGTTTGTTATGTGCCGTTTTATTCCATTTTATACATTTAACAATTGCTGAAACGTAAAGTCGGGTTTAAACATTTCAATTTCGTTTTGAGTTGATTCTTCTTGTGCTTCTTTGCCATAGATAAACATTTGCTGTTCATAATTTTTAACAGCCTCTTCAATGCTATTAAATTTTCCATCGGCTAGATTATCAGACAATATCAAGGCATCCACCAACCCACTATTTACTCCCTGCCCTGCAAAAGGCGGCATCAAATGTGCGGCATCCCCAATCATTGTTATGGGTAATGGGCGCTTGCTTTTCCAAGGCTTTTCTAAAGGAAATATCCGTGTAGCCAATCCTACAAATGACAACGTCGTATGAATCAATTCTTTGTAGCGTTCGTCCCAATCGGAAAATTCTTTCAGAAGAAAATCAACGACACTATTTCTGTTTTGAAAATCTACCTGCGTTTGGTTTTTCCATTCATCAGGTGTTTTAAAACTTATTCCAAAATGCAATGCACCATTATTATTGGGGTTAGCAAATAATAAATTACCTTGGTGAGATGCCATTAGCCGGTTTCCATTGCATAGCTGAAAAAATCCAGGACAGTTTATCTCTGGTTGATGAATATCGGCTTGTATATTGAAAGTACCTGTTTCTTCAACTTCCGTGTCGGTAACAAATTTTCTTACCTTGGACATCCCGCCATTGGCAAGAATAACCAAATCTGCTGTTTCACTCGGTTTATTCTCAAAAGTTAGTGTCCACTTCTTCTTACCAGGTTCAAGCATAACAAGTTTTCTATCCCAAATAACCGTGTCGTTTTCTAAACTATTCAACAAGATAGCCCTTAAGTCATTTCTGTTTATTTCAGGATTGTCAAATCGATTTTCGGGCTTTACATTTTTTGTGGATAAAATATTGCCTTTTTTATCAGCAATATTTACACCCATTGGTAAGGCTAAGTCATAATAAGTTTGTAACAATCCCGCTTTTTTCATTGCTTCCTGACCTGAACCTTTGTGTAGGTCAAGGGTTCCACCAAAAATTCTTGCCTCTCGGTCGTTGTCTCTTTCGTAAACTGAAACGTCTATGCCGTTTTGCTGTAATAATTTTGCCATAGTCAGTCCAACGGGTCCACCACCAATTATTGCAACGTTCTTATCACTAAGTAAATTCATTTGTTTGTCTGTATCTATTCGCATTGTCATTCAAAAATGGCCCATAACAATGGCTCGGCGAATTGGCGAAGTAGCGAAGCTGTATCGAAGATACAAAAGCGGAGCTATTTAGCCAAGTCGCTTGTTGTAAGCAGTCCGCGAAGCGGCGGCTTACGGCAAGCGACGTAAGTCGCCGAGCCATTGTTAGCAAGGAGCGCAGCGGATTGCTAACAACGGTTTGCAGCTATACGCAGGCAGGGATTTTTACCACTAAGCTACCTACGATGAACTGAACTTTAAATTTACCACTTTCCTGTCTTACGAAGCACGAACCCCCTGCTTGCGTATAGGTGATGTTATGCGGTCGGCTTTCATTTTCTCTTCTTTCTCGTTAATTTGTCAAGCAAAGTTACTAAATTTGCAGTCAAGCAATTTCAATTTTTGAATTATGTATTTCAGCAGACCTTGGACTTCTATCTAAGTGATAGGCAGTCCTGAATAAATTCCAATCAATCTTTTAGGGCAAGACAATCAGTCTATGCTTTGTGTGTGCTGTCATTTTTTTTGATGGCATTGCTTTGTCGTAGTTGCTCTGTCGGGTAATACTGTCTATTCACTTCTCTGTGATTTGAATTTAAGGCTGAATTCAACTTGCAAATGCAACAGAATTCTGATTAATAATTTGTTTAAATTTTTCGTTTGGCGTGAGGTATCCAAGTCTTTTACGAGGTCGATTAT